>CANJPY010000020.1 GCA_947476255.1 Chthoniobacteraceae bacterium | reverse complement strand
CGCCTGCATGAGCAATACGGCCTGACTCGTTTTCCCACGAACGCCACACGGCAATGCAAATGAAGCAAACCGGAGAACAGCCTCCGAGAGCCGGATGCGGGAAATCCGCCCGTCCGGTTCGATGAGGGGGAGAGGAGGACAAGGAGTGGTTGTGGCCGCAAACCATCCTCGTCTCCCTACTCTATTAAAAAACCGACTTTAGGAGCAGAGAAGACGGGGCAAAAGACGGGGCAAAGATTCCTGAGGGCAAGCGTGAGGCTCAGGTCTTTAAGCGGGCCCAAGTGCCAGCCAGCTGCAGAGGGCCGTGGCCGACCAGGAGGCCGTGCGCAGCCAGTTTGTGAGCACCAGTTTTCTCATGGCCGGTTCACAGCGCTGTCTCTGCAGCCGCGCATGAAGGGGGACGGAGGACGCGAAAGTCACGGTCCACGCGACAAGTGTGCAGGACGCCTCTGCGGTCCACAGAAGATCGGGCTTTTGAAGAAACAAGAGGCGTGCGGCCACTCCAGCGGTTTGGAGAAGAATCAAGGGGGCGACAATCCAGGTGATGGCACCGGTATAACGGTTATGCCAGCGCTGAAAGAGACTGGGTTCGATGAAGGGAAAGGCAGGATAAATGACCAGTTGCACGGTCCACAAGACGCAGGCCAAGGCGAGGTTTACCGCGGCATGAGCGTGGAGGTAGGTCATGCGGGCGTGTTACGGGGGGACTGCACCGAACCCTTTGGCTGCGGAGCGTACTGGTGAGAACCGGAATAACGATGCCGCGAGGCGAGAAAAAGTGGCGTTATTGTGCCTGCGGAAAGGCCCGTAAAGCAGCCGCTTCGGTCATGTTAATGCGTTCTTCCAAGGAAGGTTCAATGGAGCGCATTTTTCCATAGAGGGCACGCAGATAGGAACGCATCGCTTTGTTGGCGGTGTCATCGTTCTTTGCCGAGTCCACCTTGGCGCGCAATTCCGCGACTTTTGCATCTTCGTAAGCAGCCTTGCGTGCCACGGTGAACCGTTCTTCGTCAGACTGGTTCGCCTTGTCTCCCGAGGGAGGCGCGGGTTTTTCCTTCGTTACTTTGCGCGTTTTGGACGCCTCTTTTGGGGCGGTGCTTGTTTGTTCCGCAGGGCGGGAACCCGATTTGGAAGAACTCGAAGTACTTTCCGCAGCGTGCACGACTGCGGTACACAACAAGAACAGAAGGGCGCTAGTGAAAGTGGGGCGCATAAAGGGTACGAATTAACGTGAGTTTCGCAGAGAAGCTGTCCTCTGTCGAGTTACAACCTGTGTTTGTAAGTTTATACGCGAAGGAAAAGGGGGGAAACTAGGCTTGCCGTGGAGTCCGGTGGCGGGGAAAGGGGTGTTTGCGCGCGTGCAGGGCCACCTTCAGTTTGCCCGGGGCGTTGGAGAACTTGGAGGGCTCGAAGTCTTCGTGCTCCATGGCCAGAAGGTGGAGTGTTTGGACGGAGCTCACATTTGGTGTGCGAACCTGGCTGCCGTCGAGCTTGTGGCGCCGCTTTGCCGGACCGTCGGTGCGCGTGGTGTCAGAGGCAGCCACGGCATGGATACTGCTTCAATCGGTGAAATGTTTTGTTCCCCCAGCCAGGTGCGTTTTTTTCTTCCTCTCTCTACAGCGGCAGTCGCGCTGACGATTCTCTGGCCGTGTTCCATGTCCGCCGCTGAACGTTCCGCCGATGTCGTGATCTACGGCGGCAATGCGGCTGGAATAGCGGCGGCGGTGCAGGTCAAACGAATGGGCAAAAGCGTGCTCGTTCTTGAGCCAGGGGACCGCATCGGAGGACTCACTACGGGCGGACTCGGACAGACGGACATCGGAAACAAGGCTGCCATTGGCGGGATCGCCCGCGAGTTTTACGAGGGGATCCGCCGCGTTTACAACGACACGGGCTCTTGGAAATGGCAGAGGCCCGAGGAGTACAAAGACAACGGCCAAACCCGAACGGAAAAACAGGAGACAACGATGTGGACTTTCGAACCCTCCGCGGCCTTGGGGGTGCTGGAGGAGTGGGTGCGCCGGGACAGTATCGAAGTGGTGTACGGCAAACGGATTGACCGCTCCGGAGCAAGCCGCTCGGGGGAGCGCGGGCGGGGCGCGCGCATGGAGGGAACGCGTATCAAAAGCATTGTCATGGAGGACGGCGACACCTTTTCGGCCGCTCAATTCATCGATGCCGGTTATGAGGGCGATCTGGCTGCGGTGGCCGGGGTGTCTTACGTCGTGGGCCGCGAAGCAAACGCGGAATTCGGGGAGACCCTCAATGGCGTGCAGGTTAAACAGGCGAAGTTCCACCAGCTTTCCCCCCGTGTTTCGGCCTACCGCGTTCCCGGTGATCCGGGCAGCGGCCTGTTGCCGGGCATCGATCCGAAAGGCCCCGGCGAGGAGGGCGCGGGGGATGGACGCGTGCAGGCGTATTGTTTTCGCATGTGTTTGACCGACCATCCCGAGAACCAGATTCCCTTCCAGAAACCCGCAGATTACGCCCCGGAAAGATACGAGTTGCTGCTGCGAAATTTCGAAGCCGGAGAACGGGGTTTGCCTTGGATTAATTCCCCCATGCCCAACCGTAAAACCGACACCAACAACCGCACGGGATTTTCCACGGATTTCATCGGTCAGAACTATGCCTATCCGGAAGCGTCGTACGCGGAGCGGGAAAAAATTGTGGCGGCGCATCTGCATTACCAGCAGGGTTTAATGTGGACCCTCGCCAACAGCCCCAGGGTCCCCGACCCGATACGCGCAGAAGTGGCGCGCTGGGGCATGTGCAAGGACGAATTTACCCGCGGTGCGGGCTGGCAGAAACAGTTGTACATCCGCGAGGCGCGACGCATTCGCGGGGAATTGGTGATGAACCAAGCGCACTGCCAGGGACGGGAACAAGCCGATGCTCCGGTCGGGATGGCCGCGTACACGATGGACTCCCACAATGTGCAGCGGTATGTCGATGCCGACGGCTTTGTGCGCAACGAAGGCGACGTCGAGGTGGGCGGGTTTCCTCCGTATCCGATTGGTTATGGCGCGCTCCTTCCCAAGGCGGGGGAGTGTTCGAATCTTTTGGTGCCCACTTGCTTGAGTGCGACCCACATCGCGTATGGTTCGATTCGAATGGAACCCGTGTTTATGGTGCTGGCGCAGTCTGCCGCCACTGCGGCGGTGCAGGCCATCGAGAGCAGGACTTCGCTGCACGGCATCGACCGCAAGGCGTTGACTGCCCGCTTGCTCACCGACAAGCAGGTTCTCGAGTGGAAGGCGCGAGGTGCTGCAGAAGTTCCCCGCTAAAAAGGCATTTGCCAAGATGACGCCCGCGCCAGTTCGAAGGGTTTTCAACTCCGGGCCCGGCGGTTTTTGTGCGCCTTCTAGGGCCCGAGGAGGTACTGTTTCAGAAACAGGACGCTGCTGAGGAAGAGGTAATCGGAGTTGGTTTTTTTGTTGAACCCGTGGCCCTCGTCCTTTGCGAGCATGTACCAAGTCGGGGTGCCATATTGGGCCACGGCGGATACGATCTGTTCGGCTTCGGAAGCTGGGACGCGGGGGTCCATTTGTCCCTGAACCACAAACAAGGGGGATCGGATTTTATCGGCGTCGTTGAGCGGCGATATCCTTTCGAGAAAGTCGTGTGTTTGTGGGTTGCGTTCATCGCCGTATTCCTGGCGTCGATTCGCCTTTCGATACTCCGAGGTGTCCCGCAAAAAGGTGTTGAAATTGGCGATGCCAACCGTGTCGATCCCGCATCTAAAGACCTGCGGGTAGTGTGCCAGGCAGGAGAGGGTCATGTAGCCTCCATAACTTGCTCCCATCACGCCGATACGGTCCTTCTGGATTCGGGGTTCCTGCTCTGTCCATTTGAGAAAGGCGCCGATATCCTTCACGGCGTCTTCGCGCTTGAAGCCATTGTCCAAGTCCAAAAACTTTTTGCCGTATCCGCTGGAACCGCGGACGTTTGGATACAGCATGGCGATTCCAAGTTCATTGATGTAATAGTTTCCAGTGCCTCGAAAATCGGGTCGCGCCTGGCTGGAGGGGCCTCCATGAATGGAGATGAGCAAGGGCCGTGGCGGCGGAAATTTCTTGCTCTCGGGCATGTACAGCCAGCCAGAGATTGGGAGGTCGTCAAAGCTCTGGATTTTGACGAGTTCCGGCTCACTAAAATTCGTCAAGGGTTGGGCGTTGTTCGGGCGGTTTGTCCAGCGCGTCACCACGCCTGAGTCGGGGGCGAAGGAATGGGCGTCGTTTGGGCTTTGCGAGGTGTTGAGTGAGAAGCCAAGCTCGCCAAGCAGAGGGTGCCATTGAAGATTGGAGATGATTGCATTGCCGAGGTCCGGGACATCCCGTTCTTTGCCGGTTTCCAAGTCCAACAGATGCAGCCGGCAGTAACCCTCTTCGTTGCTGGTGAACGCCAACCAGCGGCCGTCGCCTGAAATTTCAAACGCTTCGATATCCCACGGGATATGGCTGGTAAGCGGGGTGCGCACTCCGGATTTGAGGTCCATGCGGGTGATTTCGCGGAAATCTGAAAAGGCGTCTGTGATGGCGTAGAGGCAGGACTCGTTGGGTCCCAAACGAACATTGGAGTAAGAGACGTCCTCCCCCTTTTTTGTCAGCAGGATCCGTTGGCGCGAGGCCACGTTGAGGCTCCATAACTCGGTGCGAAAGCTGCTGATATCGCGGCTTAAAAGAAGGCTTTGCTGGTCGCGGTACCAGCCCAGCAGGTTGAACCCCATGCCCGATTCACCGGTAAGATTTTGCGGTGCCTCGGCTGTGTTCGGGTTTACCAGCCAGACGTCGCTGTCTTTCCCGTTGCCCTGGGTTGAAGTGTAGGCGAGTTGGGCGCCATCGGCGGACCATTTCGGGCTGAGATTCCGGCTTTTTCCATCGGTGAGCAGCCTTGGAGGCTCCTTGGAGGGGGGCGTATTCGCCAGGTAGATCTGATACTGTTCGTCCCCGTTGGTGTCTGAGAGAAACACGAACGAATTGCCGTCATTGGGGCGGAAGATGCCCACAGCAACCGATTCCCGCCACCGGATTATGGGCTCGCGTTTCCCCAGCGGTACCTGCATGAGGTGGAGCTGGGTGGTGTTGCCAATGCGAGTGGTGACGATGGGCTCGCGACGGACGCTGTTCCACCCCTTGAAGGTCGAGCCGCCGAGGAAAAGATATTTTCCTACGGCTGTTTGGACCTCTTTTGGAATAGGAGGGATGCCCCGTGTCTCCATGTTTTGCGGAGGCGCAATGTTTGGCGGAGAGGCATTGGTTTTTTGTGCTCGCGAGGGGAGTTCCCCGAGGAAGGCAGTCAGGAAGAACACCATGAGCAAACAGATTTTCTCGCGGGGCGCGCGGAAAAAAGTGAGCGTGGAAGCCATTGGTGGGGCTGCGGGGTAAAGAGTGGTGTGCGGTGTGGGATGTGAATGGTAATGCAGACTCCCGTCGAATTATAGGACGGGTATAAAAAAACCTTCGAGGGTCCAGCCGGCCGGGCCCACGCTTTAGCTATTGGTCCAGGGAGATTGGAAGCGTTGCTTTTTGGAGCTACACCAAACCTGCCATCGGTCCGGTGCTCCTGGCAAAAGCGTTTGTTTCCAGACCCATCTGTCGGGCGATGCTCACAAACATATTGGAAAGCGGATAGTTGTTCTTGGGATCAAAGGCCAAGTGTCTTCCGTGCTTGTAGCCGCCACCCGCCAAAACAACAGGGAGGTTTGTGGTGATATGTCCGCTTGCATTGCCAAGGTTGCTCCCGAGAAAAATCTGGGTGTTGGAAAGAAGCGTTCCGGGACCTTCGCTTACGGATTTGAGGCTGGCAAGAAACTCAAAAAATGCGCCCAGCGTCGCACGTTCGATGAGTTCCAATTGTGCCAGCATCTCCGGGTTCTTGCCGTGATGGGAAAGGCCGTGGTACCCCAACTGAACGCCCTGAATTTTAGGAACCACCCCGTATCCAGTGCCTCCCAGCGCGAGGACCCGCGTCGTGTCTGTTTCCAGCGCAAGACGCATCACCTCAAAATAAGCGCGCAAGGTCCCGACGAGGTCGGTCGCGGGGATTTCCCCCGGCGAGGCCTGCTGCACGCGGGGCTTCGGCGTCTGGTTCCATTTTTGCATCTTTTCAAGGCGCTGTTCCGTGGCGCGCACAGCCGTGAAGTATTGGTCCAGCTTCTCGCGGTCGGCGGAACTCACCGAGCGTTCCATCTCCCTGGCCTCCGCAAGCACGGCATCCATGATGCTGCGGCCATCTTTAAGATCGTTTTCAGCCGCCGCAACTTCTTTGGGAGAACCGCTCAAAAACAGTTTTGAATACAGCCTGCGTGGCGAGGGTTCGGGCGGGATCGCAACACCGTTTGCCGACCAGGACAGTGTGTTTTCGCCCAGGGTCAGCGAGGCAAAACGGGTGCTTTCGCCGATGCGCTCCGCCAAGTGCTGGTCAAAGGAGATCGTGTTTTTGAAGGACCGTGACCCGGGTGAGGGTGCTCCCGTGAGGAAGCATTTTTCGGCTGAATGGCCTCCGTCGACGCCGGGATGACTGGTGCCTGAGATCACGCTAAAGTCGCTTTTGAGTGCTTCGCCGAGTTGAAGATACGGGCTCAAGGCGTAGTCCGCGCCTGCTTCAGAAGGGAAGAAGTTTTCGGGGATGAAGCTGAGAGGAATGTTGATCGCCACAAAACGCTTCGGGGCGGCGGCGGGTACGCCCAGCGCTCTTCCTGAATACATTGCCTCCAAAAACGGAAGGGCCATGCTCACACCCATTCCATGCAGGAAAGTCCGGCGGGAAAGTTTTTTCATGGGAAAGTGCGTGGGTTAGGGGGCTGCAAAAATGTCACTGCTAGCGATGGCTTTCAGCAGGCTGCGCAAACCGTTTCCTTCAGCCCGTGTTTGACGCACAATCTGTTCGATTTGTTCCCTGTCGCTAAAGCCCGTTTCTCTGCCCAAGCCATAGGTGAGAATCTTTTCACAAAGGCAGCGGCAGAAGTCTTCCGGATGGGACTTTAAGAGTCGCTTGAAGTCATGAATGCCGCCAAACGCCTCGCCGGCAAACGTGCCGCTGGCATCCACGCGGCCACCTTTGTCGAGCTTTCCCCAGTTGCGCTCGGCATTGGTGACAAGCCAGCGTTTGTAATTCTCCCGGTACTCGCCCGTGGGATCAAAGCTCTCCAAAGCGAACCCCGGAGGATCGATGTTGCGATGACAAGCGTTACAACTCTCGCTGTTGCGGTGCTGGCTGAGTTGTTCCCGAATCGTGATTGCCCCACGGATATCAGGTTCAATGCCTGCCGTGTTCGGGGGAGGCGGAGGGACGGGCTTGCCCAGAATGTTTTCCAGCACCCAGACGCCGCGAAGCACGGGAGAGGTGGTGGTTCCGTTTGCGGTGACCTTGAGAACGGCGGCCTGGGTGAGGATTCCCCCCCGGACGCTGCCCGCGGGCAGGTTGCATTTGCGCACAGGCAACCCTTTCACTCCCGGGACGCCGTAGTGCTCTGCCAGACGCTGGTTTAACATGGCCCAATTGGAGTCCAGAAAATCCTCCAGAGGCGCGTTGCTGCGAAGCATTTCGCGGAAAAAGCCTTCGCTTTCCCAGACCATGCTCTTTTGCAGCAGTTCATCAAAATTTGGATACAGCTTTGTGTCGGGAGTGGTGTCGTTGATCTGACGCAAACGCAGCCATTGCCCCGTGAAGTTTTTGACGAACGCCTCTCTTTTTGTGCTCTCAAGCAGTCGCTCCACCTGTGTTTTGAGGGTGTCTTTGTCTCGCAACCCGCCCGCTTCTGCAAGAGCGAGCAACGTCTCATCGGGGGGCGCGCTCCACAAAAAATACGAGAGTCGCGAAGCCAGTTCGTAGTTTGAAATACCCTGGGCAGCAGGCTTGGAGTCTTCGCGCAGATACAGAAAGTTCGGAGAACACAAAACCCCGGTGAGCCCGATTTTAAGGCTTTCCACAAATCCCCGGCCCTCCTTCAGGCGGGCTTCCACGAGGCGCACGTAACGTTCCACCTCGCCCGGGCGCGCTGGACGACGGAAGGCGAGGGGCACAAAACGCCGCAGGATGCCTTCTGCATCGGCAACCGTGCCATGCTGCAGATCGGCGTTGCCCACAAGGTCCCGGTGTCGTTTGGGCGGCCAGTCTTCGGCGAGGGGGCCCGTCACCGTCACCTCCCCAAAGCCGACGCCTTTGGGGGGAGGGGCGTCCTTGTTTTTGCTGCGCCACGTGGGCAGTCCCAACGCAAAAAACTGGATCGCCGACTTCGCTTCCAACTCGGCCTCGAGGGTGAAGGTTTGAGGCGTGGGTCCGACTTCGTAATAGCCAAGGTTGGTGAAACTGGGAGACTTCGCATCGAAGGTGGAAGCCGTCACACTAAAAGCCACAGGATCGCTGGCTTGATAAGCGGCCGCTTGAAACTCGAAGCGGTAACGCCCCCGCTCTGGTACGCGTTTGGAGCGGGTTGAAATTTTGGAGTAGTTCGAATTGTCGCTTACCCAAATCACGACGCGGTCGTCCAAAAGACTGTAGGTTCCCTGTTCGAGATAGGCTTTCACTTCCTGAAGCGCATTCACCTTGAAGGACTCGGTCTGCGGTCGTGCTCCCTCCACAATGGCTGCCTGCAAGGCGGCGCGCGCGGCCTCGAGGTAGCCCTGCATTTGGTCGGGCGACATCGCCAGCGCTTCCCCGTTATTGTCGAACCCTCCTGCTTTTTGGTCCTCGGGCAGCAGGTGTTTGAGTTCGAGGTCCACGCCCAGAAGCTCCTGCACCGTGTTTTGATATTCCACCCGGTTCAGGCGCCGCTGCACCACCTCGCGGCGCGCGGCGTCAGCCTTTATCAACTGCGGCCTGATTGCGCTGAGGGCCTGTTCCACGTCCTTCGCATTAGGGCGTGTCTTGTCTGCGGGCGGCATTTCGTCCGAGGCAATTCTGTCGTAGATGCGCGTCCACAGATCCGTCTGTATCTTGCCCTGCATCGCGAAATCCACCGCTTCAAGATTGAGCCCTCCCTTGCGCGTTTCTGCGTCGTGACAGTTGACGCAACTCTTTTCAAAAAGAAGACTCGTCGCGCTTCGGACCGTGGAGGCCGAGTCCGCAACTGCGAGGGCAGCGCCTGTGGTGGCGAGAAGGGCCGCCGAGATTTTAAATAGCAAAAACGACATCGGGTTGGGGTGTCTGTATCATGGAGAGGGGTTGAGCAGGGGGCCAACATTAATCTCCATAATCGGAAGTACGCTTCAGCCTGATGGCTGTCGAGTGGATTGCAATCTGTGTAAAAATGGGCGGCCAAAAATGCTCGGAACCCGCTCCAAAAGCCCTTTCCCGAAGGGTGCCCGATTGCTAGTGTGGTTCGCCTCAACGTAAAAACGAGCTTTCAACGGCTCAATCTATTTTTCAAATGAAACTCCGTGTTGTTCTCCCGCTTTTGACCCTCGTGCTGGCCGGTCCCGTTTGTGTGGAGGCGCACGACCTCGCGTCTCAGGGAGGAGGCGTGCCCCAGTGGTTTGCCCCTGCCAAAGCGGCCGCCGCTCCAACTTCGGCCAGGGCGCAGCGGATCGCGGCTTCTTTTGCGCCGTTTAAGCCGAAGGTGCGAACCACTTGGGACGCTTCGTATTTTTACGAAGAGTCCGACGGGCTTCCGGACAGGACGTTGATGCCCAACTTGATGGTGGGGATCACTGCGTGGAACCAACAGATCCCGCTTCCAGCCGCGTTTTTCGCGGGTAACTCAAGCAACACTTGGAGAATTCCACTGGCGCCCGTGCCCGCGAGTGCTCCGATGGCCATCACGAGTGAAACCTTTCTTCGCGGGGCAATCGCGTTGGGGGCGGATGGGATTCCGATTTTTAATCCGAGGAACAATACGGGCCGATACTCGTATGACTTGGGGGAATTGGATGCTTATGGCGGCCACTCGGGGATGGCGGATGACTACCACTACCACATCGCGCCCGCGCATTTGACGCCGGTTTTGGGTAACGCCATTCCGATCGCGTGGGTCCTGGACGGATACCCGATGTACGGTTATGTGGAGCCCGATGGTGGACCGTTGCAGACGCTCGATGCCTGCGGGGGGCACGACCATGGGGACTTGGGCTACCATTACCATGCGCGCGGCAGCTTGAGTAACAACAAATGGACGCCTTCGGCGCCTTACATGAATTCCAAATTTTACGGCACGGTGTCGTATGTGGACAGACAGGTAAATCCTCAACCGGCGGTGGTTCCCCTGCGAGCCGAGGGAGCCAACGGCGTCGGCTATCAAGCGCAACCTCTGGAGGTGGAGATGAAAATCACCCGGTTTCTCAACCCTGTCGCGCTCAAACTCGAGGGCGGGCATTTTGTCCAGGACAACGCGAGCACCGCGGTCCCGAGTGCGGACGCGTATGTCATGAGCTACACCCAAGGCACTGACACCTACGACCTGTGCTGGAAACTCGACCGCAGTGCCAAGACCCTGACCACGACGTGGCGTTTACCCATTGGAGCCAAAACTTCCGCCGGTGGCACAACGGCGCAAAAGACCACCACCACGACCACCTACATTTCAGGAAACAACGATCGCCGCATTTCCGCCTATCCGATGGCCGGCCCAAGCATGCTCAAACTTCCCGATACGGGACAAACTGCGGGGCTCTCGGACGTTCAGGGAGAAGACGCGGATTACACCCTCAACGCGCAAGCGTTCACAGCTCACGGAAACGGAACGGTCTCGGATCTTGTCACGGGCTTGATGTGGCAGAGTGTGGATAACGGGGAATCGACGTGGACGGCGGCGTTGGCGAATGCCGGAACTCTGCGCACGGGCGGTTATTCTGATTGGAGGCTCCCCACGCCGGGTGAACTGTTTTCGCTCTTCAACTTCGGCAAAAACAATCCCGCCCTCGATACCCAGTATTTCGCCGACAATCCCAAAGGCGCGGCGCAGTACTGGTGGACGAGTGATGTGTATGGCAGCGGCTCCAATGTGTGGTCAGGGAACGCTGGCGGGGGCCTCGGGCCAAAGCCGGTTGGGGAAACACTGAGTGCGGGCGGGAACGAGCGTTTTCATGCGCGCTACGTTCGCAACGCCAAGCCCACCAACGGGCATAATTACTTTAACAATGGAGATGGAACGGTTACCGATCTGGATACGGGATTGATGTGGCTTCAGGCTCCCAGTGCCGCCCTGAATTGGAAGGGGGCCATTGCCTGGGCCGAAGGTATTGTGCAGGCGGGGTACTCGGACTGGAGATTGCTCAACATCAAGGAATTGCAGACGCTTATTGATTACACGCTGACTTCCGCGAACGATGCCTCGAGAGCTGTGGCATGTGTGAACCGTGTCCTGTTTCCAGAGGTGGCCGCAACGGCACACTGGGCCTCAACCACGTTGCAGGCAGATCAGACAAAGGCCTGGCTCGCAGAGTTTGGGATTAACAATAAAGTTGTTTCGTCCAACGGCCCGCCCCGCGGATATCAAGGCATCCTCAGCTACGAGGCAAAGACCTCGGCCTACCCGGCGCTGGCGGTGCGAACGACGGTGCTTTCCAAGCAGCTTGTGGTCAAACAAGGCGGAACGAGCCTCGTCGACGGTGCAAGCTCCGTGAGTTTTGGCGACGTTGTTTACGGGGCGACGGCGGAGAAATCTTTCACCATTGTGAACGGCGGGACTTCGACGCTTGTGGTTTCCGGCATCACCTTGGACGGGGCTGACAGCGCTGGTTTTGCGTTGAGTGGCGTTCTTTCGGGGTCACTGGCAGCAGGGGGGAGCCTGAATTTTGGCGTGCAGTGCACCGCTGGATCGCTCGGAAGCAAAGCCGCGGCTCTGCACATCGCGAGCAGCGACGTTTCGAGCGGAGCCTCTTTTGATGTGGGGCTCGCAGCTGTCGTGACAACGGCGGCTCCGAGCGTAAACAGCGCGACTGTTTTGTTGCCGGCCGCAGGCGATGTTGGTGGTCCTTGGGTGCTCGTGAGTGGAAGCGCCGCTGCGGGCGCAACGATTGCGAGCGCTACCGTCAAGTATCTGGATGGCGGCACTGTCACTTCCAACGTGTTTGAAGAAACCATGGCCTCCACCGCCTCGAGTCCTTGGACAGGGAGCGGCACGACTAAAGCTTGGACGATCAACGTCTCCGGACCGCAGAACACCTTTGCACAGGCGATCCCAGGCGGCACCCTTGGGTTCACGGGGTATGCGCTGGTTTTTGAAAAAGGGTCGACTGCAGCGGCTGACAGCATGGTCACCACGACTGAGAATATCCAAGCCGCCGGGCTCTCGGGTTCCGTGGAGTTCAAAGTCGCGACGGAGGATTTGATTTCCACAAACGGATGGTTCTTCCAAGTCTCCTCAGATGGCGGAGCGACCTGGCAAACCCGCTTGAGCGAGACTGGAAAAAACCATGTCGCACAAAGTTATCGCTACGCCCTTGTCGCCTCCGAGTTGGTCAACACTTTGAAACTCCGTTTTCAGTTCGCGGGGTATGATGCAAAGCCTCCTGCGCGTGCGCCCAAAATCTACCTGGACGACATCCGGGTCAAGGTCACGGCGGCCAACCCGGCTCGTTCCTTTGTTCTCTATGACGACGGGGCGCACAAAGACGGAGGCGCCGCTGATAAAATCTATGGCGGCCAGGTCGCGGGTGGTACCATGGGGACTTCCGCTTCTTACGTGGTGACGCTCACGGATTCGGGTGGAAAAACCACCAGTGCCACTGCCACCGTCACAAAAGCCACCACGGTTCTTGGTTCGGCCGGTTTGAATGTGTCGGCTCTCGGTGGCGCTTACCCGCTGCAGGTGTTTTCCTCGCAAACGTGGACCGCCTCCGGCGTGCCCGCGTGGGTGAATTTGGGATCGTCTGCTGCCAGCACGGGGACCTTGACCGTCGCTGTGTCTCCAAACACGTCAGGGGCGGCGCGGACCGCTGTGCTGACCATCGGAGGGCAGGCCTTCACGCTCAACCAGCCTGCGCAAACGATTGCCGCAAGCGTGGGTTTGGCGTTCACGCTGACTCCTCCAAGCATCGCGACGGCGAAGACCTACTCTGCAACACAGTTGCCGGCAGGACTCACCTTTAATGCCGCAACGGGCGTGATTGCCGGCCGGCCCAGCCAAGCCGGAACCTATGCTTTCAGCGTCACCCCAAAGAGCTCGGCCGGTGTGGCTGGGACTTCTGTTTCGTACACCGTGGAGGTCGCGCCACTGCCTGCCGGGCTTATCGGCAGTTTCGCTGGATTGGTCGCTCCCAACGTTTCTCTCAATCGGAATCTGGCAGGAGCGTTGCAACTCACGACAACTGCGGCGGGACTGTGTTCGGGCAAACTGACGGTGGGTGGCACGGTCGTTTCGATCAACACCACCCTGGATGTGGGATCGCTGAATTCGAAGGTGGCCTCCATCGCGGTGCCTGCAACAGCCTTGGGGACGGCCGTGAAGCTAAACGTCCTCTTGGATGCAACCACGCAACGCATGAGTGGGAAGCTCACGGATGGTTCTCATGACGCGGCTGTTTCTGGCGTGCGTTCTCCCTGGAGTGCTTCCAATTCCTGCGCTTCATACGCCGGTCGTTATTCCGTGCGCTTCAAACAGACGGATTCAAATCCTGCTCTGCCGCAGGGGTTTGGCTTTGGTGTTTTAACGGTCGCCGCCCCGGGAGGGGCAACAACGGCTGATGTGACCCTGGCCGATGGCACCAAAATAACGGCAACCACGCAGCTAGGGTTGGGCGGCGAGACGGTTCTGCACGCGCCTTGGAGCAGCGGCAAAGGCGTGCTTGCGGGGACTCTCAACTTCATCGCTCAGGACAAGAATCCTTCCCTCAACAGCGTCCTTGGAAGTGTGCAATGGACCAAGCCCGCCACCGCAGACACGGTTTACGCGGCTGGGTTCGGGCCATTGAACCTCGATGTTGCGGGCAGCTATTATCGCAACCTCGCCGCTGGGCAGCGCGTCATGGGCTTGCCCGCTGGGAGTGCCAACGCGCGTCTCTCCTTTTCCAAGGGCGGCCTGGATACGGAGGCGCGCGAATTTAGCCGCAACGTGACGATTTCGAATCCAAGTTTGAAGGGGGTCACGAACATGGTGACCGTCGAGTCCGGTACAAATACGGTCACGCTCTCGAACTTTAACGATGCCACCTCGGGTGTGTTCGCGGGGTCGCTGACGCTTTCCGGCAGTTCTTCCAAGACGTTCCGCAAAGTCGCCTTTCAGGGACAGATCGTGACTGTGGGGAGTCTCAGCAAGGGATACGGTTTTTTCCTGCTGCCGAAGCTGCCTGTAGGCGACCAAAAGCTGAGTACGTCTCCCAAGTTATCCGGGGAAGTGGTTTTGGAGGCGAGCGATCCCAGCCTCAGGTGAGGCTGGGCAAGGAGGGCAAAAGCGCGGGGTCGCCGGTAAACGGCCCGCGAAAGGTTCCCAGGGTCTTGGGGGGCGTGTTTAGCGAGGGGCGTGATTTTGGAGTTCCCGCGTCCAGTCGTCGCTGCGAAACGGGCATGCGGGCAGCCCTTCCTTGTTGAAGAGGTTGCCCGTCGGATAATCCGCCCAACCGTACCGGACCGCTACGGGCGCAGGGACAAGCGCGCTTGAAACAACCACCGTGCCGCCCTCCAACTCCGCCGTGGCGTTGTGAAAAATGCGGTCGGCCCCCGCTATGGTGAACCCCGCCAACGCGGGCGGCGCCGCGCTCTGGTCCTCGTCCTTGGCCGCGTGCAAGGCGCCCCCAGTGCCGTTCCGGGTGTCCGTTATCACCGATTCAAGGACCATCCGGCGCACCCGCAGTCCGGTGCCCACCTCCGAGAAATGAACGGTCGCTTTCCCGTCGCGGACTTCGAGCTTTTTGAACAGCGGTCCCGACGCAACCACGGGTTCGCCGTAGACGCGCTTCCGCGCGAGCAAGGCAAGGCGTTCGCCCACGGGCTGTTTTTGTTTCACGTGAATGTCGGTTTCGTGTCCCCAGTCTGTAATTACCGCCATCCCTGTATTCTCCACCGACTCCAAAGTCTGGAGTTGCGCTTCCCGAAGAGCAGCCCACTGGCTCTCCTGCGGGGTGGACACCATCTTTTGATACGGCGCCAACTGCACGAAAAGAAAGGGAAAGGCGCCCTGGGCCCAGTCCTTGCGCCAGCCCCGGATGAGCGCCGAAAAACGGGCTCTGTACTCGTCGGGCCGGTTGGTGTTTGCCTCCCCCTGGTACCAGAGCACTCCGCGGATCCCGTAGGGCTGGAGAGGGCGGATCATTCCATTGTACAGGCGGGAACCGCCGGGGGCGGTCTCCCCGAAACCGCGCGGTGCAACGGGAAGCGGCAAGCCTTCCAGTTTCGCTTTGGCCAGGGCCGCCTGGTAGCGTTCGATTTCGGGTTTGAGTCGTTCGAGTTTTTGGGCGCGCTCTGCGTTTTCCTGAGCCTCCCTCTCCCGAATGGCCTGCAGTTCGGGGTCGGTTTCCAGCGCCTCTTGTCCCGTCCACTGGCCCACGCCCGAGCCCCCGTAGGAGGCGGCAATCAGCCCCACGGGAACGCGCTGGGTGGCCTGGATTTCGCGCCCGAAATGATAGGCGACGGCGGAGAAATTGACGAGCGACTCCGGGCCGCATGCCTTCCACTCGCCCCCCACGGACTCCGCGGGTTGCTCGCAAAGGGCCGCGGAGACGTTAAAAAGACGGACGAACGGATTCTCGGTGCCCTTGGTTTCCGGGGAGCCCGGACGTGTCGCCACGGGCCACCACATGTTCGACTGCCCGCTGCAAACCCACACCTCCCCGACATACACCTCGCGTTCCAACTTCGAATTGAGGCTTTCGAGTTGCATCGGAAACGGGCCGCCGGGGGCTCCGGAGGGCAGCGTGACCTGCCACTTGCCATGCGCGTCCGCAACGGCGCCGGCCTTGTGCCCGCGCAGACTCACGGTGACCGTTTGGCGGGCTGCGGCCTGCCCCCACACTTTCACCTCCGCGTTTTGTTGGAGCACAAAACCGTTGGAGAAAAGAGGGGGAAGGCTGATTTCAGCCAAAGCAGGCGTCGTTGCGGCAGCGACAAAGACGGCGCCCCAGAGGGTGGTCCGGCGTGGGGAAGGGCGGGTCATCGCACGAAGACCGTCTCGCGACAGTCGCTTTTGCACCGCACACACTGCGTCAGGCAAGCGGCGGTAGAACAAGGCTGCGTCTTACTTGTTTTCCAAAAACTTAAAGCACACCGGTGCGCCCAGTTCGAATTGTGTCCCGGTCGGCGTCAGCGCTCCCGTGGTTTGGTCAATTTTGAATTGCACGATGGTGTCGGAGCTCTGGTTGCCGGCGAGGAGCCATTTTCCAGTGGGATCGATGCCAAAGCCGCGAGGCGTCTTGCCCTGCGTGGAGGCGTGTCCCACGAGCGTGAGTTTGCCGGTTTGGGCATCGACGGAAAACGCGACGATGCTGTCGTGGCCGCGGTTGGAGCCGTAGAGGAATTTGCCGGACGGGTGCATGATGAGCTCGGCCGTGGAGCCCCCTTTGCCATCGAAATCCTTGGGCAGTGTCGGAATGGATTGGAGCTCGCGGAGGGTTCCCTTTTTCGCGTCAAAGCTGAAGGCGGAAACACTCATGGAGCGTTCATCGATGTTGTAGCAGAACTTGCCATCGGCGCTGAAGGTGAGGTGGCGCGGGTGGGTGTCGGTCGCGGTGGTGAGGAAAGGCGGGTCGTTTGGCGTGAGATCGCCCGTGGCGGCGTTCAAACGGTACACGTACAACCGGTCGATCCCCGCGTCTGCGACGACGGCGAACTGGTTGCTGGGATCAAACTCGGCGGCGTGGGCATGGGGCTTCTGTTTGTCGCTCAGAGCGGGGTGCTGGTCCACCCAGTGGGACGGAGAGAGGCTGCCATCGGCGGCGATTTTGAGGGCGGAAACGCTTCCGTCGCCGTAATTGGAGACGACGATGACTTTGCCTGTGGAGTCAATTGCCAGATGGCAGGGGCCTTTTCCATTGGGGCCTTGTTTGTTGATGGCGGTGAGTTTTCCATCCGCTGCGATCGTGAAGCCCGTAACGGCTCCGCCCTCGGGATATCCGGATTCACCGGCGGCGAAAAGGAATTTGCGGCTGGGATGGATGGTGATCCAGGAGGGGTTGGCGGTTTCCGCGGCCAGTTCCGGGGTGCTCATGGAGCCCGTTGTGGTGTCCAGTCGGGAGAGATAAATGCCGAGGCTCTTTTTGCCTGTGTAGGTGCCAATGTAGACGTTCACGGTGCCTTGGGGGGACTTTTCAGCGGCATGAACCTGGGGGACTCCGCCCAAAAGAACGAGGGCGGAAAGGAGGGGGGCGAGTGTTGTGCGTTTGGAGGGCATGGGGCGTGGATCGGTTTAGGTTCGGAGGGAGAGGGAAAAAACTAGGCAAGTCTCGGTACAGGCTTGGGCAGGTGAAGGCAATCAGAATAGCAACAGAGTGGCCATCTGCTGAGACGGATGATATCGCTATGTTTGAGCGCACGGGAGCTCAAGATCGTGTAATGCATTGAATCTGGCGGGTGTGTTTATGTCGCCTGCATTGGCGGGACCCGAGAATTTGAGAACGAAGTGGGGCGAAACGGATTTCTGCTCACCAGCTTTTTTCGGGGTTCACTTCGGAACGCAATCGGAATAGGGCTTCCCTTCGTATCGTCCGAACGAGTCGCAATGACTTCCTGCGCGGGAGCAGCGGCATGGGCGCGCATTCAGGGAGGCGAAGGGAGCTTTGCACGGTCCGCTTTGTGTAGCGTGTGAGGTGGTCCGTCCTTGACTGCGGAACACAACGGGGAAACTTTGTTGCAGTCTAGTTGCAAATTTTCACCCACTCCTATTATGGCAGGCATCGAAGAACATCTCGAACACGCAGAACACGCAGCGGGCCACGGCCACGGCCACACTCCGGATCCTTTTATGGCGCGCGTGGCCATGACCATGGCGGTGATTGCAGCGGCCCTTGCTCTGGTCAGTGTTTCCGGCCACCGGAAGCACAATGAGGTGCTGCAGTTGCAGGGCGAAAACAACATGTGCATGACGGAAGCCGCCTCGCTCAAGGTGGAGTCCAGCAACACGTTTTCGCGGTTTCAGGCGAAAAAAGGAAGGATGGAGGAGCAGGACCGGGCCATCACGTTCACCAAACTGTTTGCGGGCAATCCGGGCAGCGAAACTTTGCGGGACGAGCAGGTGAAAAAGTGGGAGTCGTACATCGCCAAAAACAAGACGCTCGACAAGGACATTAAGGTGGATGCCTCGGGGTTTCCGCAAAAAAATGAAGACGGCTCGGAGAACGACACTCTTGGTGGATTGATCGTCACCGGAAAGCAGTACGCGCAACAGGCCGAGGAAAAAATTGCGGAGGCAGCGGCCAAGAAAGTGCAGGCTGAACACGTGCATCATCAGGCGGACAAACTGGACTGGGCGCATTTGCTTCTCGAATTGGGCCTGGTGCTTTGTACGGTGAGTGTTTTGACTCGGGCCAAAACGTTTTGGGCGATAGGCGTGGTGTGCGCGACTACCGGAGCTTCCCTGGCCGTGTTTGCTCTCTACTACATGCACTAAGGCGTGGTCATGGCATGCACTGAGCGGCCTTTGGTGCCCTAAAAACTGCGCGATACAGGTGAAGAACATACGTTGGGCGCACTCTTGCATCCCTCCGGGATGCGTTGGTTTGTGGGGGGGCGGCCAATGGTGTCGCTGCGCTCAACCTCCGCCTAATGCCGGCGATGCCTCCGGCATCTAACCGGAGAACAGCCTCCGAGAGCCGCAAGCCGGTAAACCGCCCGTCCGGTTCGTTGAGGGGCAGATGAGGACATGGAGTGGTTGTGGCCGCAAACCATCTCCGTATCCCTACTCTATTTATCCGCGGCATTGCCCGAGAGTGCCTCATAGTGGCGGGTCGACACTACAAGCGCCTTTGAACCAGCGCAGACTGAAAATGAGGTGCTCACGTCAAAATCACCGCCAAAAACAGACATTTTTTTCGCCGAGCGTCCGAGAAGTAGTGCTAAAAGAGAAAACATTGGGCTCTGGAGAAAGGAAACGATCAAGCAGGCGGCAGTCCAAAAACTTCCTTTGCTCACTACGCAGCTGCGTTTTGGAGGACTTGTGCGGCCCGCCTCCTCGCCGCTATGCGCCGTGTTAGTTCGTCCGCAACGACCCCCAGCAAGATGACCGCACCGATAATCGCGAACTCCACATTGTTGCGCGTGGTTACCAGCGTGATCATGTTTCGCAACACCTGCATGAGAGCCGCTCCGATGAGGATGCCTACAACTGAACCCTCGCCTCCGCGTAGACTACACCCTCCGAGAACCGCCGCCGCAATCGCGTAGAGTTCGTAAAAGTTACCGAAGTCGACGGGTTGGGCCGAGTTCACATCCAGTACGAAGAGCACGCCTCCCAGACCCGCAAGCCCCGAGCTGAGGACGTAGGCGAGGATAGTCATGCGCTGTGTCGGGATGCCGCTGTAGGTGGCGGCCTGCGGGTTGCGCCCCAGAGCCAGCAGGTAGCGTCCGAAGATAGTACGGTTGAGAAAAATCGCAGCGAGAATTGCGACGACGGCTACGATCAGCAGCGGCGCAGGGAGATCGAAGCCAGGGAGGAACGGGATCTTGCCGGTGGCGAGCAGTCGCAGGGGCTTGAATTCGTTTCCAAAGCCAACGGTTTGATCCGCGGTGAAGCCTCGCGCGATGCCTCGGTAAAGCAACAGGCCGCACAGCGTGACGATGAAGGGTTGGATTCGCAGTTTGGTGATCAGCAATCCGTGGCAAAGCCCAATGCCAAGAGAAACTGCGGCCACAGCAACCAGAGAGAGAGGCAGAGGCCAGTGCTGCACTGTAAGCAGCCACGGGAGGCCGCATCCCACCAGACACACAACGGAGCCGAGAGAGAGGTCGATGCCGCCGGTGATGATGACAAAGCCTACGCCTATGCTCAAAATGCCAAAGAGCGCAGAGCGGCGCAGCACGTTTTCAACGTTGTATGCGCTCAGAAAGCTGCTCGAGAGGAGGGCAGTGGCTATGCAGACCGCAATGAGCAAGCCGAGGATTCCGAGGTTTTTTTTCATATCAATGGGCAGTGGCTTCTTCTCTATTCGCTCCAGTGGCAAGCCGCATGACGGCCTCCTCGCTGAGTTCGCTCCGGAGCAGCTCTCCGCGCAGACGGCCGTCGTGCAGCACCAAAACCCGGTCGGACATTCCGAGGATTTCCTCCAAATCGCTGGAGACAAACAAGACTGCAACTCCCTTGGCCGCGAGTTCCTCCATGAGGCGGTATATCTCTTGTTTGGCTCCGATATCCACCCCGCGTGTGGGTTCATCCAGCAGGAAAACGCGAGGTCGCGTAGCGAGCCATTTTCCAATGACCACCTTCTGCTGGTTGCCTCCGGATAAAAATTGCACGGGTTGTTCCACCCCAGCTGTCTTAATGCGCATCGCTGGAATCATCTCCTCGCACAGCGCTTTTTCCGACTGTTTGTTCAGAAAACCTGCGGACTGTTCCTGATGCAGTGAGGCGATGCTCAGGTTTTCGCGGACGCCCATTTCCAAAAACAAACCCTGATGCTTTCTGTCTTCGGGTACCAGTGCAATGCCCGAATCCATGGCACCCCGCGGGGATCCCGGCACAACCGTTTTTCCGCAGACACTTACTGTTCCATGCAAGGCGGGAACGACGCCGAAAATGGCTTCGAGCAGTTCGCTCCGACCTGCGCCCACAAGCCCCGCCATTCCTACAATCTCTCCGGCTCGCAATTGGAAATCCACAGACTGTCCCGGGTGCGCGCGCGTGCGAAGGCTCTTAACGTCCAAAACGACCTCACCAGGATGGTGGGGTTGGTGTGGATAATATTGGGACAACTCCCGGCCTACCATCAGTTGCACCATGGAACCGTGCGAAATCTCGGTGCCCGCGAGTCGCCCGGCATTCTCGCCATCCCTGAGGACCTCGACGCGGTCGGCTAGGCCGCGTACCTCGCCCAGTCGGTGCGAAATGTAGACGATACCCACGCCTTTGGTGCGCAACTCGCGAATGAGTTTCAAAAGCACCTTGGTTTCGTGGTCGGACAAACTGGACGTGGGTTCATCCATGATCAGCACACGCGCATTGACAGAGAGTGCCTTGGCAATTTCAACAAGCTGCTGCTGGCCAATCGTTAAATCGCCCACAAGAGTGCTGGGATCAATATGTAGTCCAACGCGTTCCAACACCACCTGCGCTTCTCTCGAGACGCGGCGAGCATCTACCCAACCATAACGGTGCGGTTCGCGGCCAAGAAAAATATTGGCGCCCACATCGAGCGTCTCCGCGAGATTCAGCTCCTGATGGATGAGTGCGATGCCGAGGGAGAGCGCCTCCTGCACCGACCCAATCGTGCGAGGCTCTCCGTCGAGTAACAGCGCCCCAGAATCGGGAGTTTGGACGCCCGCGAGGATCTTCATCAAGGTGCTTTTACCAGCACCGTTTTCACCGATGACAGCCAAAACCTCTCCGGGATAAACGCTCAGACTGACGCCTTTAAGTGCGCGTACGCCTGCGAAAGACTTGCTGATTCGACGCGCCTCCAGAAGGGGTAAAGTCATTAGATTAAGGTGTTTGGAATGGATGGTTTGCTCCGGGCGACGGCCCGGGCTGAGACTCGGTGGCGGAGTCTCCGGAGCGCTCAAACGGCCTTGCAACGACAGCGACAAGACCGTCAATCGCGAGGCTTACTGCGCCGCGTCCAGCCGGGCCTTGAGTTCGGTGCGGAACTCACCGACATTGTCTTTGCGGATTTTGCGCGCTGGAATGTCGAGGAACTTTTCCGCTCCAACTGCGGCTGCATTTCCCTTGAGAAGTTCCGAGAGAACCTCGACGGATTTGTAGCCGTACATGTACGGGTTTTGTACGACGGTGCCGAAGACTGTGCCTTTTTCAATTCCATCGAGCGTTGCATCATCCTCATCAAAAGCCACTAGTTTGACGGTGCCCAGTTTGTTTGACTGTGAAAGCGCCTCAATGATCAGTGGAGGATTGTAGCCGAAGAGTCCCACCATGCAGCCGAGATCTGGATACTTCGCAAGCGCGTCTTCCGCGTTCGCTTTGCCCTTTGCACGGTCAAACTGGTCGGTGAGTGTACCCAGAATTTTGAAACCACCGCCTTCAAGAACGGCGGATGTTTCGTCGAAGTGGGCGCTGTTTCCTGAGCGACCCAGCACGGCATCGATCACGCCTTGACGACGGCGCTTGGAGTTGTCCTGCTCGAGACGTCCGATGAAGAGCATCACGGTTCCGCCCTTTGGCATCGCTTCGCGCACCAGTTCGCCGCACATGCGTCCCGCCATGTAATTGTCCATCCCGATGTAGAGCAGCCTCTCACTTTGAGGCGCATCTGAATCGTGGGTGATCACCTTTGTGCGTTTTGCTGCGGTGTTGATCAAGTCTGTCTGGTTGACAGGATCGATGGGGCTGAGCGCGATGCCATCAATACCACGGGTGAGAAGGTCTTCGATCATTCGCTTTTGGTCGCCGATGCCCTCTGCGGGCATGAGCGTTTGGGCGTCGATTTTCAAATCGCGCGAAGCCGCTTTGACACCAGCGGCGGCGATTGTCCAAAAAGAGGCAACGCCGTTGGTGACGAAGGCGATTTTCTTTGGCTTCTCCGCGCCCGCTGGAGACTGCGCGCCGCCCTCGGCGGTTGTGGGTTTGTTGCAACCGAGGCTCAGGGAAAGGAGTCCAAGCAGGACTGCTTGGCGGATGGTATTTTGAATTTTCATAGGGGGTGTTAGTGGGTGGTCATGCCGCCATTAATGTGGAGATTTTGGCCTGTAATAAAAGCAGCTGCATCGCTCGCAAGGAATACGGTGGCGCCGGCGACGTCGTCCGGAATTCCCCAGCGGTTCAGAGGAATGAGACTGCGGTAGCCCTCTTTTTGTTCCTCGGGGTCATTGAGATGCCGTTCCACTGGAATCCAGCCTGGGGAGATCATGTTAACCGTGACTCCCCATGGGGCAACCTCGGTGGCGAGACTCCGGTTGAACCCGTTTTGCCCGCCCTTGGCCGCGACATAGGCAGTGAAGTTTCCAAGACCCCGCGCTACGACCTCGGAGCCGATATTGATGATGCGTCCCCATTTTTGGGACTTCATATGGGGGAGGCAGGCGCGTGTGAGCAGGAACGGACTCTTAATAAAGAAATCCAGCATCTGTTGGTAGAACTCCCAACTGTATTCCTCAATCGGTTTTTGAGGTTGGGCGGGTGTGGCGTTAAAAACCACAATGTCCACGGGGCCCAGTTTACCTGCGATGTCTTCGACCATGCGTCCAACCTCCGCCTCGTTGGTGACATCGCCCCGGACGAGCATCCCTTGGATACCTGCGGACTCAAGTTCGGCGAAGGCAGCCTCTGCACGCGCAGCGTTGTTTTGGTAATTGAGGGCAACCTTTGCACCCGCCTTGCCGAGGCCGGCGATCATTGCTTTTCCGAGGCCAGTAGAACTTCCGGTGACAAGGGCAACGCGGTTGCCAAGGGAGAACGATGAAGGGTCAAACATTGAAGAAGAGAAGAAGTAGGAAGATTAAAAGGTGGATGGCCGCTATTTTGCGTTTGCGGAGCCTAGGTTATCAATCACATCAACAGCCACTGTGGAGTTGCCGAAGCGTGCGAAATCCGAATAAGACCAGACGACATTTTTGGAAGGGTCTACTTCGATGCTCAACGGCATGTCAGGACCCGCGTGGCAGTTGCCAAAGCGCGTGTTGCCGTTGGGGAGGCGCTCGACTCGGGTGACCCAGGCGAGCCTAATGCCGGGAAGGTCGTCCTGTTCGACTTTCCAGATGATTTCTCCCTTGGGATTGACCTCCAGGACACTGTGTCCGTTTCCAGTTCCAATGAGGGTGTTGCATTGGGAATCCGGACCACGCTGAAGAGATGGTTTCCGAATGCCTCAGGTCCGTGACCGCCCGCCGGCTTCTTGCCGAAAAGCGGTTCCTCAAATTCCCAGACTACTTTACCTTCCCGGTTGTATTCGCGCACTTTTCCGTCGGCTTCGTGTGCGACCAAGTACGTGCCGGCAGGGGTGCTCCGGACCAGGCGCGTGTCGCTGTGTTTGCTCACATGGTCACGTACCAATTTGATTTCATGTTGAAGCTTTCCCTCTCGATCGACCTCGATAATACGCCCGACTCCGGACTCTGCAATCATGGTGAGGCCGTTTTGCAGGCGCTGGCAGGCATGCACTTCCAAGGGCACGCCGGCGTTTCCGTTCGAGGTGGCAGAGTCATATTCCCAAACCACTTTTCCTTCAGAATTGAGTTCGGTTACCTTGGTCCAACTGGATTGATACCGGAGGTTTCCGTTGGGCAGCAGGGAGGCTTCGTGGAGGCCGCCGCTTTTGATGTCGCGCTCGAGGGTGCCGTCCTTTGCTAAGATGGCGACGCGTCCCGTGTTGGCTACAAGCAGCTTGTGCTGAGTTCCTTTCTGCTCTGCAAGCACTGGATGCACGCCCATTAGCGTTGTCGCGGCGAGCGCGCACAGTGTGAGGGGCGACGGTCTGCGAGAGGGAAGCTTGAACAGGGATTGATGATTCATTGGTTTCGAGGGGGGATTAAAGTGGATTACGGGATCGGTGAATGAGGGAACGGCCTTTTAGTTAAGCCATGATTGCGTGGATGGGTTCAGCGCCTTCGACGCCCACCAGCTTTTGGTCGAGACCACCGTAAAAGAAGGAGAGTTTGTTGGGATCGACTCCCAAAAGATGGAGGATCGTAGCGTGCAGGTCCTTGACTTCGCAGCGGTTGGCGACAGCGCGGTTGCCGAGTTCGTCGGTTTCGCCGTAGCTGACTCCGCCCTTGATCCCGCCGCCGGCCATCCACATGGTGAACCCAGACGAGTTATGGTCGCGCCCCGTGCCGGCAGCGTATTCGGCGGTGGGTTGGCGGCCGAATTCGCCGCCCCATACAACGAGGGTTTCATCGAGCAGTCCCCTTTGCTTGAGATCCTTGAGGAGTCCAGCTATCGGCTTGTCCGTGTTGCCGGCATGGAACTCATGGTTTCTCACGAGATCTCCGTGGGCGTCCCAGTTGTCGTCGTTGTGGGCGCCTCCCGAATAGACTTGGATAAAGCGCACACCGCTCTCGACGAGACGGCGCGCGAGTAAGCATTTGCGACCGAAGTCCTCGGTGCGCGGGTTGTCCATGCCGTAGAGCGCGCGCGTTTGAGCGGATTCTTTTTCGATGTCGATCACCTGCGGCGCGGCTGCTTGCATGCGGTAGGCGAGTTCATAGCTTTCGATGCGCGCCGCGAGGTTCGAGTTGTCGGCGCGAGTATTTAGGTGGGACTGATTGAGCTCGTTGAGAGAGTTGAGCAGGAGCCGCTGTTCGGCGGCGCTGACGCCCTCGCGCGGGCTGAGGTCCAGAATAGGGGCCCCATTCGGACGGAACACCGTACCTTGATAAGTGGCAGGCATAAATCCCGAGGTCCAGTTTTTAGCACCGGAGATGGGGCCGCCGGTTTTGTCGAGCATGACCACGTAACCGGGTAGATTGTGGTTGAGGGTCCCCATGCCGTAATTGATCCAGGAGCCAAGCGAAGGTTTTCCACTGAGAATAGACCCCGTGTTCATCTTGAGCATGGCGGAGCCGTGGATGGGGGACTCGGCGGTCATGCTGTGAATAAAGGCAAGGTCATCGACGCATTGCGCGACATTTGGGAAGAGGTCAGAGACCCACTTGCCGGACTGTCCGTACTGTTTGAATTTCCACTTGGGCTCCACGATCCTACCCTCGTTTTTGGAGCCTCCCCGTCCCTTGGTTTGGATCTTGATCGTCTTTCCATCCATTCCGAGCAGTGCGGGTTTGTAATCGAATGTGTCGATATGGCTGGGTCCGCCATACATGAATAAGAAGATCACGCTCTTTGCCTTGCCAGGCAGCGCTGCGAGCGATGGAGGCGCTGAAGCCGCGGCGTCTGCCTGCGCGCCGAAGAAGCCGTCTTTGGCCAAAAGCCCGCAGAGTGCGAGATGGGTGAACCCTCCGCCAACGGTGGTGAGAAATTCACGCCGCCGGACGTTGCCGCAGAAGTTGTTTGGTGAAGAAGTGCTCATGGAAGGGGAAGCGGGGTTAGTCCAAATAAATAAACTCGTTCAGATTAAGCGCAATGAGTGCGAAACGCTGCAGGGACGTTTCTTCGGACAAATGAAGCTCGCTCTTGAGCTTGTCATAGGTTTGCCGGCACAGGGCGATTTCGCGCTCCAAGGGCGGGCGCTGCAGCACGAGGTGCAGGCCGCGTCGGATCTGTGCATTGACGTCCGGACCGGCTTCTTGGCGCAGGCGTGAGGCAAATCGAAGGGACTGACTTTCCATGAATTCGGAATTGAGCATCCCCAAAGCCTGGGTGGAGACGGTGCTCACAAACCGCACTGCGCAGGGCGTATCGGTGGGGGCCTGATCGTGATCGGAGAGCAGTGGAACCGAGAGGCTGCGCTTCACATGGACGTAGATGCTTCTGCGCGCGGTTTCCTCTTCGGTTTCTTTTGGCCAACCCCGGCCAGGGACTGACTGCGTTTCCAAGACAGCACGCGGCAGAGGAGGGTGAATTGGGCCGCCATAAAGCTGCAGCCGGAGTCCGCCCGACATCGAGAGAATCGAGTCCCTCAATTCCTCGGCGGTAAGGCGGCGCATGGGGAAGCGCCAGAACAGGATGTTTTCTGGATCTTTTTCGAGGGAATCTTGCGTTCCCGTTGAACTCATTTGGTAGGTCTTCGACGTCATGAGCAGCCGGTGCATGGTTTTGAAACTCCAACCTTTTTCAACAAAAGCGCGCGCGAGGTAGTCCAGCAATTCGGGATGCGTCGGAAGCTCGCCTAGGCGGCCGAAGTCGTTGGGAGTGGGGACGAGTCCCCGTCCAAAATGGTACTGCCAGATGCGATTCACCGCCACGCGGCTCACCAGAGGGTTTTCCGGTTCGGTCATCCAGTTTGCGAGGGCGAGTCGGCGGCCGGAAGAGTGCTTTCCTATGGGCGATATGTTTGCAGCAGGAGGCTTGCCCGAGCTCGTGAGAATGACCGGGTAGGCGGGCTCCACTGGCTCTCCCAGACTTTGAGCATTGCCGCGGCGATGGATCGCGAGGGGAGGGGGCGTTGCTCCATCCTCAGTCGCAGCGCTCAGTGGGATTCCCAAAGGACGTGCTGCTTCTGCCAGCCAATCCGGTCTGGCTTTCTTGAGTTTCTCCAAGATGTCGACGCCCGCCAGTTTATTGAGTTCTGCCTGCTCTGAACGCCTGGGCCCGCGCAGTGTCTTTTCTGCTTGTCCGAGGGGAGAGAGCCCTTCGTGCAGGCTGATGCGGGGTAACGTGCCGTTTTCTGTCGTGGTGGTACGGACCGCGATAAAGTTGGCGCCGGTGTGCAGGAGACGTTTGAACGTGGAGGCCAAGTCAATGGCGCGGCGCCCGTTGGGCAGGTTGTGCCCCAGCAGGACAGGAGCGCCGTTGATGAAGACCTCTGTGTCTTTGTTGTATTCCAGATCCAGATAAAAGTCCGAGGGGATCGCCGACAAGCCAAACTTCGCGCGCATCCACAGTGTGGATGAAGCCGCTGTGTCGCTTGTGTTGGATGTATTCCAATCTTTTGGGATGAAGCTTTCCGCACGCCAGTTGGAGGCCGGCTCCTTGGTGGTGTGTTGCCATGCATTCTCGATCCCGCCTTGGGGGGCGACGAGCGTTTGCTCCGTCTGGGATAGCCGGGCAGGAGGGGGGAGTTTGGCGTGCCAATCTAAAAGGATGTCCCTGACCTTTTGGTACTCCTCGTCCAGACGGGCGAGAATTCGGGTCTGTTCGAGGCGCATACGCGCCAGTTCACCCTCGGGTATCCACATGCGCGGGTTGTTTCGCGTCGCACCGTAGTCTTTGAGACCGTGGAAGAAAGACATGAAGCTGTAGTAGTCCTTCTGCGATATGGGATCTTTTTTGTGGTCGTGACAGCGGGCGCATCCCATGGTCATTCCGAGAAAGGCTTCGCTGGCTACCTGCACGTTGTCGGCAAGCAAGTCGTACTTGGCTTGAAGTCGGTCTGAGGGCTCGTCGTCCCACTGCATCAAGCGCAGAAAACCGGTTGCCGTGAGGGATTGTTGCGTGGGCTGGGCAATTTCGTCTCCGGCAAGCTGCTCCACAATAAAGCGGTCGTAGGGCAGGTCTGCATTGAAGGACTGAATCAAGTAGTCGCGGTACCGCCAGATGTGCGGCTTCTCGCTGTCGCGCTCAAACCCTTCGGACTCCGCGTACCGGACGATGTCCATCCAGTGGCGTGCCCATTTTTCGCCGTACTGCGGTTTTGCCAAAAGTGAGTCTATGAGGCGTGGCCAGGCGTTCGGGGACTTGTCCGCAGTAAAGCGCGCTACCTCTTCTGGGGAGGGAGGGAGGCCGATTAAATCGTAGTACGCACGGCGGACAAGTTGTTCCTTGGATGCGGGCGGGTTGTGGCGGACACCTTTAGACCCGTGCGACGTTGCGATGAAGGCATCGACCGGATGCGCCTGCCAGGCGGGATCCGCGGCGGTCGGGGGTTGCTCTTTTCGGACTGGTTTGTAGGCCCACCAGTTGGAGCGGTCCTCGGGGCTTTGAGGGGAGTTGGAGTGCGCCGTCTTGGAGGGGGTGCGCTCAAGAGAGGGGTCGAAGGGCGCTCCCATGGCGACCCATTTTTGGAAGATATCAATCTCCGCCTGCGGTCTTTTTCCGGCCGGTGGCATTTCGTGTTCGGCATCCCTGTAGCTGAGCATTTCCAAAAGCCGGCTTTTTGCAGGGGTTTCGGGATCAATGGCCGAGCCGCTTTCGCCTCCTTTGAGCAGGCCTGCGCGCGAGGTTAATTCCAAACCGCCCTTCGTCTTCTCGCCCCCGTGACATTTAATGCAGTGGGCTTTAAGCAGAGGATGAACCTCCTCTTTGAAGAACTGCGCTGCCTCTGGAGCCGCTTGCGCAGCGAAACAGGCGCCCGTAAAAAACACAACCAACCCAGAGTACAGGCCGAAGAGGGGGGCTCGAACTTTGGTTTTCATAAGCAGCGGAAGAGGGGAATCAATTTGAAAAGTAACCGAGTTTGTTGGAGATGAGGCGCCCCGCGTTTTTCAAGAGCAGGCCCATCGCATCAAAGCTTGAGGCAGGCAGTCTGGAGGAAGGGCCGGTGATCCAGATTGCTCCCGCCGGCGCACCGTGGCGGTCGAGAATGACGCTTCCGATGCAGTGAGCCCCTTCGCGCTCCTCCCCTTCATCCACGCCGAAGCCCCGATCGCGGGTGCGTCGCAACTCGGCAGCAAACGCACTTCGGCTCGTGATGGTGCGCGCATTGAAACGCGAAAATGGCATCCGCTCCATCAATGCACCTGCCTCGGTTGGGGGCAGGGCTGCGAGGATTGCCTTGCCGGGAGCGGCCGTGTGCAGCTCAAAACGCACGCCGACCTCCACGCAAAACCGGAAAGGATGGCGCCCTGGAACCTGCTCGAGAACAATACCCTCTGTTCCTGAGATCGTGCCAAGAAGGACAGTCTCGAGAGTCTGGTCCCGAAGGCTGCGCATCGTTTCCAATGCTGCCTCGGTGAGGCTCCTTTCTCCTGCGGCGGGCGCGCAACTCAAGCGGAGGAGCTTTTGGGTGAGTTGGAATTTTTTGGTGGACTCATTGCGCTCAAGGTAGCCTCGCTCTTCCAGAGTACGGCTGATCCTGAAGACGCTGTTTGCAGGAATTTCCAATACGGCCGCAAGCTCGCTAAGAGTGAGACCCGAAGGCGCCGCACTAAGAGTCTCCAGAATACTCAGAGCGCGGTCCAGATTTGGCACGCTGTATTTGGAGGCGGACTGGCGCTCGGGCAGGAGCAAGGTCCGGTTGCGGCTGGGTTTTGTCATATAGATGGAAGTCTACATATCAACAAACCGCCGGACCAGACGTTTCTTAGAACAATGGCTTTTTTTTACGGAAGCCGAACGTCCGGGCCGGGGCTGGTCGCTTAGAAGCATCCGCGGTTGGAACTTCGGCGCCCGGGGGTGCCTTGAAAAAATACAGGAGGCGCGCAGAAAAACTATTTTGCGCCGCCACTCCGTTCGCCGATGCAAACCAACTCTTTCAAACTGCGGTGGTAAATCCTTCCGTTGTCGCAACTGATCGAGTTGAGGCTCCAGGTTTCCCCATTGGGACCAAGGTCATTGATCGCAAGCAGTGCCCGCTCATCGAGGACCGCAGCTTTTGAATCAACGACATAGGTGATACCGATCATGGTGGTGACGTAAATCGCGTCATTGATGACAATGGGGCTGCCCCAGAATGCCGGTATTTCCCAGCCATCTGTTCGCGAACGATCTTCTGCGGCGATGTCACGCCCCTCATTGTTGAGGGTGGTGGTACGCTGGGCTGCGCCGTAGATGCGTTCATCGGTGGTTCTGGGTTTTCGCAGCACAGTCACCGGTACCTCGAAGTATTCAACCTTGCCGGATTCGATGTGCACCCGCGCAATACAGTGTGATGGACCGGCTCTCCCTTTTGGGACGTGCCGGTTTCTGCGGTGCGCAGTGCTTGTGAGGAAATAGTGGTAACCGTTGACCACGATGTTGCAGTGCCACGCCGGTTGGACCCGCATGACTTCGTCCCCTGCGAGCGGACTGCGCGGTGAAAGCTCGCTCATGTCGCGCAGGTTGACGCCAGCGTGAAGCACGTGCGCCTGTTTCGTTGGATCCCACTGGCGGTAATCCACTCCTTTAATCAGCGACTGTTCCCGCTCGAGTTTGCCCGTGCGGCTGTCGAACACCAGATGCGACTCCTCCGGATTCAGCCTGAACCAGTACGCGTGCTTTGAATCCCAATGCATCGTGTAGAGGGCCTGCCACGCAAGTACATCGGGCGTGCCAGGTTCCGGCATCGGCTTTCCATCTGCATTCGTGTCAGGGAGGTAACGCCACAGCGACTTTCCTTCGCTGCCGGGCGCAAGCGAGACAAGCGACAGTCCAACGGGCTTCTCCGGCACGTCATGATGGCCGCCACGGCCCGTGAGCACCGCTGGTAATCCGTCCGCGGTGCGGCCGAAAACCGAGGTGCAATACGTTGTGGTTGCATCGTCGGCGATCCACAGTGTTTTTCCGGTACGCGCATCTATGCCCCGCAAGTAATTCCAGCCAAATTTTTCGGCCGGCTTCCCGTCTGGCGGCTCCACATTAACGATCGTATCGTTGAAAAGAATCGGCTCGTGCTGCTTGTTAAACGGGTAGGGTTTGCCCCATGGTTCGAAGGAACGCCGCCAGACTTCTCGGCCTTCGAAATCCCAGCAGCCCATTTCACCGCTGTTGTTCGTGAACCAGACGAATTTTCCGTCCGTCACCGGTGTTGGGGACGTGGAATCACTGTAGGCGTACAGAACGGGACTGGGAGTGGATCCGCCGAGTTTCACGGACCATAAGATTTTTCCGGAGACTGCATTTACGCAGATGCCGAGGATGTTGGCCGAGAACTTTTCGCCCTCCTGCAAGGTGTCAAACGTGGTGAGAAAAATCCGGTCGCTCCACACTGCAATACCACTTTGGCCGCCATTGGGCATGGGGCAGCGCCAGAGGATGTTTTCGTCTCGGGTGACGCTCCAGCTTTTGGGGGCGGTCGGCCCGTTGATTCGCCACGTCCCGTCTGGCCCGGCAGCCTGAGGCCACCCTCGGGGCTCCGGTTGATCTGCCGCGAAAAGCTGTGCTGCGCACCAGAATGCCGCGCCCGCAAGCACAGCAGTGTTCAGTCGCTTTGGCGTCATGATCAAAGCTTGATTGAGTAATGTTTGATCGCGTTTTTGTGCCACAATTTTTCTTGGTCGGCTGTGGGACGGGTGCTGATGATTTGTTTTAAAAACGTGAGCCACTGGTTGAGTTCGCCTCCCAACAAACACACCGGCCAGTCGCCGCCAAACACAACGCGATCAGGACCAAAGGCATCCAAGCAGTGGTTTACGGCCGGAGCCAAGTCGGACGCATCCCCGCCCTTCGGGAGATTCGCGATGACCCCGCTGATTTTGCCAATCACGTTTTGATGTTTTGCAATGGCGTCAATCGCACGCTTCCAGTCGTCCGAAGTGTGCTTTGGTTTCTCTTCTCCTGCGCGCGCGGGACGGAATGATTTCAAGTCTGGATTGCCGCAGTGATCCAAGACGAAGCGCGTTTCTGGACATTGCGAAGCAAGTTTTGCGGCGTCCATCAGATCGACCGCGCGCATGCACAAGTCAAAGCTCATGCCTTGGGCACCCAAAAGAGTAACGCCTTTCACAAAGCTTTCTTGGAGGCAGTAGCCTGCGGGCGTTTTCTCGCCATGCAGTACCTGGCGCACACCCTTGATCAGGTGATTGCCCTTGAAGCGGCCGATGTACGCCGCAAATTCTGGCGAGGCAATGCTTCCGCCAATCACGGCGGCCAGGGTGGGCGAGGTTGTCGACTTTATGAGCGACAGAATGTATTCAGCTTCTTTGGTATGCTGTTCCGGTGCGACATCCACTTCCATGTAGATTGCCTTTACGTTAACGCCGCGAGTCGCGGCCCGGTAATCATCGGTCGTGTAACTTCGATTCAAAATTTTGGGCACTCCGTCCAGCCACGGAAGCTTTTGCAACGACAGGTCCCACAGATGCTGATGGGTATCGATAATGAGGGAACCATCGGGAGGAGCGGCCTGAAGGGGCGCTAGTAATTCCGTTGCGAGTGTCGAGGCGAATGCCATGCGGGCAGTGGAGCCGATAAACGAGCGTCTGTTCATAGAGGGGGGGCGGTGCTGAATGAAACAAGCAAACTGCTTGTTTGCTCCATGTTGTCAAGCTGTTGCATGTCGTCAGATCTAAAATATAAAAGCAATATTTTGCGCTGGAAACGCCCCGAGCATCCAAAAGCTTGTTTATCTAACTGCAGGCAAAGGGAACTTCGTTTCATTCCCGCGGGCCTTCGCTTGCAGACCCTGTCGTCGTGCCTTGAGATTCGGCCTTCTTGGTTCGAGCCCCCGGAGTTACAGAAGGATGGACGTAGGATGGGCTCTTGTGACGCTTCAATGTGCTGGTTCATTCTTCAGAAAAAGGCCTCACGGGAAACGGCCAGTGGCGGCGCTGGCCTTGAGTGTATTTACTGAGTGAGAGCGTGTTTTTTTGCGTTTGAGACAAAGCTAACTAAAGACAACTTTGTGATAGCTTGCTAACATCCCAGATGGAACCGCCACTTCTCCCCCTTTGAAAATGATAAAAAAACTGGCACAAACTATCAGGCTGCCGCTGCTTGTCGTGATTGCAGCATTCTGCGCTTTAGACCTTCAAGCGGCGGAGGACAAAGCACCAACGGTTAAGCATAAAACGCTTTGGGAGCAGATTTATGAGGGGGGATGGGTCATGATTCCCATCGGTGCCTGCTCTGTTCTGACCTTTTTTTTGAGTGGAGACGGGTGGATGCGCACATCACGCAAGCGCGTGGCGCCCGGAAGAATGGAGGCGGCTGTAAAACGGCTGTTCAGGGAGGGGGACTACGTGGGGGCCTACAACTATTGCAAAGCAAACCCCAGCCCGCTCACGAATACGCTCCGTGCTGGAGTCGGGATGCTCGGGGAGGGTAAAGTGGCTGTAGGGGAAGCCATTGTTGGTGCCCTGCAGCAGGAGAGTTCCAGGATGAATACCTACATCAGTTATCTTTCTGTGATCGGGGTGTGTACGCCGATGATCGGGCTCCTGGGAACGGTCACGGGGATGATCAAGGCTTTCGCCAATTTAGGAACTTCTGGAATCGGCGACCCCTCCGGACTTTCTTCCGCCATTGGCGAGGTTCTTGTGGCTACGGCAAGCGGACTGTTGATCGCCATTCCGGCGTTCGGCATGTTTTATCTTTTGCGCAGCCGTTCTTCAGATTCCATGCATCATGTGCAGGATATTATTCTGGCGCTTTTCCGGAAGATGCCCTATGAGCACATGGCGGGTTTGCACATCAGCGGCGAGGAACTCTTCGCTGCCATGCCCAATTGGGTGGCGCAGGAGGAAGGGGCTGAAATCCAGGCCAGCGCCTGAGTGGCAGACTTTTTTTTCATCCTTTTAAACTAATACCCATATGGCAGGTGGCGGCGGAAATATGGAGTCGGGCGAACCCGACTTTCAGATAGCACCAATGATCGATGTGTTGTTGGTGATGCTGATTTTTTTCATGACCATCACCTCTGCCCAAGTGCTTCGGGTCGATAAAAATGTGCTCCTGCCGGTTGCGCCCAATTCCAGCCGCAAGGACAACAGTCGGGCGGAGGCGATTATTAACATCCGCTGGGAGGCTGAATCCAGAAAGGCGGTGTTTACCTTTCAGGACCGGCCCTATCTGGCTGCGGCTGACTTTGTTCAGGAATTAAGGCAGGTCCGTGAGGCGAGCGCTGCGCAATTGAGCGGAGATCAGAATCCAAACTTCCGTGTGGTGATTCGCGGCGACCGGGAGTTGCCGGCGGTCCATGTTTCGCAGGCGATGAACGCCGCGGCAGAGGCTGGAATTGCGGACATTTCGTTTTCCACCTCGAACCGTGATTGAGCCGTGAAACCATTTATTCCAGAAGAGGTTCCGGCAGGAGGTTTTCAGATTGCACCCATGATCGACGTGGTTTTTGTGATCATGCTTTTTTTCATGGTGATGGCAGGGGCGGTCAAAGTCGAAAACGAGTTGAATGCGACGCTTCCAGGAAGCACGGAGTCGTCAAGCGCAACGGATTTTGTGGATGAAATCATCATCGGGATATCGGAAGCGGGAGAGGTCACCTTGAATGATGAACCTTTTGACTCGCCTGAGAGCCGGGACCTGCCGCGACTGCGCGACACGTTGATGCGTTTAAAGCAGAACGCAGACAACGCAAAAACGCCTGCCGTAGTTACCATTGTAAGCGAGCCCAACGCGAAGTACAGCCGCACGATTGATGTCCTTGATGCGCTCGCGGTGGCGAAGATCGAGTCGGTGACGTTCTCCGTGAGCGACGAATAGGCGAGGGCCGGGGGGGAGAGGTGTGGGGTATGGTGCGGTGGCTTTAGGGTTGAGGCGTTCAGTGGTTGGAGTGCCTGTGAGGTTGCTTTCACGTCTTGGGATGTTCTTTGGGCGTGTCTTTAATTTGGGTTGTTGCATTTGACTTGCAATAAGGGCGGGTCCCTGTGATCCTGCTAACACTATGAGAACGCTGGCCTATTGTTTGGTCTTTTTTCTGATGCCATGTTTAGTGCGTGCGGGGGAACCGCTCAGGGTTTCCGCTTTCTCGTCCGTGCTTGCAGAGATTGCCGTACGTGTGGGTGGCGCGGAAGTTGTTGTGAAAAGCCACGTGCCCGCGGGATCGGATCCTCATGATTACGAACCCAAGCCCTCGGATCTTAAGACTGTGGCGCAGGCCAGTCTTGTTCTTCTCTCGGCGAAGCATTTGGAAGGCTACGTGGGAAAACTTCAGGAGGCCTCCGGAGGAAAAGTGCCTGTGTTGGAGGTTGGTGCACAATTGCCGTCGCTTTGGATGCGAGAGGATCCCAAGGGGCCACGGATCGAGGATCCGCATTGGTGGCATAGCGTCGAAAATGTGCGCAAGGCGACGAAAGTTGTACGGGACGGTTTGGCTGCACTTCGGCCCGGCAAGAAGGAGTTGTTTGAGACCAATGCAGAGGCTTACGGAGCGGAGTTGGCGGAATTACAAAGGTGGGCGAAGAACAAGGTGGCAGAATTGCCCCGGGACAAACGCAAGTTGGTAACATCACACGACGCTTTGCAGTATTTCGCCAAAGAGTATGGCTTTAAAGTGTATCCCGTTGCCGGGTTGACTGCCTCCGAGCAGCCCTCGTCACGGCAGGTGGCCGAAGTTTTGAAGACGCTTAAGGAGCAGAGGGTCAAAGCGGTTTTTGCCGAGGACACCGTGAATCCCAAAGTGCTTCAGCAGATTACGGCTGAGACTGGCGCGATTCTTGGAGGGCAACTTTGGGTAGATGGTTTGGGGCTGGGAGTCGCTGGGACTTACGCTGGGATGGTCCGCCACAACGTCGGGACCATTGTGGACGCTTTGAGATAAGATGAAAGGCTCCCCGGTATTGCGGGCCATCTTGCTCGCTTCTTTGATGCTCGCTTTAGGCTGGCCCTTGCACTTGCTGACCCAGAAAGGAGAGGACGCTCATGAACAAGCCTCAGCGCAACCCACGGAGAGTCGTGTGGCGGAGCGCTTGCCCCTCGTGCTGACTTTTTCGAAGCCCGCAGAACGTGTTGAAATCCGCCACCTCGGGGTTGTGGTTTGGAGTAAAGACCAGCCTGCGTTGCAGGAAGCGGTGGAATTAAACCTGCCCTTTCCCAAGGAAGGGGCGGAACTTGGCGTAAGCGTGGTCTGGGGAGATTCGGCCGCTTCGGCTCTGCGTATTCAACTCACAACTCCGGATGGAAGTGAACTTGAGCGCACCGTTTGGGGGACTGCCTCGACAGAAAGTATTGTTCCGTTCCCATGAGCCAGCATTCCCTTCAAGTTGATGATTTAACGGTGAGCTACCGGCGCATTCCGGCACTGCACCACGTGGGCTTCAGTGTTCCCTGCGGTTCTTGCGTTGCGGTGCTGGGGCCCAACGGTGCTGGCAAGTCCACTTTGCTCAAAGCTTTGGCGGGCCTGCTCGACATTGAAACTGGTTCCGTCAGTTTTCATGGGCGGCAAATGCGGGGCGCCAACAAGGAATTCGCGTACTTACCCCAGCGCGAGATGGTGGACTGGGATTTTCCAACAACGGTTCGGGGCGTTGTCGAGATGGGCCGTTATTTGCGGGTGAGTTGGTGGCGCCGGTTTTCCAGTGAGGATGCTGCTGCCGTCGACGCCGCTTTGGAGGCCGTGCAGCTGACGCCCCTGCAGGACCGGCAGATTTCGGCGCTCTCGGGTGGTCAGCAGCAGCGTGTTTTTATCGGACGCGCGCTCGCGCAGGAGGCGCACGTGCTGCTTTTGGATGAACCCTTTACTGGACTGGACCAACCGAGCCAGGAGGCACTCAAGCAGGTGTTTAAAAAGTTGCGGAGCGAGGGAAAGCTTTTGCTGATTTCCCACCACGACCTGCAGAGCGTGCCGGAGCTTTTTGACAGGGTTCTGCTTTTGAATGGAGAGCTCATCGCCGCCGGCGAGGTGAAGGAGGCGTTTACCAAGGACAGTTTGACTCGCGCTTACGGCACGCGTGTTTTTTCAGGAGTTGACCATGGACTGGCTATTTGAACCTTTTGAGCATGTATTCATGCAGCGCGCTCTTGCCGCGTGTGTGTTGGTGGGCTTTTTAAACGGCTTCATGGGTGGGTTTGTGATGCTTCGGCGCATGGCGTTGATGGCGGATTCCCTGTCGCATTCCTTATTGCCCGGTTTGGCCGTGGGTGTGTTGTTGTTCGGCCTCGCTCCCGCAGGGTTGTTTTTTGGTGCGCTTTCCGCGGCACTTTTCGTGGCGCTGGGCGCGCAGTTACTTTCCCGAGGTTCCCGGGTGAAAGAGGATACTGCACTGGCAATACTTTACACGGTGGCATTTTCTGCCGGAGTAGTGCTTTTAAGTTTTGTAAAGGTAAGGGTGTCTTTGCTGCACTACCTGTTTGGCAATATTCTGGGCGTCTCCAATCAGGACTTGTGGGTGTCGTACGGAGTTGCCGGAGTTGTCCTGCCTCTGCTTGTACTCGCGGAACGCCCCCTGCAGTTGTTGTTGTTTGAACCCTCGGTTGCGCGCAGTCAGGGCATTGCAACGGGCTTTTTGAATGTAGCGTTGGTGGTCGCGCTGGTGCTCACGATGGTGAGTTCCTTGCAGGCCGTCGGGGTTATTCTCCTGCTCGGGCTGCTCATTTCGCCCGCAGCAACCGTGTATTTACTCTGCGATTCCTATGCTGCGCTGTTGTGGGGAGGCGGGGCTCTCGGGGTGTTTGGTTCGGTCTCAGGCTTGTGGTTAAGCTACTGGCTCGGAATGCCCTCTGGCGCTTGTATCGTTCTGGTGCTGGGCGCCATATTTTGCCTCGCCTACTTGTTCAGCCCGCGCTACGGACTCCTGCCAAAGCTTTGGAGAAGCCGCCACTTTCATCATGAAAGTCTTGCCCGCTGGGAGAAACACTGATGTCGGAAGTCTGAGTCTCCGCCGCGCCCTCCCAGTCCTCCTTCGTTGCTGTGTTACCAGGCGCACAAAGCGTTGACCCAATTTGCGGACCCATCGCGTAACCAACCGTCGAGCTGCGCAGGATCTTTGAGCTGTTGACCGCGCACCCGAGGAACCGCGATAAACTGGCAGCCGACGTCGGGTAAAGCGCTCAAATCGCTCCAGAGTTTCTCGAATTGCGCGACTGGAAAGATATCCTCCTGGCCGCGGCCCCATCGTTTTTTAACCTCCTTGATGGTGATGTAGGTGGGCAGCCTTGATGCGAGATCCCGTACGGCGGCAGAGATGCGTACATCGTCTTCAGCGAGGATGTTTTCGCGCGTCAAACCGAACACGCTCAGGAGCATGTCGATATCGATCCATGTCGTCATGGTGTTGTAGTAGCGCAGGTTGAACTCATCTTCTTCGCGCGGCATGGCGAGGCCTTCGACGATACGCGGTGTGCCGTTGACGCGGGCGAGACCACCGCCGCGGTCTTCGAGTCTGCGCGCGATAACTTCGAAGCTCAGGCACCGTTTGCTGTGCAGGTGGTGGCCGAGCAGGAGCGGATCGACGGATACACCGCAGGTGTCGATATTGTGGAGCAGAAGGGTTTTCAGTTCCGGGTGTTCGCGGAGAAGTTTGGCGAGGACACCGTTGCGAAACAGGTTTGGCACCTCATAAAAATGCCCCACAGGGTGCAGGCATTGCAGTGGAAGATTGTCGGTGTAATCCGAGCCCTCCCCCTGGGAATGCGCCCACTGTGAGAGCGCCGTGCGCAGGCTTTCGCGCACTTTTTGCTGCTGCTCGTCCAGAGTCTGCTGGGGCATTTCCTCCCAGAGAAAACGCAGGTCACGCACGGTTGGAACCATGCGTAAACCGACACTGCGTCCCGGGGAAAGCGCGATGGTCCCGGGATATCCATAATTGCCGGCGTGCGCCAGAAAGTCGGAAACGGGACCGTGCGTGAGGTAGCTTGTGGTGAAAATGTGGGGCAGGGGCCCTCCGGACAGCGCGCCAACTTTCCGAGATTTGGCGAGATGCAGTTCGACAAAGGTGCGGTGTTTTCCGTCGAATTTGCAGAAAGGGTGGAGCGCCTTGCAAACGCCCGCTCCCTGAGTCCAGCGCGAACCTGCGCCGGCCGCCAACGTCACAACGGCAACTTCACCCCGTTTTAGAGCGGCGAGTCCTACTTGTTTGAGTTCATTTAATCTTTCGGATTGCGCAGCGGACTCCCAGCCAGTGGCGTCGGTGAGATCGGAATCCAGAACGTCTTCGATCTGGGTATCGGCCCGGAGCCGGTTTTGGGAAAGGCCGATGCGGCCTTCCTTGAGGTCGGCTCGTATGCGTTCGTGCTGGGCGTTGTCAAAACCGTTGACGCGTAGAAGGCTGGGAAGCGAATCCCCGCCGCTTGTCGATGTTGCACTTTTTGGCAGCAGTGCGTCGAAGAGGGACTGCATCAAGCCGCCGAATTCGGGGCGGGTGCGTGCAGCTGCGCCGAGTCGGTCTAATTCGGCACGGCGGGCAGGCGCCAGGGCATGGCGGTCCCTGCGCACGAGGGCTGGCACTGTAAGCGCGTAGTAACCCGCTGGCATCAGTGCATCTTCGCCGGAGATCAGTTCGGCGGAAGTGCCATTTTCGTTGATGGCGTAGTTAAACACCACGGGTTCCATGGCAAAGGGGAGTGCGTGCTGCAGTTCCCTTTTGGTCTGAGACATGATGGCCTGCAGGCGTTCCTGGGCTTCGGGCTTGCGCTCGGGCGCCACGATAAATCCCATGCCTCCGCCCGACATGCCTCCAAGCATCCAGAAGCCCCAGAAGTCTTTTCCAAAGGCCTCTCCGGCGCGGCGGATTAAAGTCTCGGTGTAAAAATTAGTCGCCCAAGGGATGATAGCTTGAATTGGGCCCCGGAAGTTCCGAGTTGTGACTTCGCCAAGCGCCTTGATGTCGCCCCCCTTCAAGGCGGCAAGAATATCATCCAGAATGCCAAGAGCCTCTTTGCGTCCCAGCCACTCGCTGCCAGAGCGGAGCAGGTATTTTTCGGTGACCATTTCCAAAATGGGCCCGACGTTTTGAGCCATGCCGCCGTGGACCAGCACCAGAGAATCCTGAAGTTTGCGGCGCGTCTCCTGCGAGATGATATCCGTTCCGAGAACGGTGTGACGCGGCATCAAACGGCCGCGGCTCACTCCCCATTCAGGATCGTCTTCGGAGGCAGTGACTCCTTCGATGAGCTTCATTCCGGGCCAGACGCCTCCTGAATCTTGCCAACCGCCTCCCGAACCTCCGAGCCATTCTCCAAGGAGTGCGCGCGCAAGAACCATGCGCCGCTCGCTTTCCTGGAGCGGGCCGGTCAGGGACGACGCCTGCCCCGTGGCCCGCATACAGACGCTGATGAGGCAGCCCAGAAGGTTTGTGGAAACGGCGAGTCGCGAGCCTTTTGGGATGTCGTTCACCGATGACACGATCTCGATGCCGCGACCCTGTCCGACGATGCGAGCTAACAAGTCACTCAACTCCTGGCCTGAGCCCTCGACTCCAGGAGGCACGACGCCGGCGGCGATGACGGCCGCCTTCAGGAGTCCCAGATAGTCTTTTGCGAAATCAAAAACCTCCGCCAGCGACGTCAAATCCGCCGTCGCGCCGAGATCGACGGAGGTGAGTCGAAGCACGGGCTCATCCAAAACCCGCAGCCACGCGCTCACGGGGGGGCGCGGTGTTTCATTGCGACCGCAGACTCCGAGGTCTACGGAAACGTTGAGGACACGGGCTCCTGCTGGGAAATCCATTCCGAGGAAGAAGATATCGCTCCAAGCGGAGTGGGTGAGGTCCATCCTTACGGGAGTTTGTTCGCGTAAAATGGGATAGGCGCCGTCGTCTCCGCGTGTGAGCAAGTCGGGCCGAATGCGCAGCGGATGGTCTTGAGGGTGTCCCATGCGAAACATCCATTGGTTGCCCCTCACCAAACGCACGGAGCGGCGCACTTGATCGGCAAGCGTTTGAAACGCGAGGCGCTGATAAGCGGATGCTAGCGCGGAGGAGATGGCGTCGCTTGGTCCATCCTTGGCCTGGAGTTTGCGAAAGGAGTCGATGGCTTCTTCAAAGCGTCTGGCCAGAAGTTGCTCGTATCCATGGAACGGAATGAGACCGGCGGATTCGCGACCATGCTCATGAGCTTGGGCAAGGCAGGCAGGGAGATGAAACCTGTGAATGGCAGCCAAAAAGAGAAGCGCACGCGCCCGGTCGTAAAGATTTGGGCTCTGGGCTCGGAAGGTTTCCAGTGATTCACATGCCGCGACAAGTGTCTGGGCGTCCGCTCCAGCACAGGCTGTTTCCAGAGGGAGGTCGCGCTGGGCGGGGCTACTGCCAGTGATGATACCGACGAGGTCAGGAAGTTTCATTGGGCCGGCTTCGTCCTTTTATGCGCTCCGATGAGCAAGCATTTCAACCATGCCGCTGAGTACTTCGTCACGGTCCCTGCCATGCAAGGCGAGGGCCAGTTGCGCCGTTAACAGACCGTATTTGAGGCCCATGTCGTAGCGGCGCCCCTGCAGTTCGGCTGCGAGATATCGTTCCCGCGCAGTGAGGCGTGCGAGGGCAGGTGTGAGGTGAATGGCGCCGTGGTTTTGCTCCCGTGCAATGTCCTCGCCCAAAAGTTCGAGGACTGTTGGCGTTAAGACATGCATCCCGAAAAAGCAGAGGTAGTGTCCTGCGCGCAGCCCCGGAACGATGAGGCGTTGTTCCGCCTCCGTGGGAGTGGGTTTCTCGATGATCTCGGAAATGTCATAGAGGCCGCGGCGCCCCGCCACAAGGCGGCCGCCCACGGTGCCATAAAGGGGCAGCTTGCTTTCATGGGTCGATTGCACGGCAGAGACCGCGCAGTTCTCGCTTTTGACCATCGCCGTAAGCTGTTGAGCGCAACGCTGCGCGGCTCCGCTGACATACAAGTGGTCTCCAACGAGGAGCAGGAAAGGTTTGCCTCCGAGTTCATTGCGAGCGCTCCAAACCGCGTGTCCGTAGCCCATCGGAGTGGTCTGCTCAACAAAGGACAATCTTGGAGCAAGCGTTCCTGCCGCCTGAGTGAACACGGGAATGTCGCCGGGTGCCACGACGACAACGATGCGGTCGATGCCAGCTTGGATGACTTCCTCGATCAGGATTTGGAGGGCGGTTTTGGTGATGCCATCCTGATCGACGAGGGTTTGCAGCGGCAGGCGTCGTTGGGACTGGCCTGCGGCGGTGATGAGGGCTTGATTGATCTCCACGCTAAAAATTGGGTTGGGGGCGCTGTTGGGTTTCCACGTCTATGCTCTACGCAGCAAGGCCGGTGTCAAACATGGCTTCATTAGGAATTGAGGGGCTGGAGACTCCGGAAATGAGGGAACGAGGCGCCGGTTTTCCCATGGCTTAGGACTTTATTGCGGTTTTCGCGGACGGAATTTTATCATTTTTAATGCGCTGATTCCTCATTTAACGTTCTGTTTACGTTATGCAAATTGTCCCCCTCTTTTATGCCGTCCTCGGGTTGGTTTTTACGCAGGCCTCCTTGGTCGTGCGCGCAGATGTTGTCTCTGCGAAGATGCAGGAGTATGTGGATTCGGGGGTTATCTCGGGCGCTGTGACTTTGGTTGCGAGCAAAAGCGGGGTTGAACATCTTGCGGCGGTCGGACAGAGCGATCTTGCGACGGGGCAAAAGATGAAAAAGAACGATCTGTTTTGGATTGCGTCCATGACCAAGCCGATGACCGCCATTTGCGTGCTGATGCTTCAGGAAAAGGGGTTGCTGGCCATCGAAGACACTGTGGAGAAGTATCTTCCCGAGTTCAAGGGGCAGTGGTTGATCGAGCAGAAAGACAAGGACCGTGTGACTTTGGTGCGGCCCAAACGAGCGGTGACGATTCGGGATTTGCTCACGCATACGGGGGGACTCAGTGATGTAAAGTCGCCGCGCACCACGAGCACACTGGGTGAACTGGCCATGGCTTACGCCCGGGAACCGCTTCAGTTTGAACCCGGTTCGAAGTGGGCGTATTCGAACCCGGGAATCAACACCCTCGGGCGCATTGTGGAAATCGTGAGCGGCCAGAAGTTCGAGAACTTCATTCAGGACAACCTGTTTGATCCTTTGGAGATGAACGACACGACTTTCTGGCCGAACAAAGAGCAGGCGAAGCGATTGGTGAAGAGTTATACCGCAAACAAGGAGACTGGAAAACTGGAGGAGACGGCGGTGTATTTCATGCAGGGGGCGTCCATGACGGACCGGCGCCGCACACCCTTTCCCGCGGGCGGGCTTTTTTCAAATGCGTCTGACGTGGCGCGTTTGTACCGAATGATGCTCAACGGCGGGGAGTACAAAGGTAAGCGCCTCTTGAAGTCCGAAACTGTCGAATTGATGACCACAACACAGAGTGGTGACATCAAGACTGGTTTTGTGGAGGGGATGAGCTGGGGACTTGGTTTTCAAGTTGTGAAGGAACCGCAGGGAGTTACCGCGAATCTTTCGCCAGGGAGTTTCGGCCATGGAGGAGCCTATGCCACGCAAAGCTGGGGCGATCCCAAAGCCGGACGCGTTTACGTGATGCTTATCCAGCGTGCAGGTCTCGGGAACAGCGATGCCGCGGAAATCCGTGGAGCATTTCAAGACGTTGCTGCACACCTTGCGGTTGCAGCGGAGCGGGAGGGGAAAGAGGATAAGAAGTAGCCGGTAACTCGGCGCGTGGACTCATAAGCCGCCGGCCGGCTCCCGTGCGTTTTTTCCATTTGCTCGTGGAGCTGGAACTGCGGGGCCGATCCGGTGATCTGCGGCCTTCTGTAGAAGCTATCCAAACAAGTCTCCCTGCGTCGGGGTTGTCTTCTGGCTCCACTCTTTTTCCATTTCCGCGTGCAGGGAACGAAACCCTTCTTTTGCGAGGGCCGGGAGCAGAGTTTCATACTGCGGACGAATCAAAAGCTCCTCAGGACGAGTTGGCAGAGGAAGGTCCAGGTCCAGTCGCACCATTTCCTGATTTTTTGCGATCTGGGCCCGAGCCGCAGCAAGCTTTTCACGCGTTTTTACGGGTTCCACGCCCTCCAAATTCGCGAGTGCTGCCGCGAGTGAACCGTGGCGGTTGAGCAGGTTGGCGGCACCCTTGGGGCCGATGCCGTGGACGCCCGGAATATTATCCGCGGAATCTCCGACCAAGCTGAGCAAGTCCCCCAACTGCTCCGGTTTGATTCCCCATTTGCGTTGTACCGTTTCGGCCTCGAGAAGCGCGAAGGTGTCTTTGGGAGTGGCAAGATCGTTTTTGTGGGTGGAGTAGATCCGGATGGACGGACCGACGATTTGGTAGAGATCCTTGTCGGAAGTCGCCATAACAGCCTCCCAGCCGCGAGTCTGTGCTGCAATCGCATACGATGCCATAAGGTCGTCCGCCTCCGTGTCCGGGAGGGAGACCGAGCTGAACCCAAGAAGCGGAATCAACTCCCGCAGGCGGGGGAGTTGTACTTGGAGAGACTCAGGCATTTCGTCGCGCTGGGCCTTGTACTCGGGCAGGAGTTCGGTGCGGCGTGCGGGCATCCCTTGATCCCATACAACGGCTGCGAGGTTTGGTCCAAGGTCGCGCTGCATGCGCCGGAGTGCCTTCAAAAAACCGAACACAGCCCCTGCAGGCTCGCCGTGGGCATTGTGGAAGCCCAGCAGGGCGTGGAAAGACCGGTATGCGTAATAATAACCGTCAACAAGAAGCAGTTTCACAAAGGAGTGGGGATGGATGCGGTGATGAATGGCAGCACTCGAGATGCCAGACTCCATCTCTACGCTTGTCTTGGCCCTGCTGCACGCACTTCCGCACTCACACCGGATTCGAATTGATGAAAATTCTTGGCGAAGGCTGCCGCAAGTTTGGTTGCGGTCTTGCGATAAGCTGCCGGATCCTCCCAGCATTTTTCGGGGACGAGGATGGTTTCTGGAACGTTTGGAACATAGGTGATGGCCTCGATTCCAAAAAACGGATCCGTCGCCGTCGGCGCATGCGCCAGAACGCCCGCGTGAATTGCGTCAATAATGGCTCTGGTATGTGCGAGCTTAATGCGGTGGCCCACTCCGTAACTGCCTCCAGTCCAGCCGGTGTTTACCAGCCATACGCTGGTCTTGTGCTGGCGCATTTTTTCAGCCAGCAGCTCCGCGTATTTTCCGGGATGCCAGACAAGAAAAGGTGCACCGAAGCAGGCGCTGAACGTGGTGGACGGTTCAGTGACACCCTCTTCTGTGCCCGCAACCTTTGCCGTATATCCCGAAATAAAGTGGTACATCGCTTGTTCAGAGGTCAGTCGGGAAACTGGAGGCAGCACACCAAAGGCGTCGCAGGTCAAAAAGATAATGTCCGTGGGATGGCCTGCCATGCAGGGAATACGTGCATTTCGGATGAATTCGATCGGGTAAGCGCCGCGCGTGTTTTGAGTGATGGAAGTGTCGTGGAAATCGACTTTGAGCCCGTCTTCCTTGAGGACCACATTCTCCAGAACAGCGCCGAAGCGAAGTGCTTGGAAAATCTCGGGTTCTGTTTCGGCGGAAAGATCGATGGCCTTTGCGTAACACCCCCCCTCGATGTTGAAGATACCGTCGTCGCCCCAGACGTGTTCATCATCACCGATGAGATTTCGCTTGGGATCGGCGGAGAGAGTGGTTTTGCCAGTACCGGAGAGGCCGAAGAGGATAGAGGCGTGATTTCCGTTCGCATCCGAGGTCGCCGAGCAATGCATGGAAAGAAGTTCTGCCTTGGGCATCAGGTAGTTCATCAGTGTGAAAACGCCTTTCTTCATTTCACCGGCGTATTCCGTGCCGAGGATGACCATTTGTTGCTCTTCAAAGGACAGCGAGATGCAGGTTTTTGAGGCGCTGGGGCCACCAAGACGACTTGCCGAGAACTGTCCTGCATTGATGATCGTAAAATCAGGCGCGCCAAACGTCTCCAATTCATCAGTGGTGGGGCGAATGAGCATCGTGCGCATAAAAAGCGCGTGATAGGGTCTTGAGCAGAGAACTCTGATTTTAAGTCTGTGCTGTGGGTGCCAGCCCGCAAAGCCGTCAACGACGTAGAGACGGTCCTGCGTGTTGAGGTAGTCTAGGGCGCGCTCCCGGGCACTAGAAAAGCCCCAGAAATCCATCGGAATATTCACGCTGCCCCAACAGACGTGGCTCTCGGATGCGCTATGGCGGACGATGCGTTTGTCCGCGGGGGAGCGGCCGGTTTTGGCTCCAGAATAGGCCACGAGGGCGCCAGAGGCGCATAGACGCGAGCCGGCTTCAAACCGGAGGGCGTGTTCGTAGAGCAGGGGGTCCGGGGCGTTGTGCAGGATCTCGCGGACAAAGATCCCGTTGGCGGATAAATCAAGGGTTTGCATAGGCGTTGAGAGGGCTCGCATATCCCCTGGGGAGCTGGGCTACGTGGCTCCTATTGGGCTACAGTCGGCGGACTCTTGCAAGCAAAAGGGAGGTTCCATTTTGCTTGCCATGCGCCCTGCCCATTGCACTGCCTACGGCCCACTGCACCAAGGGAGCTCCAGCTCGGCGCTCAATGCCGCTTGAACCTCAAAACTATCGGTTGGGTATTGCTCTCCTACCAGCTGTCCGTGCGAAAAGGCTGCGCTGGCAATCCGTCTTGGTTGAACAGATTCGCCCATGGAAAAGTCTGGCTCCACGCGTATCGGGCCGCCTCCGGTTTTGGGACATCCGGACTCGAAATCACGATGCTCTGTCCGTCGATCACAGCCTCCGCCCATTTGAATTGGCGGTCGGATCCTGCGATCATGAACCCCTGCAGTTTATCCGAGTGTCTTGCCGCCAGGCCTTTGCCGGTGTGACTAAATTGTACGCGCATTTTGGCTCCTTCCACAGTGCTGCTTGCGAACAGAGGCCCGTAGATCTCATGTTTTGCCCCGTACACGGCCCCGAGCGCCACATGCGAGGAACGCTGGCCGTAGGAGGATTTCAAAACAGGATGTGTGCCTGCTCCCAGGTCGGTGCTTGTGACCATGAACGTGTTTGTGTAGTTCATGATACGCAGGTGCAACTCCTGGGAGTACTCGGGTTCCGGCTCCCGGGGTAATACGGGGGGCTGCGGGACAAACTTTTCACTTTTGGAAGTGAGCGGGTTCGACTGGTCCCAAGAGGTGCCTCCACCGCTGGGCTTTTGGACGTAGAGAAACGCAAAATCCTGCCCCCAATCCTTGCGCCAGCCTTTAATCAGGGCGCCCATGAGGGAGTACTGGTCCACGCAGGCCACGTTGGTGCGGCTTTCACCCTGATCCCAAAGGACTCCCCGGATAGCATAGCCAACGTAGGGCCGGATGAAGCTTTCAAAGAGTTGCCCCATTTTTCCGCTGTTCACCTCACCGGCCCTGCCCACTGGCTTCGGGCCAGCGGGAGCGCGCGGCGGTTGCTTTCCTTCAGTCTTGGCGGCGGCCTCCAGTTTTTTCCATTCCACCATCTGGGCGTCCCAAGCGGTTTTCTCCGCCTCATACTTCGTCTTGAGTCCCTCGTAGTCATAAGAGGGCGCCATCTTTTTCACCAACTCCTGACAGGCTGCATCCTGTTTAAACATTTCCTCACTCAACCAAAAACCGGAAGGCGTTCCGCCAACCGCGCCGACCATAACGCCCACAGGAACATTCAACTCCGCCTGCAATGACTGGCCAAAGGAAAAGAGAAGTGCGGAAAACTCGGAGTTATGTTCGGGAGTCGACTCTTCCCAGTGGTCATTCGCTCCCTTCCGGAGCAGGCGCAGTTTGGGGTAAGTGGCTGCCGCACGTTTAGCCAGTTCCGGATCTCCCTCGGTGTATGACTTCACGACCATGTCCATGTTGGACTGACCCGAGCCCACCCAGACTTCTCCCACAAGAACATCGTCGATGCTTTGTGCGCCAATCTTCAACACATCCGGTCCGCCCGCTTTGAGCGGGGCCAGCAGTATCCTCCACTTCCCATCCTTGTCCGCTTCAATGGTTTTGGATTGGTCCCGAAAAGAGACTGAAACCGTCTCCCCCGGAGCCGCTGTGCCCCAGATGGGTACGGGCATTTCTCTCTGAAGTACCATGTGAGGGCTGAAAATCTTGGAGACTTTGACCTCCGCCTGCAGATTCACAGAAGACATGAAAGCGAGGGTCGAAAGTGAGACGGAGAGGATGAGTTTGTGCATGCTGGGAGATTAATGAGTCATAGAGGCTAATCCACACGCCACGCGGGTTGTTAGGGCTCATATGCGGCGTGGCATCCAAAGAGCCTCTACGCGTACGCCGGAAATCCCAGTTGATACGTTAGATGAGGCTTCCCAGTGATTCGCCGGGGCGAAACTTTGGAATGAGCCGCACTTTTGTAACTGGACCGCCTCCCTCCTTAACAATGCGCAGGACAAGTTTAGCCAGACGTTGCGCATGAATCAGAGGATCCGCTTCGTAGCGAGCAATAGCAGGTGAGAAATAATCAAGAAAATGGTCACTATCCCGACAGACTACGGAGACGTCCTCTGGGATCCTGACTCTGCGCCGGATCATCTCACTCGCAACGACCAGCGCCGCATTGGCTCGCAAGACGAGAACTCCGGTCGGAGTCGAGGTTTGTCTCAGGATGCGGGATACCGCTGCGCGAATGCTGGCCGGAGAACCATCGTGCTCCACGACAACTCCAGAGGCTCCGTCGACGGCGGCGATGCCCTCAAAAAAACCCTGTTCGCTCTCGATGTCCCCGGCGCTTGGTCGCCCGGTTCTTAAGAAAACCATGCTCCGGTGTCCCTTGACCAAAAAACGACTGGCGGCATGCCTGCATGTGGCCCGATGATCAAAGTCCACCATCGGCAAGCGGATTCCCTGATGCAGTGAACCGGAAACAATGGAGGGTCTTCCACTGGTTTCAAACCACTGCTGCATCGCCGCCGTGGATAAAAACAGGACCCATGCCGCGGCTGGCGACTGAGTCGTGAACGCAGCCAGTTCACGTTCCGGAGTGGGGGTAAACCAGCGCCGACCGTAGTGGTTCTGGACGCTATAGCCCTCCCTCGCCAAAACCTCCCGAAACCGTTCGTTCCATGCCTGAGCGTGCGGAATGATTTCATGTAACGGACGAGACGAAAGCAAACCGATGACTGGCGGTGCCTCAGGCGCGCCTTGTTTCTGGCTGCGGACAATACTGCGGCGCGCTCCCTGTTTGACTTCAAGCCACCCTTCACGCTCGAGCGCGGCAAGAGCGGCCCGGATCGTAGGACGGCTCACCTGAAGGAGTTGGCTCAATTCACGTTCGCCCGGCAGAAGACCCACCCAGGACCCCTGCTGGATCCCCTGCTTCAGCAAATGAAGGGTATGCTCAATTAAGGAAGGTGGACGACTCGGACGGTTCTGTTGCACTGGTTTGTTTTTATTACCAGTACTCCTCGTTCGAATTCAAGTTGTCCTTGTGGGCAGTATTGCATGGTTTCTCCTATGCAAGTGTCCTTTCGATCCCTAAACGCTGTTTCTTGACGGCGCAGCCGCTCCGATACATTCGCCTGTTAAATGTGACCCAAAAGGCGGGAGCTCGAATCTTTAACCAAAGCATCCAAATATGAAGTATCCAAAATTAAACGGCCTGATAGCGGCGCCGTATACCGCGCTCCATCAAGATGGCAGCCTGAATCTTGAGCGTATTGAAGCGCAGTTTCATTCTCTTGTGGTCAATGGAGTTTCCGCCGCGTTTGTGTGCGGAACTACGGGCGAGGGGGCGTCTCTGAGTTTAGCGGAGCGTATGGCTGTCGCCGCCCGTTGGTGTGAAGTCGCCGGCGCTGATCTCAAGGTTATCGTCCATGTAGGGCATACCTGCCTGCCGGATGCAAAGGCCCTCGCTGCTCACGCTCAGGCGATTGGAGCTTTTGCAGTCGGGAGTCTTGCGCCGTTTTTTTTCAAGCCGTCTCAGACGCCAGACTTGGTAGCGTATTGCTCGGAGGTAGCAGCCGCCGCGCCCGGATTGCCTTTTTATTACTATCACATTCCTTCGATGACAGGGGTTCACATCCCTGCCGTTGACTTCCTTCAGGCCAGCCGCTCGCGCATCCCAAACCTTGCAGGCGTCAAGTTCACCTACGAAAACCTGATGGACTTTGCCGCATGCCTGCGCCTTGACGACGGCGGTTTCGATGCGCTTTTCGGGCGGGATGAAATTCTCCTCGCAGGACTCTCGCTCGGGGCAACCGGGGCGATTGGAAGCACCTACAACTTTGCCGCGCCTGTTTATCACCGGCTCCTTGAGGCCTTCACCCGAGGAGATCTTGTTGCAGCACAAGCCGAACAAGCGCGTGCGAATGCCATGATCGCTGTTCTCCTGAAATGGGGCGGGCTTCCCGCGGGAAAGGCAATCATGCGAATCATTGGAATCGACTGCGGTCCGACGCGGTTGCCACTGTCCTCCGTGTCTGCGGAAAAGGAGAAGGAATTAAGGCTTGATTTGGAGGAGGCCGGCTTCTTTGAGTTTCACTCTGCCCGCTGATTTGTCGTTGGCAAATCTCACAAATGAAGAGCGGCGTAGCCGGGGCGAGGCGCGCATGCTTTGCGAACGAGAAACAAGAGCGATAAGTTCAACGCTTCGCTCTGCCTGTTAAGATCTGGTCCACGAAATGAAAGCCCCCACAACAACAGCCCAAAAGACAAGTCCCAGTCCAATGCTAGCGGTGGACGACGATGAATTTGTGAATAGGCCCCTGATCCCCAGTAATGCGAAAATGGGGCGGTGACGGCCGAGAGAGAACACAAAGCGCAATGTTTCGCCCGTCCATTTCAGAAGGATCTCGAGCAGTAAAGAGATCAGGAGTTCAAACACGAAGCCCATTCAACTTCAATGGTCTGGAGATCAGCAAGAGTCGAGTAAACAGCCGTTTGAACAATAGACCTCAATGTCCTTGATTCTTCGACGCAAATTGACGAGGCGTTTGTTTAGTGGTTACACAAGTTCTGAGAACGATCCGGAGCTGTCGGAAAATCTTGCGGTTTGAACGCCCATTTTTTGGGCCACTGTGAGCAGGACGTTGGAGAGGGGAGGATGCTTTTGAGGGTCGTGGGCGATGTGCTGTCCATGTGTGAGTCCCCATGCACTGCCTCCTGCCACAAGCAAGGGCAGGTTCTTGGGAGAATGTTCGCCTTTCGGACCGCTATTCATGCCCGACCCATACACAATCATTGTGTGGTCCAGCATAGAGCCTTCGCCCTCTTGCGTTGATTTTAGGAAAGACATGAACCTGTTTAAGCGGGTGAGATAACCGCGGTCTACAGTTGCGAGCTTGGAGAGCATTCCCGCATCTCCTCCGTGGTGGGAAAGTTCGTGGTGATTTTCACCGCCCACGCCCAGTCCGCCGGCCTCGCGCGCCCATTCGAAGGAAATGACGCGTGTCGTATCGGTCACAAACGCAAGGTAGCTGATCTCAAGCATCACATCCAACCACATCGGTCTGTCATGGCCATCGCCAGGCTTGCTATTGAGTTGAAGCCCGGTGGCATCAATGATGGGCTTCGGCACGTCAATCCATGCTTCTTGCTTTCGAACCCTGATTTCTGTCTCTCTCACCGAAGCCAGATATTCAGCCATCTTGACTTGATCCGCCCGGCCTAATTTTTTCTCGAGGGCCTTGGCCTCTCCGAGCACGTCATCCAGGATGCTTCGCTTTTCGGCATACCGTCTCAGCGTTGCTTCCCTGGAGGTGCTGTCTTCGGGGACGAAGAGCCTTTCAAAGAGCCTCTGTGGGCTGTTCTCGGCCGGCAGTGGAGTTCCGTTGCGGTCGAAGGAAAGAGTATGACTGTGCAGGGCTGCACCTGTGCCGGACATGTCGCTCAACTCAAGGGATGGGAAGCGCGTTTTGTCTCCGACGACCTCTGCAATGGCTTGGTCAATCGATATGGAATTCGTGTAGTCCTTGCCGGGTACGGAGCGCAGATTCGCGCCTGTTAACCAGGTGTCTCCACCGCTGTGGCCGCCGGTGCACTGTGGATGGCCCAAGCCACTGAGGACGCTGAAGCTGTCCCGGTGTTCAGTGAGGGTTTCGAGGGTGGGAGAGAGGGTGTAATTTTTTCCGGCGGTTCCGGGAACCCATTCCAGAATGTTGACGCCATTTGAGACATAGCAAAAAATGGCTCTGGGTGTGGGTTTTGCACCGGACTTGGAAACGGGTTTGTAGGTCGATGGCGCCGCGTGAAGGGTGCGGGGGAGCATGGCATCCAGAAGCGGGAGTGCCAGGCACGCGCCAATGCCACGAAGCATGGTGCGGCGGGGAAGGGGAGTGTGAAAAAGGGGATTCATCGGTGGAGTTGGAGGCGCTTATTTTGTCACAAAGGCGTTGGAGGTGATGATGCTGCTTAACAGTGATTCGAGCGTGTACCCTTGCTTTTTCATGGCAGCTACAAATTCCCGAATCATCACCCGGTCGGAGAAACCCAGTTCCCGGCCCAGGGCGTAGGTGGTGAGCTGGGACGCGAGAGCCGTTAAAAAGAGATCTTCCTGTTTTAAGAGTTGCTCTTGAAGTCCTTCGACCCCTTTAAATTCAGTGCCGTCCGGCATCTTTGCAGAGGCATCAATGACAGGATCGTTTTTGTCGATCCGTCCGTTGTACCCATGTCCTTCCTGGTCCCTCCATTCGCCCGTTGCATTGAAGTTTTCAAGTGCCAGTCCGAGCGGGTCTATTTTGTCGTGGCAGCGCGCGCACGAGGGTGTTTCGCGGTGAATGGCCAAGCGCTGGCGGACGGTCGCTTTGTCGATTCCTGGAACGCTGGACTGTATTTCTCCGACATTTGCCACCGGCAGGCCCGGATCGCTTCCAAGGAGCGTGCGGAGAATCCAAACCCCGCGAACGACAGGTGAGGTTCGGGTGCCGTTAGAGGTGATGCTGTGAATGGAGGCTTGGGTGATAATTCCACCACGGTGAGATTCTGGAGGCGAAGGTACCTTGCGGATCGCGTCCCCCTTAACACCTGGGATGTGATAGAAGCGAGCGAGCCGCTCGTTGATAGTGACAAAGTCGCTTTTGATCAGGTTTCGTGCGTCGAGGTTGTGTTTTAAAATCTCGGCGAAAAACGCTTCGGTCTCTTGCACAATGGATGTTTCGAAGTGGCGGTCGTATTCCGGATACAGGGTCTTTGAGGGGGGATTTGCACCGACCTTGCGAAGGCCCAGCCATTGACCTGTGAAGTTTTTAACAAAGGCACTGCTCTTTTCATCAGCGAGCATGCGTTGCATCTGGCTCTTCAGGTTCCCGGCCTTCTGGAGTTCTCCGGATCTGGCAAGTCCCAGAAGTGTTTCATCGGGCATGGATGACCAGAGGAAGTAGGACAACCGCGAAGCTGTTTCGTATGGAGAAAGTTTCCGAGGCTTTGCGGCGGATTCTTCCGGTTCGATGAGGTAAAGAAAATGAGGAGACGCGAGAACGGCAGCCAAGGGGACTTTGATGGCTTCCATAAAAGTTTCCTTCTGCGGACGCTGCTTTAGAAAAAGTGCAAGCTTGGAGGCCACTTCCTCCTTTTGAACAGGCCTGCGGTAGGCTCTCTCCATAAAGCGACGAACCACTTCCTCGGCATACGCCGTTTCGTTTGTATCGCGATTGGGTGAGTCATGGAGGAGGTTTTGATGACTTTTTGGCGGCCACACGGGATGGATTGGTCCTTCCAATTCTATCCAATCGAGGAGGAGCGTGGGCCGCGCAAATTCATCGCGGCCCTGCATCCAAAAATTCTCGAGAAGCTTCGGGATTTCGTAGCTGTTTAAAAACTCGATTGCAGCACTTTGCGTGTTGAAATCACCCCGCACCTCATATTCCCGTGGCGCGTCTTCCGTGGCATCGATGTCCATTTCGGCAAGTACCTTGGGGGTGCCGCCCAAGTTTTGGACGAGCTTTAATCTTGGCGGACCGTATTCATAGACGGAGTGTGTGGCGAAATGCTGCAGATCATTCTGCATTTGCTTTTCATTGCGGTCTTGGCCTTCAGGTTTTTTAGCGGTCTGTTCGTCTCTGCGCTGCTCCAATATCGGGCGGGCAGACTGGACTACGGCCGTTCGATCGGGTGTGCGCCCTGCCGCACGGAAGCGAACGACATATTCGCCAGGAGACGGCACGTTGAAATTACGGACATTCGGATGTTTGTCCCACGAATCGTGGTGGATAATGGTGAAGCCGTTTTCGACCGGGTTCTTACCCATGTTTAAGATGATCGATTTCTGGTTGTCGCGTTGGACTCGGTACCGGTCATTGCCAAGGTTGTTTTCCTCTGGTTCAAAGCGCCATTTGATGGAGGCCGGCTGTGCACCCTGGACGAGCGCACGATCCAGAATCTGGCGCGCTGCTGCGTAGTAGAGTTCTATTTGCATGGGCGAGATGCTCAATGCCTGGCCAATGTTGTCGAAGCCACCGGCCGGAGGGTCCTCCGGAAACTTGTCTGCGGGTTTGTAGTCGACGCCGACAAGGTCGCGAATTGTGTTGTTGTATTCGGCCCGGTTCATCCGGCGTAGTACAACGCGGGTGGAGCGCTTTGCTACCTCAGCTCTGGAAAGTTCGTGCTCGAGCCATGTTGCAAACATTGCAGACTTCTCCTTCGACGGTTGTTTTTCGTCCTCAGGGGGCATTTCATGCCGGTTTAACACGTTAAGGACTTCAGCCCACTTTGCCGAAATGCCCGGGTCTGTCAGACGGTTCTCAAGGGTGTCGAGTCGCAGGTCGCCCTTTTGCTTTTTGGAGCCGTGACAGGAGATGCAGTATTCTTGGACAAACGGCTGCACCGTAGTTTTAAAACCACTATCATCAGGTTTAAATGTCTGAGGGTCGACTTTCGCAGGGGAGGCGTTGGAGGCCGGTTTTTCTGACTTCGCGTCACTGGGTGAAACGAAGGCAAGGAAAGCGGATGAGAAGGCGAAAAGAATGAGAAAGGTTTTGCGCATGGGGTGTGTTGCGACCTTGGGTGATTCTGTGCATTTCAGAGCTGAGCACCAGTTCATTTATGGCACTCCAGCGGGTGAATGTTTCGTGGTTGGTTTTTGAGAGGCTGTCGTTTCTGCCGACGCCACGCACGAGCTGACATTCTTTGGGTTTGCTGGGATTTGAAACGGGAGCCCTCGTGATTCAGTCTGTAGAGAGAGTTGTATGAATGTTGACGCCGATAAGCTTGGCGACGATAAGTGCAGTCCTATGGTCATTCGTTCTGTCATTCTCCCGCTGGCAGCCCTCTGCGTTACAGTCAGTGCGGCCGATTACGATGTGGTTGTTTACGGCGCGACATCCGCCGGTGTTGTGGCTGCAGTACAAGCCAAGAAGATGGGGCGCTCGGTGGTTGTCGTGGGGCCGGATAAGCATCTCGGAGGGCTCTCTAGCAGCGGGCTGGGATTTACTGACACCGGAAACAAGGCGGTCATCGGTGGCCTTTCTCGCGACTTTTACCACCGGATTTGGAAGGAGTATCAGAAGCCCGAAACTTGGAGGTTTCAAAAGCGCGACGAGTATGGGAACAAAGGCCAGGGTACCCCTGCGATGGACGGTGAACAACGGACGATGTGGATATTCGAACCCAGCGTTGCCGAGAGGGTTTTTGAGGCTTACGTGCGTGAATTTGACATCCCAGTTTTCCGTGATGAATGGCTGGATCGTAAGAGCGGCGTCTCAAAGAAGGGACAAACGATTCAGGAAATCACGATGTTATCGGGGAAGAAATACGGTGGTAAAATGTTCATTGATGCCACGTATGAAGGGGATCTTTTGGCGGCAGCGGGCGTGAGCTACCACGTGGGACGCGAAGCCCAGTCGGTTTACGGCGAGACGTGGAATGGGATTCAGGTCGGGGTGCTGCACCACGGGCATCATTTTGGAAAGTTGCAGGTCAGTCCGTACAAAATTCCCGGTGATCCAAAGAGCGGAGTTCTGCCGCGGGTTAGTACTGAGCCGCCGGGGGAGTACGGAGCCGGGGATAAAAGGGTGCAGGCCTACTGTTACAGGTTTTGTGCGACGACGGCGGAGGAAAACCGGATCCCCTTTCCAAAGCCAGCGGGTTATGATCCCAACCAATACGAGATTTTGCTGCGTGTGCTGGACACGGGGTGGGGGGAGATGTTTCAAAAATTCGATCCGATTCCAAATCATAAGACGGACACGAACAATCACGGTCCATTTAGTTTTGATAATATTGGAATGAATTACGAATATCCCGAAGCCAGCTACGAGAAGCGGCGGGAGATTCTTGCCGAACACCGTACGTATCAACAGGGACTGTTGTATTTCCTCGCCAATGATCCCCGGGTTCCGTCTGTCGTGCGTGAAAAGGCTGCGACCTACGGGCTGCCCAAGGATGAGTTTTTGGACAACGAGCACTGGCCGCACCAGATTTACGTGAGGGAAGCGCGCCGGATGCTTGGGCAGTATGTGATGACCGAAAATGAGCTCCTCAAGAAGCGGGCCACGCCGGAGTCTGTGGGCATGGGCAGCTACACCATTGATTCGCACAATACGCAGCGGTATATCACGCCCGAGGGGTTTCTTCAAAACGAGGGTGACATCGGAGTTCGTGCTTCGCCTTACGAGATTTCCTATGGAGCAACGGTTCCCAAGCGCGGGGAGGCTGACAATTTGTTGGTTCCTGTATGTGTGAGTAGTTCACATATAGCGTATGGCAGCATTCGGATGGAACCTGTGTTCATGATCCTTGGGCAGACTGTTGGGACTGCCGCCTGCCTGGCGATTGAAAGGAAGTCGCCGGTGCAAGATTTGCCCTATGGTGTTCTTAGGGAGCGGTTGCTTGCCGACGGACAGGTGCTTGAATATCAGGCGCCCGAGAAGAAGAACTGAGCACGCCCGGGGAGCCAGTCGGATGGTTTTTAGATTGCAGCTTAGGCTAGCGTGATTGTGAGGAGAGCACGAGGGCGATGGCTGCGAGCATGAGTCCAGCGCCGGCGAGACGCCTGAGCATCACGCCGCCGCCTGCTTTGCTTTCGTTGTTGCCAAATGTGGCACCGGCAGCCCAGACAAGGGCGACGCTCCAAAGGCCTCTTGAGCTGTAGAGGAGATTCGCCCAGGCGGCTCCTTTGAGCTCAACGACGCAGTAGGCCATGAGGAGCACCTGGCCGATGGTAGTGAGGAGACCGGGGAGGAATGCGCGAGTGACTGGGGCGGACAGTTGCCACCAAGGGCCTTCGAGGATGGGAAGCAGGGAGAGGGACCAGAGTCCCATCGCGAGTGCGACGTACGCGGAGAAACGCCATACGCCAAGACCGCCTGCCCACTCCTGATAAAGCACGTCCACGCCGGAAAAGGCGAGAGCCGCGCCGAGTCCGCCCGCCAGGCCGGGCCAAACACCGCCGGCGTTGTCTGAGCGTCCGCCGGCGAGTAAGGCCGCGGCAGTTGCGCTGATTCCGGCAGCGATCCACCATTGGATGGGCAGTTGTTCGTGTGCGAAATGAGTCACGAGCGCCGCGACGAAAATGACTTTGACGCCCATGACTGGAGTGACGACGGAGACGTCGCCGTAGCGCATTCCTGCAAAAACGCTGAGTTGTCCGAGAAAGAATACGAACGAGGTCACAACAATATGCCAGATTTCGCGAGTGTCGAGGTGGCCGTGTCCAAACCAAAGTAGAGGAAGGAGAAAGACGGCCTGTCCCCAGTTGGTCAGGAAGGTGATGCGCCAGAGGCCGCCGCCTTCCATGGTGGCGCGTTTGAGATACAGAGCCGACAGTGCGTACACAACGGCTGCTAGGAGGGGCAGTGTGGTGTCGAGGGGAAAAGACATCCTGCATAGTTGGCGATGATGGTCGCGGGATCAAGGCGCATGGAGGTCTGGAGCACTCGCGCAATCTTTAGCTAATAAATCTGGAGGGTCGGAGATAACTTTTCGCCTAGCTCTCCACCCCCATCTATTCTAGCTTTCATGAAATCACACTTCGCACTGTTTGCGCTCGGAATGAGTTTGACCCTTCGTGGGGTTGGATTGGGGGCGGACGGCCCCCTGACGGCGGCGGATCTTCTGAAGGATGTGACCGTGGCGGAGGGGTTTGAGGCAACGATTTTCGCCACTCCCTCGAAGGCCAATTATCCGGTGTTTTGTGCGGCGGCGCCGGACGGAACGCTTTATGTGAGTTCTGACCGCAATGGTTCTTTGGGGCGGTTGCCAAACATGGGGCGTGTGCTGCGACTTCGCGATACCAAGGGCACGGGTCAGGCGGACGAGGTGAAGGAGTTTGTGAAGGATGTGGACTCGCCGCGCGGTCTCGTGTGGGACAAGGATCGTCTTTACCTTGTGCATCCACCTCATTTGAGCGTTTACATCGACAAGGACGGAGACGG
>CANJPY010000019.1 GCA_947476255.1 Chthoniobacteraceae bacterium | reverse complement strand
TGTGCTGGGGCTGTCTGAAGCTGCGTGATACCGGTGAAGAACCTACGCTTGGCGCAGTCTTGCATCCCTCCGGGATGCCTTGTTTTGTGGTCTGACAACCGGTGGTGTCGCTTCGCTCAACCACCGGCAAATGGCGGTGATGCCTCCGGCATCTGATGTCCCTTTGCCGTTTTTAGGATTACGATTCACAACTGCTCCCATATGGGCACTGTTTTCAGGCCCGCATACATTCGCAACTGTCCAGGCCAACGCAGAAACAAAGACGTCTTCAAGACTCTTACTTCGCGGAAATTTTCAGCGTCTTCGCGGGCGACAAGCGCAGAAACTCGCCTTCCGGCAGTTGCAGCTGCAGGCAGCGTTGTCAGCGGTGCGGAAGGAAGAGATGGACGACGCCCTCATCCACAAACATTTCCATAACTGTGCAGGCGCTGCTCCAACTCGCGCACCGACGTGTAGTATTGCTTCATGCGCTGCAGGTCGGCCCTTGAAAGGCTGCGGTTGAGACGCTTGGTAGGCCACCCACGAAGACCAGCAGACTACAGCCCTCGCGCAGGGCCTCGACGTTGGCGGCGACTTCCTCGGGCGTGCCCTGCACGAAGAGTTTTTCAAAGAGTTCGCGCGGGCTTTTGGCCGATGGAATACGCGCTCCTCTGCACGTGTAGCTGAGCGTGGGGCCGCCTTCATTCGACATCGCGAGGGTGAGCGACGGGAAGCGCGTTTCATTGCCGAGTTGCTCGGCGGCGACCTGGTCAAGCGACACGCCATTGCGGAAGCCGCCGCGCTCGGAATGCGGCGTGGCAGTGAGGAAGCAGCGCTCCGCGGCGTGCGCTCCGGTGACGCCGGGATGACTGGTGCCGAAGAAGATCGTCATCTGCCCGCGATGCGCCGCGAGGTTTTCCAAATACGGCGTGGGGGCGTAGTCGAGGCCGGGATTCTCGGGAAAAAAACTGCGTCATGATGCCCATGTTTGTTTCGATGGCCACCATTCGACGGGGGATTTTCTTGGCAGCCTCGACTTTGGCAAAGGCGGGGCACATGGCTTCGAGCCACGGAAGAGCGAGCGTGGTGCCGGCGGCTTTGAGGAAGGTACGGTGGGAGAGTGCGCGCTGGGTGCTGATGTTTATGCTGGTGGTGCGTTGGTCGATGCTTACGGGGTGGGAAACTCGACACGTGATTTCTTCAGCGCTTCGATCAATGTTTCACGGTTGGTCTTCTTGGAATCGATCCAGGCCATGACCTCGCTGAAGTCGCCGCTGAGACGAACCAATTCTACGCCGTCAAGCTTCGCGATGGAGTTGTAGGTGCCGAGGCGGCATCCTTTCCAGTCTGGGATCACGATCTTTATGGTGAGTCGCTGCAGTTCATCCTCAGGAATCGTGCAGAGCGGTTTGAGACTGAAACTGCCCTGCGTGGCGGTTCGGAGCTTTCCATCGAGGGATTTCCCAATATCCGCCGGTTTCACCGGATTCTTGGGACTGTTGTTTGGAAACAACGCGCTCAAATCGTAGCGCAGCGTGACCTCCGCTTTGTCGTGATCAAGGTCCACCAGTTGCACCCCTGGAATTCGATTGATCGCTTCGCGCAGATCGGGCTCACGCTCAGGCGCGCTGAGGCCGCGGATACCATACCTACTTTCTTCCGCCAGCGCCGCTGATGCCATGAGCCAAAGGATGACGAGGAGTGATTTCATACAAGGGATTAGTGGGTTTGGAACAAATCGCTCAAAACGATTTCCTGAATCAACGTCCGGATGCCGCCCCCGCGCTTCTCCGTGCAGGTCACAATGCCGTCGAGCGCCGCCCGGTCGCTGAAGGCAATATCGCGCCCGGTGGCGTAGATGAGGAATTGTTTGGCTAGGTTGTGCAGGAGCGCGCGGGTGTCGCCGGAGAGCAGATCTTGCAGCCCGGAAATGCCGGCAAACTGACGCTCGTCGGGCAACTGACCGCTGGCATCTACCTTTGGGCCGAGCTTGAAGCTGATGCCGATGAAAGGGTCAATGCTGCCGCGCGGTGCAGGGTCGCCCTCGCCAATGCTGCGGTAGCGATCGCGGAAGCCGCCAATGACGTCGAAGGCTTCCAGCGCGAAGCCTGGTGGATCGATATTCGCATGGCAGGAGGCGCAGCTGGCGTCGGCGCGGTGCTTGTCGAGTTGTTCGCGGATGGTTGTGGCTCCCTGCACGTCGGGCTCCACGGCGGGCGTGTTCGGTGGCGGTGGCTCTGGCGGGCGGCCCAGCAGACGCGCCATCACGAATGCGCCACGGGGCACGGGCGACGTGGTGGTGCCGTTTGCCGTGACTTTCAAAATAGAAGCCTGCGTGAGAAAGCCGCCTCGGGGAGACCCCGCCGGCAGTTTGACGCGGCGGATCTCCGAACCGCTGACCCCAGAGATCCCGTAATGCACAGCCAGCTTTTCATTGAGCATGGCAAAGTCGGATTTCACAAGGTGCCTGGCAGTCAAATCTCGCTCCAGCAACTCGCGGAAATAGGCGCGTGTCTCTGCGACCATCGATCCCTGCAAATACCCGCTAAACTCGGGATAGAGCTTCTTGTCGGGATCATTCGCTCCAATGGCCCGGAGCTTGAGCCACTGGCCCAGAAAGTCTTCAATAAAACGCTGCGATTTGCTGTCGCTTAGGAGCCGTTTGATTTCAGAATCCAGCACGTCTCGCTCGCGCAGCTTGCCTTCAGCGGCAAGTTTCATCAACGCCGCATCCGGCATCGAGTTCCAAAGAAAATACGACAGGCGCGACGCCAGCGCAGCGTCATCGAGCCGACCCGCCGGCTCGATCCGATACAGGAAATCTGGCGAACACAGCGCCATGCGGTACGCCGAGCGCATCGCCGTTTCAAAGCAGTCACCCTCCTTCAAACGCGCTTCCACCTGGGCGAGGTATTCCTTGCGTACGCTCGCCTCGACCTCGCGGCGGAAGGCTCTGGGCAGGAAGTCCGCGAGCAGTCTGTCGGCATCGGCCAGTGGCTGCTCGCTTCGCACGGTCCAGATGCCCTTGGTGGTATCCGGGCGATTCGGGGCCTGCGTTTCCTGTCTGAGCAATTTTCTCACCGGCTTGCGGATGTCCCTGTTTTCCTCCGGTTTGAACTCGGTGATTGGCAGGTCGCCAAAGAGCCTTCGGTGGGACTGCGGGGGCCATGCCTCGTGAATCGGCCCGTCAATTTCCAGCCAGTCGCTGGCGATGCCGGGACCCGTGAAGGCCATCGCACGGCCTTTGCGCGTATAGTTGACCACAGGGGCAAGCGAGGCGGTGTTGAACCCAATGGTGTCCTTGAAATTCAGCCAGGTCTCAAACTCATGCACCTGCGGCTTCAACGATGGCGCATCAAAGTACCCTAGCACATCACTCGGATGCCCCGCGCCCCGCCCATCTCCCTCCAAATGGACTACATCCAGCCTGGCCGCTTCAGTGCCGCGCGCCGGCAGCACCTCGCCTTTATCCCACTGGAAACTCCAAAACGAGGCGCGCAACCGGTAGCGCCCCGAGTAGATGGCTGCAAAGTCGTAAAAATAAGGTTTGAACGACTCGTCCTCGTGCCGGAACACCCCGACGCTCGCCCCATTCTTCACGCTCTCACGCGCGAGTGAAACATGCTCGCCAGGGCCCACATGGTAATGTTCCCCCGAGGCTGGAAAGGTCGTGTCCCGCATCTGATCCTTGAGCATCACTGCGTCGCCGTTCATGAGGATGAGATACACATGACGTGCGAGCGAGATGCGATGCGTCTGCCGCTCCGGAGCCTGCGGCTGTGAGGCGATCGCGAGGTCGAGCGTTTTGTCGGCCGCTTCGAGATACTTCGCCAGGTTTACATGCGAGATATCGAGCGCGTCGCTGTTTTTATCAAACCCATGCGCTGAGCCGTCCGCAGGAAGTCCGCTCTGCAGCGCGAGGCCCGGCAGGTCAAAGAGGTCGCGCACCGTGTTCTCATATTCCGCCCGCGTGAGCCGCCTCACTCCCGTGCGGCTTTCCCCATCCAACCGAGTGCGTTCGGCCTTCACGAGCGACTCCGCTAGCCACGCGGTTACCGCCTTCACTTCAACCGCCTCCGGTCGCGCTTTCTTCTTCGGCGGCATTTCACCCGACGCGATGCGGTCATGCACCTTCAACCACAACCCAAACGTACCCGCATCGCCGAAGTCCGGCTTTAGCGCGGTGAGGTCCAGATTGCCCTTCTTGGAATCCGCATCGTGGCAATCAAGGCAGCGGCTTTCGAACATCGTTTGGACCACGTGCGGAAGCTCCGCTTGTGCTGCCTCAGGAGCGCCAACAAGGAACACCAAACAGGCTGGCAGAAGGCTGGTAAGGAGGCTGTTATTATTCTTCATGGACGTCTGTTTTTCTTTAGAAAGTCGGGTTTGTGTCTCTAGTGTTTGGACCTTGCGTTCCGTGAAACTCCCAAAGCACAAAGCGGTAGGATCCAACATTCCCATGCGCTTCGGTAATCGAACGGCCGACTGCGCGGGCCGGGCGCTGGACTCATCGGCCAGGATCACAAGCTGCTGGGCGGTGAGAAGGGTTGCGAGGGTGTGTTTCATGATTATTTTCATCAGAACGGTCTGCTGTTGGGGCGTTTGCTGATCCAACTAATCCGTCTGCTTTTAGACTCGTGTGGCGTGGACTTTTTAAATGTGCGCTCTTAATAAGCCTCCACCTCGCTCAGTCCCTCGGCCTGTTGCCTGCCACCGAAAACATGGATGCCCAACAGCGTTGTCTTGGGCGCGTTCACAGGCAGGAGCCGCCAAAACTGGTCATTGCCCACGGCGGCTTTGAGTAGTTCGCCTGTCTCGTTATTCGTCGGAATAAAGCCGGAGAATACCGCCAAGTTCGCGTGAACGGCCGACTGCCGGTTCACGCGCTCATAAGTGGCCACCAGTCGCAGCGGAGTCGGTTTTCCAAAATCAACGGTAAGCCACGCCCCCTTATAGTTGGGTTTGCCACTGACCCAATCGGACATCTTTCCGTTGCCGAAGCGATAGCCGTCGAGCGCGGTCATGGGATCCGCGCCAGCCTTCAGATACGGCCCCTTTACCTGATCGGGATCGGGGTTGAAGACATAAATCTTCACGTCCTTTGCTTTACCTGAGCTTCCGCCGCTCTCGAGCAAGTCATCGATATTCAACTCGCCGCCCTTGGAGACCTTGGACGAAGGTGCACCCTGTGTGTCACTCGATCCACCAGCCGGCGCGACGTAAAGCTTGTTTCCGCCAGGCCACTGAAAGCTCCAAAGCGAACACTCCGCCACTTCCAGCGGTCCGTCCGCGCCCACAGACACTTTTACACCCTGCCCGCGCACCGGAATGTCCACCACCCGATACTGAGGCGTTGGCAGATCGAGGGAAAACTTCTCCGTGCCCTCGGAACCGGTCGTGGTCACAGTCGTCTCCCGATTCCCCTCCGGCCTCCGATAGACTAGATGCACAAAACATTCTCCGAGCGCCACCTCAGCACTGAGTTCCACGGGGGATGTCACGGTAAAGAACTCCCGACCGAATGCAGTTTTCGCCTCACCTGCCGGTTTCCACGCGGCCACCTGTTTGGCCCCAAGTTCCGTCCGGGCCAGTGCAAGCGTGCCGGGATCGTGCGCTTCCAAGGGTGGGGAGTGGAGTTGAAACCTCGCAGCTTGCTGGATTGGATGTTTCGACTGATCGGCCGTAGTGGCGAGATTCACGCGGTACATTTCTTTTCCAGTTTGATCCAGCCGGATGAGTTCGCCGCTGTTGGCCGCCACTAATAATTCGTTTGTCCCGATAGGTGCAATCTGAGCGCGCGGTCCGCCGCTGCCAAATGACCAGATCCTCTGACCGCTCGCAGAAAATCCAATTACTTCCCCATCCTCATAGGAAACAAAAATCTGCGTGCCGTCCGCACTGACTCCGCCGCCAACGATGGTCTGGGCCGCATCTACGCGACTGAGCTTGCATCCATTGGAAATGTAGATCGCATCACGGAAAAGCCACGCCGCGACCGATCCGTTTTCTGAAATCCAGACACCGACGCCGTTGGGTGGTCCGCGGCGTGAATCTTTGGGGTTCGTGGCCTCGTAAACGGATTCGCGCAGCACGACTTTGCCCGATTTATCCACCAGCATGATGGTGCCCTGATAGTCGGCAAGCGCGGTGAATGCGCCGCCCTTGCTTACCGCGGCAAAGCCGGAAAGCGTAGCGAAGGCGGAGCTGTTTTCGCCGGTGGCGCGCAATCCCCAGATTCGCTGACCTGTTCGGGCGTCCACAAGTGTCGCCTCGCATCCCACCGGCGATGGCGAGGTGACGCCCATGCCGCCGAAGCGCGGGCGGGTGTCCATGGTGACGAAAACGTGACTGCTGTCCGGCGAAAATGTGGTGCCCACAGGGAAGCGTGGATTGCGGACTTCAAAGCGGTTTTTGACAAACGCAAGATCCTCGTAGGCAGTCCCTCCCGTGCCATCAAGCCTGCCCAGAAGGACGGATGCTCTGCGACCAAAGGCGTATGTCTCTCCATCCGGCGCTATGCGGACTCCAGCTTCATAATCCGGCGGCAAATCGTGGGTTTCACCTGCGTAAGCGAGTGCTTCACTCAGGAGCGTGCCGTCGGGAGTAATGGCGCGGAGAATAAGTTCATGGGCATTCTCGAAGTGCCATGCCTTGTCCCGTGCCGTACCGCGCGCGGTGAGAGTCCACACGCGCCCGCGCTCGTCCATACGCGCCTGATCCACCAAGCCAGATTCTGCTGCGACAGTCGCGGTGATGCGGCCTGACTTGTCCACAAAGGCAAGTGTATCAGCCTTGCCGTCAAGGAACACTGCGGCCTGCCCTTGTGCGTTGGCTAAAAGCTTTTTAGTGCGCTGAAGCGGTGTGAATTCTCGCAATGGAGTCGCAACGGCGCTGGCCGACACCACACCCGCTAGAGGACCCAGCCCTTCTCCTATTCCCCCGGTTCCGGTGCCCGTTCCTGCAGCGACAGCAGGAGTTGCGTTTGCCAACTCTCCCAGCTTCTCCGCCGCTTTCTCCAGTCCTACGGTGTCGTTGCCAATGATGGCTGCGACTTGCCTCCCTGCCGCAAAGGCGCTGAAGCACACCACAAGACGGCTTTGAGCGCGCCCCGGTGCGTTGGGTGTGTTCACCCAAGGCGTTACCGCGCGCAGGCTCTCCGCCAGCAAACCACCGCTGAAGACCACGCAATCCAAGCCCAGCATGAAAAACGGTCCATCCTCGCTATAGCCCCCTCGCTCGGGCACATGGGCGCGCTTCACCTTGTCAATGAAGGGCACCAGGTTCCCGCGATAGCCCACGAGTTTTCCAGCGGATACCTGCTGGAGTTTTAAAACCTCCTCCTCCTTCGGATACCAGCGCACGGGGATAGTATCAAAGTCCTCCGAACTCACCTGCCAGAGCCGAGCAGGTCTTCCCGAAGCAATGAAGCGCTCCACGAGTTTCCTCGCCGCAGGCAACAGCGCCTCCTGGCCTGCCTCCACAATAACCAACTTTTCTCCGCCACGCTGTGCGAAAGCAAGCGCGTGCCCTTGGTTGACAACATGAACATCAGATACAGCCGTAAGGCCCGCCGCTCGGGGCGCGGCTTTGGCAGCCGGTGGCCAGCCAAATTTGTCCGTGAGTGTCACACCAGTGATCTGCTCTTGAATCGTGAGCTGCCAGTCACCCGCTTGCGCATGCTTGCCCAGGTGAAACATGGCATCCTCACCCGCTGCACGGTATAGCGTGGAGTGAATTCCACCTGCAGGGTCGCGCAGTTCAAAACGAATTGGGGCGGGGCCGAGGTCGGTCTTGTCCGCAGCTTGAACGCTAGCCCTCGCCAAGAGCGCATCGCCTGCACTGGAAAGCTCTTTCTGCCCCTCGATGCCCTGCGGTGCGCTGCGATAACAAGCCAGTACAGTTACCGGTTCGGTGACGAAATCTACCGCGACTTCTGTGCGCCCGTCCTTCACGGTTGTCTTTAAATGTTCCTGCTTCACCAGATCCCGCACGATCCAGCCGGTGCCCTCCAGCGACACCGGCACTGCTGCGGTGGTTTCAAAAACATTCGAATGGCTGCCTTTTGAGGAGGAAATCACCACGGCATAGCGAACCGGACCAGCTTCCAAGCACGTCACCATGGCCCGGTCAGGCTCGGTGGTGGCGAGTGGTGCCACGCCGGTTTGCTTCAAAGCGCTGGCAAGCGGTGCCTGCCAGACTTCTTCAAACTCTTTCCAAAGGTTCGCGTGTGAGGCCGGAGTGAATCCACCAAGTTCCCAAAGCTGTTTTACCGGTGGCGCCAGCTTGGTTGCACCGGCAACTTCCACCAGACAGTCCCCCGTCATGAGCACCTTCCCTCCACGCTGTTGGAACGACGCAAGGGCCGCCGCAAGTTCAGCTTCGAGCGGCTGCTCCTGCCGAACAAGGAACAGCACCTTCACCGACGCAGGTACGCCTTTTTCGACGGCCACTACGTCATCCACAATGACCGGTGCGCACCCGAGGCGCGTAAGGTGGCTGTAAAGAGCATGGTAAATGTATTGCCCGTTGCTTCCGCCAAAAACCTGCTGCGAAGCCGTGCTGAGAATTGCAAACCGACTGTCCGGCTGCCCGCGTGTGGCGATGGCACCGAACTGCGTGACAAACGCCAGCCCTTTGGCCCGACGGGCAAGCGCAGCCATGCCGGATTCCTCCTGCATCGGGACACCGGCGCCTGCAGCTCCGCGCGAGAAGGCGTGGAGAAGACTTTTCATCGAGCCCTCCGGTGAAGTTCCCCAGCTCGTCGTAAGCCACACCGCACGCCCAGGGTTGTTGCCGCGCGCCCAGTCCACGGTAAAACCGGAGGACAGCGGCCAGTCGCCGTAGTCAGTGTAGGTGCCGTAAAAGCTCGCCGCCATGTCGCCAAAGAGCGAGCGCGTGCGCTTGAGGCTGTCGTGGCCGGCGTTTTCGAGCAACAGACATTGCGTGTCCGCACGCACTTCACGCACTGCGTCGTTGTATTTCTTATTGTGCTGGCCCCAACCGAAGTCCTGCTGCGCCTTCCAATGTTCCACGGCGCGGCGCTGAATTTCGAGCGCTTTACTGCGGGCAGCAGGCTCTGGAGAAAACTTGTTCGCTTTATGAAACTCACGCTCCTCTTTGGTAGGCGGCGTGAAGCCAGCCTTCGCAAGATTCTCGGCCAAGGCACGGTTACGGTCGCCCACGTGGGCATCGGTCGGCACCCCGCCTTCCGAGTAACCGCCGAGCTGCGGGAACCACGAATAGTTCACCCCCCAGGCCGAGGGATAATCGGCGGTCTGTTGGGTGTAGAGCTGGAGCTTGCGCACCATGCGCTCAACGGTCGGCGCGTAACTGTGGTGATAGGAGAGCGACTCAAGGTAAAGCCCCTGACCCCGCATCGGAGTGAGGTCGGCAGAGCGCAGCCCGTGACGAAGCAGATTTTCCAAGAGCAGGTCGTTTGCAGAGCGCTTGAGGCTGGCCTCGGGCGGACCACTGGCGCCTTGCGCGAAAGAAGGCATGACGGTGTCCAGGTAGCTGCGGTGGCTTGAAGCAGCAACCATCTGCACGCCTGCGTCGGCCAGAAGTTTCAAGCCGGCTTCGGTCGCAGGCCACTGGCCCGTGCAGTGGCTCGTGGTGTGGGTAAAGAAAGAACTCCGCGGCTCCCACGAAACGATCGTAACCGGCAAATGAGCGGAACTCACGCCACCGGCCTCGACCCACAATTCATGCTCACCGAGCGGCAAATCCCCTGCGCGAAGCGTGAACGCGCGTGAGTCGAACTCTCCCTGCGTAACGGCCGGCAGCCCAACGGTGCCAAGCGCAGTGAGAGCCCGACCGACCTTGCTCAGAACCTTCGCCTCACCGCCTGCAAAACCACGGGGAACCAACACCGTGAAGACAGGCGCCTCATGCGGCGCGAAGACCGTGCGCTCCCGGTGGGAAACCAGCCAAAGTTGGTTCGCCGGCGATGGAGTGGCGAGGGCAGGAGCCAGCGGTTTCACGAGCAACCGCAAGCCTTCGCCATTTACGGTGACTCCTGCTTCCGCCGTTACATTCTCCAGCTTGCCTTCAGTTGAGAGAGTGAAACTTCCCAGGCTGGACTGATACCGCACCCCTACGGGCAGCCAGATGAGCAACGGGTTGAAGGCGGCGGCTTCTCGGAGTAGCGATTCCTTGCCCGACTGGAGTGTCACGCGCACTGGCACCGGAGCGCCCCGTTCATCCACGCCGTCGAAGCGCACGGGCGCGCAGAGAATCTGCACCTCGTCCCCAAACACGCGGAGTGCCGGGTGATCCGACTTGATGCGGCCGCCGTCAAGCGAGAGCGGGATATCTCCCGGCGTCACCACAAAGCGGCCAGACTCCAGTTTGCGCCGACCCTCTATGGGATAGGTGTAACTCAGCTCCGTCTGAGGTCCTTCTGTAACCTGCTTCGGTGCAATGATCTCGTCACCGCCAAGGCGGAACCGCACGGGCGTGGTATGGGCAACGGTAAAGGCAGGGATGTGCCGCCAAAACAACTGCGGTGCAAGAGGCCGCTTCGGGTCAGCAGCATCCACCAGTCGGAACAAGGTACCAGTCGGCGCATCACCCTTCAGGAGCGAGTCAAAATCGTCGAGGGGGTTTGTGACAGCCCTTGTTTGCGCAGCCACGCTCATACCCAGCAGAATCGATAATACAAATACCATCGAGAGTGGCTGATAGAAATGGGGGCTAGTTTTGCTCATGGGGATGGGTTTTGTTACATTACGGCTCTCGAATACGCCCCACGGACGGTTTCCTTTTCTGGGCGACTGCAAGAACCGTTGGGCTTAGTGTGAAATCGAAAGCATCTGTATGCTAGGGCTTTCCATAGTCGAATTTGAGTCATGCCCCGTCTCACTCAAAAGTGGCCAGGCAGCCGCGCTCTTTCAGCGCGAACGTTCCGTAGGTGGCGGGGTAGACTAGGAGATCTTGGACATCGGAACCGGGCACGTCGTTGTCATCCAACATGAATCCGATCCACATGGTGTCGCCGCTCTTGCCAGTGGGGCCGGCCTTGGGATCACCTTCGAATGCTTTTTCCATCGGTAACATGAACTCGGTGACGATGACCTTGCTCTGCGCCAGATCCTCGCCGTAGATCGACTCGATAAGTTTGCGTTCCTCAACGTCTGCGGCGTTGTCCAACACCCGGATCGCCCGCGGTACTTCCGCCGCCGTGTAAACCTTGTTGAATTTCGTGACGAAGAACCGGTCGCGAAACACGGTGTCACCGTGCTCCTGTGTCCGGGTCACGTTGAATTTGAACCCGTGCAGGAAACTGTTGATGCAGAACTCAACGGAATCCTGCAGGTAATGCTTGGCCAGCGGTTGGTGCATGGTGACCACGTCGTCGAACTTAATGACCTGGACATAGAGGTTCCCGTTCTCATGCGCCAGGCGCACCACGCCGCTGATATCCGCGGGACCGCTGACCTTGCCGCCCGCCGTCTCTGGTGTGATGAGAATTTTCGGCTGGATGCCGGCCGTGCGCCATTTTTTCAGATCGCCGTCCATGACCAGCGGTGATGCGAGTTTCTTGATCGTGACTTCAAAGGTCGGCGGCTCAACTCTGGCGGGAACAGGCTGCGCAGGCAGCGCCGCGAGCGCCTGAGCTGCAGTTTCGTCCACTTTCACCGGAATCCTTCGAGACTGGATGGTGTCAGCTCCTTCGAGTTTGAAATGATGGAAGGCCGTCAGCACGTAATTCCCGAGAAAGGCGTACACCTGGTTGTCGTTGCCTTTGAAGAGCCGGTATTGCCGCGGATGGTCGTTCCACATTCCCGTCCAGCGCATGTCCTGGGGGATGCCGGAGATACCCAGTCCGAGGCCGTCCTTGTTAATCAGGTGCCAGTCCATGTCGGTGAAATCCTGAGTGATCAGGATGTCGTTGACAATCTGCACGCCGTGGACGCCGCCGGTGATCGGCAGCGGGTGGAACCAGCGGAACGTGCCATCCGGCCCAGCTGCTGCCATGTCGGAACCGGCCACATGCCCGAGTCCAGTGCCGCCACCGCTCTTGGTATTCGCAGTGAAGGCCACTGTGCCATCGCTGAACTGATTGAACTCACCGACTGCTTTGTTGATGATCTCGGGCGTCTTGAAGTCAAAGGGTGAGACGAAGGCGTTGGTACTAGCGGGATCCATCTTGCACTCGAGTGTTTGCGCGCCCTCCCAATCCCAGGCGGGGATCCCCTGCGCATCCACCCCGAGATAGGGGATGCGCCTGCCGATGGACGCCTTGGCCGTGCTTGAACCCGCGAAATGCAGGTCGTGCGTTTCAGGATCCATATAAGAACTCCCGGAAAAAGGGAACTTCAGCACACTGCCGTCTTTCGCCGGGACCGGAACGGCAGGAGCGTCATTCGAGTCAATGATCCCGTCGTTATTTGTGTCTGTCTGGCGAACGAAAACGTTCTTCTGCGCCTTGTCGGAGTACCAGAGGGCGATGGTGCGCCCCTGATAGTCCTTGTTCAATTCCAGAAGGATAAGCTTGGCGGGATCGCGTCCACTTAGGAACAAGCCGAAGTTGCGGCCCTTGTCTGTAAAGAAGTCTACCGCCGCACGAAACGCCTGCAAGTCGGGCTGGGGATACGACCAGCGACCATCCGGTGCCCACGTCCCGTTCTTGCTGTCCATGGTGAAGGAATAGGCGCTTTCAACATTCCACCAGCGCGCTTCAGTCTCCCCAGCCAACTTGCCCTGAACCAAATGCTGGCCCCAAATCGCGATGGTTTGTTTTTTCAGTTTTCCGTCGGGAGTGAAGAGCATTGTCCGTGGCCAGTCGTTCACAAAGACATCGCCCTTGTCACTGAGTGCCACCCCGCATTGTACGCCGAGTTTGAAGGTAAATTTGTCAGCCTTAAATTTACCGATCGGGTTTTCACCAGTCCCAAGCGTTCGGGCCTTCACCAATTTGCGGGGTGACTCGATCGTAAAAATTTCAATCTTGCCCGTCTCGCGGGAAAGGAGCGCGAGTTGGCCTTCTGCCACAGCCAGTTTGTCAATAGTGTGTGGGAAGTCCTGCGTATGAATCGTCTTGCCCTCGGCCGACAGCGCGACAAGGGTCTTCTCGTTGCTGATGAGCCAGAGCAGATTGTTCTTCCGGTCGGCGACGATTTGGCGCGGTGCCTCGATCGCGAAGCTGTTGACAAAGGCAGGGTTCGCGGCGGATGCATGAGACACTTTGCCATTGGCGGGATCGGAGATATAGAGACGCCCGCCGAGCGCGGCGATGCCATCGGTCTTGCCGCTGAAGATGCCGCTGAACCGCGGAGCAGGATCGTCGCGCGTGACGGGCAATACACTGCCGTCGCTCAGGCCGACCTTCATCAGTGAGAGGTTATAGTTGCCGGTATCCTTCTCCTTGCCGCTCGTTGTAAGCACATACAGGTGGCCCGCACCATCCTGACCCATACCGAGCATGTCGCTATGACCGCTCACCGTCCATCCCGCCTTTTCGTAGTCGGCATCGAAGGTCCGAACCTGCAACACGGACTCGCTCCACCCGCAGCCGAGGATGATACCACCGTCCGGCGCGAACCCGAGATAAGCCGCACTGTAGGTCGAATGATCCAGCCGGTCGCTCGACCGCCCGTTATTGAAGGCGAGTCCTTTGTAAATCATGCGCGCCTTGCTCTCGACGGTGCGCACCTCGTATTTGCCGGAGGGGATTTCCCTGCCCTGCCAGTCACGGGAGGGAAGCCAGAACGGATAGTTACCTTTGCGCAGCGGGAGGTTCTGGAAGAGGTAATTGGCCAGCACGCCCTCTGGCGTATAGAGGCCCGCGCTCACCACCGCATCTTCCTGCGTGACGGCCAACGCTCCAGCAGCAGGCACCCTGGACGCGGAGACAGGCTCCTGAATCGCGCCAAGGTCAATCCCTCCGCGACGGGCTTGGCTCGTAAGATCGCGATCAGGCGCTTGCACCGTGCCGAGCGAGGCCGTGCCAAAACCCTTTGCCGGGGAGCGATCAGGTGACCAGACAAGCCGTGTGGATGGCGCGAACAGGCCCTCCTCCGGCTTGGTGAAGGCAATAACCTCCTGCAGCGAGTGCGCATCCTGAACGGCAAGATCGCGCCAGCCTTGGACGGAGATCGCGCCTGGATGCCCCGGAATTTTTCCGATGTAATTCGCCAGGTAGAGATTGTAGTCCAACCGCAGGCCCGTGTTGTTTGATAAATAAATGCCTGTCGCGCTGTTGGCGACGATGTTGTTGAACACCGCCGAATCCTTCGAGCCGATGAAACTGAGACCGAGCGAGTTATTGTTAAAAAACGTGTTGTTGACCACACAGGCCGCTGTAGTGGAGGAGCCGGCCAACCCCGTGCGGTTGGCAAAGACGATGCTGTTCTCCATGCGAAACCCAGCCGAACCGAGCACGACCGCACCGGTCATGCACTTCTCAATGCGGACACCCGAGACCAGCACATCGGCCGCCTCCTTGACAAGCAACCCGGCCCCGGGCGACTGCCGCACCGTAAGCGCGCGGATTTCGCAGCCTTTGGCAGCCACAAGGCCGTCAGTTCCTTTCGCAGAATCGATGACGGTCTGCAAATAACCCGCGCCACTCAGCTTTACTCCCTCCGGCACCTTGATATCCGCCATTTCAAACCGACCCGCCGGCAGTAACAGCTTGCTCCCCGGAGACGCCTTCTCAATCTTGTCCTTCCACAGCGCCCCATCGGATGCGGGGTCGGCCAGAAGACCGCACGTTGTGATTAAGAATGCGAGCACACCGGCGAACGCCGATTTGATGAGAAGGGGGGACGCTTTCATTTTGTGTTGTTTCTTTTTGTTTTAATTTTTCGCCAGAACCAGCGGTTGAGGGCGCGGCAAGACCCGCGTCAATGAACCTATTCGTGGCGGCTCAAGTCTTTCACGCCAGCTCCAGCCCTTTCATCGTGCCGCTGCCCGTGCTGAACTCATCGGTCTCAAGTCCAAGGCGTTGGAGCATCGATATGAAAAGCTTCGGGAGCGGATAGTTGTTCTTCGTGTCAAAAGCGAGGTGCTGGCCGTGCTTGAAACCGCCCCCGGCGAGGAGCACGGGGAGGTTGATGTTACTGTGCGAGCTCGCGTTACCCATGGGGGTGCCATAGAGGACCATCGTACGCTCTAGCAGCGTTTGCCCGTCCTCCTTCGCGGCGGCGAGCGTCGTGAGGAAGTTGTTCAACGCTGCAAACTGGCCTTCCTCATGGACGCGGAGTTCCTGAATGGTTTCAGCCCGGTTGCCGTGGTGCGTGATATTGTGAATGACGGTGGTGTCGATGAAGAAGGTCACGAACCGCGTTGAGTCCGTTTCCAGCGCGAGGTTGACGACATCGAGTGTGAGCTGCGTGCGGCGAACGAACTCGCGGGCGTCGTCGATGTCTTTGGGCGGCTGCGCTTGGACCACAGCCTTCGGCTTGTATTCCCAAGCCTCGGCACTGTGCAGGCGCTGTTCCAACTCACGCACCGACGTGTAGTATTGCTCCATGCGCTGCTGGTCGGCCTTGGAAAGGCTGCGGTTAAGCCGCTTGGTCTGACCGCCCACGAAGTCAAGCAAGCTGCGGCCCTGACGCAGGGCCTCCACGTTGGCGGCGACTTCCTCGGGCTTGCCCTGCACAAACAGTTTTTCAAAGAGTTTGCGCGGGCTTTTGTCTGGAGGAATGGGCGCTCCGCTGCGCGTGTAGCTGAGCGTCGGGCCGCCTTCATTCGACATCGCGAGGGTGAGCGACGGAAAGCGCGTTTCATTGCCAAGCTGCTCGGCGGCGACTTGGTCAAGCGACACGCCATTGCGGAAGCCGCCGCGCTCGGGATGCGGCGTTGCGGTCAGAAAGCAGCGCTCCGCGGCGTGCGCTCCGGTGACGCCGGGATGACTGGTGCCGGAGAAGATCGTCATTTGCCCGCGATGCTCCGCGAGCTTTTCCAAATAGGGTGTGAGGGCGTAGTCGAGGCCGGCTTTCTCGGGAAAGAAAAACTGAGGCATGATGCCCATGTTCGTCTCGATGGCGACCATGCGGCGGGGGATTTTTTTGGCAGCCTCGGCTTTGGCAAAGGCGGGGAACATGGCTTCAAGCCACGGAAGAGCGAGCGTGGTGCCGGCGGCTTTAAGGAAGGTACGTCGCGAGAGGGCGCTCCGAGTGCTGATATTCATGGAGGTAGTTCTTTGGTAGATGGGTACTGTCTGGGAATTCCGATGCGCACCTTCTTCAGGGCGGCTATGAGAACTTCGCGGTTGGTCTTGGAAGATTCGACTCAAACGGTGACCAGCGAGGCATCTCCGACGCTGACGTTCTCCACGCCGTCGACTTTCGTGCAGGCGAGGTAGGCCGTGTAGCGGCAACCTTTGCAATCGAGCAGGCCGAGCTGGATTTCGATCTTCTGGAGCCGGTCCGTCGGGACGGCTGAGAGCGGCTTAAGTGAAAATGTGACGTGGCCCGAAACGGGTTTCTTGGAAGCCTTTTTCACGAGCTCATCGAGGCGCTTTGCGATTGCCTCGGCGGTCGGTGGATTCTTCGCGTCGGGCAACAGGTTCGGCACGTCGTAGCTGAAGGTGGCCTCGGCAGTTTCGAGGTCGAGAGCGGTCGGTTCCACCTCGGGCACGGCCTTGAGTTGTTCGCGCAGGTCCAGCTCACGATTAGGGTCGCTGAGGTCGAAGACCCGGTGGCGGGATTCCTCGGTCCGGAGGCTGAGGGTCACCAGACAAAGCAGGAGCGTGAGGGTTTTCATCAGCGGGTCTGGAAGAATGGGCTGGCGACGGTCTGGTGGAGCAGCGTGCGGATGCCGCCCCCCTGTTTCTTGGTGCGCGCGACGATTTCGGCGAGGGCCGCGGAAGCTCCCCTCGTGCTGCGCCCGCAACGGCAAGCAGTCTGGCAGGAGGCTGGGAAGGGTGGGGCGATTATCGTTTTTCATGGACGTCTATTTCCCCGTAGAAAGTCGGGTTGGTGTCCCGGGTATTGGGGCCTTGTGTTCCTTGAAACTCCCAAAGCAGAAAGCGATAGCGGCCCACAAGTCCATGCGCTCCGCTAATCGAACAGGCCTGCTGCGCGGGCCGGTCTCTCGGCTCGGTGACGCGGAAGAATTCGTCCGAATTCACCCGCGCGATTAGAGTCCAACCAGACTCCGTCAGTCGTCCTTCCGTGGGCGGCGCCTGATCCCCGGCGAAGCCGTAGAGGCCGAACTTCTGGACCGCACGCACGCGCTGGTCGGCAAAGGTTCCGTTTTGATGCCAAGAGTAAGTGTTGATGCGCGCGATGGAAATGGCCCTGCTCAAATCAAGAAGCAGCATCCCATCCACGTTGTTGGCAAAATAGACCGATTCCTCCGGCGAGTCCGGCCGGGACTGCGCGTGCCCATCAAGCAGCGCTTGCGGCGGAGCGCTTCCAGCCACCTTGTTCACTGCAAGTGCACCCTTCACTACGCGGATGCTCGCCCGGCCTTGTGATTGGTCGGCCGCATCACGATCCGAAGGCGGTTCAATCGTTGGAAAACGAAACGCCGCCGTCTCATCCCCGCTCTCGATACGCGCCATCACCTGCGCATTCCCGGCCTCGACCGAAAGCGTGTCACCTTTTCGCAAGCGCTGCGGGCTCTGCACTCCGTTCAGATGCACCTCCACTTCGCCCGAAGTCACCTCCACGCGGCTCTGCCCATCCGCAGAAGCCGACGTCACAAACTCCGTGCCGAAATCCACCACCCGTGCCGTACGCGTGCGCACTGTGAAACCCTTCGACTCCGGCGTGGCCGCCAGGGTCTTCATCTCCCCGAGCAAAAGAAACCCACCGTTGGCCGACTCCACTTCAAAGATGCAAGGCCCCTTCAGCTTAGCGATCGCTCCGCTTCCGAACACGACCTCCGCACTTCCCGACGACAGCTCCAGCCGCTGTCCGCGATGCACTCCATCCCCCGGAGCATTCCTCGTGTTCGCAGCCACCCACCGGCACTCTTGCAAAGCCCCGAAATGCGCGACGATTCCGCCCCTGCGGCTGGAGCCCGAAGCCAGCCGCCAGCCCAACAGCCCGAAGAGCACCATTGCCGCAGCCGCGGCGAGCGGACGCCACTGCAGCCAAATGCTCGGGAGCCTCGTCACGGCGTGAGTGTGTCGTGTTTGAGAAGATTTCGCCTCATCCATGAGCGCCTGTGTGAGTGCGATCCGCTCAAAGTACGCCTTACGCGCCGAGGGATCGACGGACAACTCCGCTTCCAGTCGCAACATGCCCGGTTCGGAGATTTTGCCCTCGAGCAAGGCGTCGATGAGTTCATTTCTTTCTTTCGGGTTCATGATTCAGCCTCAGTGATGGCCATTTGTTTCTCGATGCAAGCCAGCAAAACATTGCGCAGGCGATGCAATGTCACCTTCACCCCGCCCACGCTGCGTCCGATGCGTTGCGCGAAATCATCCAGACTCCCAGCCGTCGCGGTGTAACGATGGATTAATAGCTCACGATCCTCCTGCCGGAGCTTTTTCAGACATCCTTGAAGCGCCTCATGCCGGCGCTCGGTGTCGTCTGTACGTTCGACCAAATCATCCGCCAGGATCTGCTCTAGTTCTTCGCCAAACAACATCCACGAATCCCGTGCCTGTTGCTTGCGATGGTTCAGCACCTCATAACGCGCCACGCTAAAAGTCCATGCCTTGAAGTTTGTGCCCGGAGCAAACTCATCGCGCTTCCGCCAAAGCGTCGCGTTCGCCTGCTGCACCACATCATGCGCCCCTGCATCTCCCGGCAGCAACGAGTGCACATAAAGCCGCAGCAACAGTTGAATCTCGGTCAATTGCGCGACGAAATCAATTTCCTGGGGGCTGTCATCCATGCTCACCCGTAAATGCCGCATACTGGGCAAAGGTTAACCACAAATCTCGAATTAATCGCGAGTCACCCGCTGTGCTAATGCCAAATCCAGCCCAGTCTGCGCCTGATTCTCGGCTTGATCCATCGAGTGATCTCTTCCGGTCACCTCTCCTCGTATTTTTCCCAAAGTATGGAGCCTCGGAGATAAAACATCCCTAGACCAGAAGCCTCAGCGCCCTGCGGCCAAAACGCGCGGCTTGACCAGTGGTATGACCTCTGACCAGTATGAGGAGTATCGGTACCCGCATCTCGTCCGCAATTCACACGTCCCGCTCCATTCTCCATCCATAGTTCCCTTCAATAAACGGTGCCGCACAAGCACTCAGACGCAGCTACGTAATCCACCAGCTCTCGTGTGCGCGAGCAACGGCACAGTGTATTCTTAATACCAACCCAAACTCTGTTTATCCTGCCATGTTCACCAACACACGCCTCCCATGGCTATTCTGGTGTCTTGTTTCATCTCTCCTGCCATCTCTCCATGGCGCACTCGATTTCGACACCGAGATTCGTCCCCTCTTCGATAAGCGCTGCGTAGAGTGCCATGGACCAAAAAAGCAAAAGGGTGAATTGCGCCTCGACGCCAAACCTTTTGCGCTCAAAGGAGGAGTCAACGGGCAGGTCTTGCAACCCGGCAAAGCAGATGAAAGCGCGATCTATCTCCGACTTATCTCCCAAGACGAAAAAGAGCGCATGCCGGCTCAGGGAGAACCGCTCACCCAAAGCGAGATCGCAAAGATTAAACAATGGATTGATACCGGCGCAGAATGGCCCGAAAACGCTGCCGATCTTGCGGCTACGCAGGACAAGCGCATGCAACATTGGTCGGTGCAGCCGCTCAAAAGCAATTTTCCACCCACCGCCTCTATCGACTCATTGGTGCGCGAAAGCCTCGCAAAGCACGGTTTAGCTCCCTCTCCCGAAGCTGACCGAAGAACACTTATACGGCGGCTGAGCTTTGACTTGCTGGGGCTTCCTCCGAGCCCTGAGCAGGTTGCGTCTTTTATCGCGGACCAGGATCCCAAAGCGTATGAAAAACTCGTAGACGTACTCCTTGCTTCGCCCCACTACGGAGAGCGTTGGGCGAGGCATTGGCTCGATATCGCCCACTACGCTGACACCCACGGATTCGAACGCGACAAATTGCGCCCCAATGCTTGGCGCTACCGCGACTACGTGATCACAGCTCTCAATACGGACAAGCCGTATGACCAATTCTTACGGGACCAAATCGCTGGAGATGTGCTATCGCCCAACGACGAATCTGCTCTCATCGCAACGGGCTTTCTGGCCGCAGGGCCTTGGGATTTTGTCGGCCACGTCGAAACCACAAGCGCTGTCCTCAAACGCTCGGCACGCGCTGGTGATCTCGATGACATGCTTACCCAGGTTGTCACGGCTTCCATGGGCATCACGATCAATTGTGCACGCTGTCATGACCATAAATTGGATCCCATCACCCAGCGCGAGTACTACGCACTCAAAGCTGTGTTTGCAGGTGTCAACCGGGGCGACCGTGTGATTGATATCGAGCGAACAAGCCTCCAACAACAACTTGCCAAGGTAGAAGCCAAACTTTCAGGCCTTCTTGGAAAAGGACTCGATCTCGCAGACATCGTTGGGGGAGGTAACGGCCTTGGTACGGGATCTCTCAAGGCCGGCCTCGACGTCGTCACAGGGTCCTTCGGAACCAGTGCACAAAGTTTCCTCAAAACCGAAACCCCAAATATTTTAAGACCGCCGATATTCCAAAACAGCGCCGCCCCAATGCCTTTTATTAAGGGTGTTTTTCTACCAAAAGGCGCCAAGAATCCGAAGGAAGTCTCAGGTTTGCAGTTGGCGGCAGATGTGGTCATCACAGATTTTCCTGTCACCTCCGGGCAGTCTTGGGACCGCATCCGAAACGGAAAAGTCAGTGCACAACCCGAGGCGCGCGTAGGCGATATTGACTACCTCACAAGCGGACACTCTGTTCTCGGCCTCTCATCCAACAGCGGAATTACCTTCGATTTAAATGCAATCCGCAGCGCAAACCAATGGGGATCGCTCCGCCTGACCACGGCCATTGGTTTTGGTTCTAGAGAGGTGGATCCCTCTTCCTTTGCTGATTTCTCCGTTTATCTGGACTCAGAGCGCAAGGTCTACCGGCAAAAGATGACCAAGACCGAGTCCTTGTTTTTAGTCTTGGAAATCCCAGACTCCGTCCGGTTTTTGACATTCGTTGCAACCGACGGCGGTGACGGCATCGGAATGGATCAACTGTTCCTTGGGGACGCGCGGCTTTTGAGTGCTGCTGCTGTTTCACAAGACTCCCAAACACAGCAACGCTATGCTTCTTTAAATGCGGAGAGCCAGGAATTGCAAAAAGCCCTGGCTGAAATCAAAGAGGATCCAGCGGTTTACGCTTTCAACAGCACCACCCTGCCCAAACCGACGCGCGTGCAGCGACGGGGTAATCCGGAGGACGAAGGTGCGCACGTCTCACCAGGTGCTTTCAGGTGGGCCTCCCATATGCCTGCGGATTTTGGGGACGACTCAATGCCCGAAGGAAAGCGTCGCGCCGCTCTAGCGCAATGGATTACACATCCAGATAATCCTTTGACCTGGCGCGTGATCTCGAACCGGCTTTGGCACCACCACTTCGGCCAGGGATTGGTGAACACGCCAAGCGACTTTGGCTTGGGAGGCGACCGCCCCTCCCATCCCGAATTGTTAGACTGGCTCGCAACGGAGTTTCTCAAGGGAGGGTACTCGATCAAGCTCCTGCACAAGCTTATCGTCACAAGCGCGACCTACCGACAGAGCTCCAATCAAGGCAATTCACTCGCCCGCGAAAAAGACTCTTCAAACCGGTTGTTGTGGCGGCAGAATCCCAGGCGCCTTGATGCGGAGGCATTGCGCGACTATGTGCTGCGCATCGCGGGTACGCTCAATCTCCAGGCGGGAGGACCGGGCTTTAAAGATTTTGAATACAAGGAGGCCTATGCCCCCATTTACCAGTATATACCTCCGAATACCCCGGAATTGAGGAAGCGCAGCATTTACAGATTTGTCGTCCGGACAACACCCCATCAATTTCTGAGCACTATGGATTGTCCTGACCCCGCCAATCTTACGCCCGCGCGGGTTCAGACCACGACCGCATTGCAGGCCCTCTCCCTCAGCAACAACGAGTTTGTTCTCCAACAAGCACGTCAGTTCGCGACTCGCATTGAGAGCGAAGACCCTGGGCACGAGCCAGCGATCAAGCGGGCATTTCAACTCGCCTTCCAAAGGAATCCCGAAACCTCCGAGCTTGAGGCGTCCAAGGCCTTGGTGACTGCCCAAGGGCTTTTTGTTTTCTGCCGGATGATTCTCAACATGAACGAGTTCATCTATCTCGATTAAAATGATCACCCTTCCACTGCAGCCAACTAATAGTAGGGCCATCCATTCACGCCGCAGCTTTCTGGAACACGCGGCGGGCGGTATCGGGGGTGTCGCTTTAGCCGCCCTTTTAAACGAGGCCCCCGCAAAGGATGCGTTGAATCCACTTGCCCCAAAATCCGGCCATCACGCAGCTAAGGCAAAAGCCGTGATTCAGATTTTTTGTTCCGGCGCGCTCAGCCACGTCGATACATGGGACTATAAACCTGAATTGCTCCGGCGCACTGGAAAGCCCTTTGATCCAGACGGTAAAATGCAGTTCTTTGCTTCAAAGCCAGGAAACTGCCAGGGAAGTTGGTGGCCGTTTAAACAGTTTGGTCAGTCCGGACGCTGGATGAGCGATCTCCTGCCTCGCCTAGCCGGCGAGGTCGATGAGATGGCCTTCATCCATTCCATGAAAAGCAAGAGCGCATTGCATGGTCCCGCCATGTTTATGGCCAACAGTGGTTTTGTCCTTCCAGGCTTCCCCAGCATGGGTTCATGGGTGACTTACGGACTGGGCAGTGAGTGTGAGAATTTACCCGCGTTTGTGGTCCTTCCTGATCCGCGAGGTCTCCCGCCGGGCGGAGCCATCAATTGGGGCGCTGGATTTTTGCCCGCCGTCCACCAAGGAACGACGATTCAAAGCTCTGGCCAGACCCCCATTGCAGACTTGTTTCCTTCCAGTGAGTACCCAGACCTTCGGGGCGAACGGGAAATTCAAAGCCGCATGTTTCTGCAACAACTCAACCGCGCTCATGCAGCGGCGCGTCCTGAAAACAGTGAGCTCGAAGCGCGCATCTCGGCTTATGAGTTAGCCGCCCGCCTTCAACTCAGCGCCCCGGAAACCACCGATTTAAGTGGCGAAACAGCCGCGACGAAAAAGCTCTACAATATCGACGACGAGGACATTGGTCCTTTCGGAAGACAATGCCTGCTGGCGCGGAGACTCGTGCAGCGGGGGGTGCGCTTTGTCCAAATTTTCTGCGGCGCGGAAAATACGGTGGCCAAGAAGGTCCGGCCAAACTGGGACAGTCACGAGGACGTGGTCCGCGACCACGGCTATTGGGGAGCTGTTCTCGATGGAGGCGCAGCGGCTCTGCTTGCAGACCTGCGCTCCCATGGGTTGCTCGAGAGTACGCTGGTGATTTGCACCTCGGAATTCGGCCGACAACCTGCGGCCCAGGGCTCTGGAAAAGGCCGTGACCACAATCCTGATGCCTTTACCGTGTGGATGGCCGGCGGTGGTGTGAAAGGTGGCTGCGCCTACGGAAGCACGGACGAACTGGGGAGCAAAGCCGTCGAACATCCAACGTACTGCTACGACATTCATGCAACAGCGCTGCATCTGCTCGGTCTCGACCACGAGAGACTCACGTACTACAACAACGGCGTGCAGCGGCGACTCACGGATGTGCATGGACACGTGATCCGCGAAATTCTCGCGTGACCCTCCCAGAGGCACCGGTGTCAGAAACGCACGATACGGCGAGGGTTCCCACCACTGACCTCAACACAGCCCGTTGACGGCGCCCCACATGGCGCCGCCTTGCCGAGCCGGAGGGTCCGCCGACTTACTTCTTCCGCGTTTGAAAAGTGCGGCTGTGGTTCTTGTGAGGAATCTCCACGGAATACTCCTGCCCGTCGCTGTTCACGACACAACGCAGAACGTGGTTTTCGCACTGCTCACCAAGATCACCGTGGTTCGCGATAAACTCAGCCTGTGTGTTGTTTTCCTTATCTCCCCGCACGTTTTCGTGCACCTGATACATGGCTTTTAGAAACGCAGAGCCTCGAATCGCCTCCAGCGCTACCTTGCTCGTTCCCTTGCGCGGCCCATTGTTCATGACGGAGACCGTCGGCGCAATGCTCTTAAGAAGGACGGGATTATTGCTCACATCGAGCCCGTGATGATTCACCTGATACAGATCTACGGCCCCCACGAGGTTTATTGGACAAACCAGCTTCTCCTCCATTCGCCAAGTGAGATCGCCCCCATTGAAATATCGAAATGCTCCAATTTTCATCAGTAACGCAATGCTGTTGGCGTTGTCGGTGTTGTCCTCCTTTCCAGGTTCACGAGCCGGACCGCATTCAGCATTCGAGGCCTCCGTAGTATCAGCGCCCGCGATCCTCTCTTTGTTTGCGGCCAGACAGAGCAATTCAATCTTCGCAGATCCGTTTGCCGAAGGTCGCAACGGAATCTGGTCTCCAGGTTTTAACGTGACCCGTTTTCCCACTGCCACACCCCGATAAGGAGCACTTAACACCGCCCATAGTCTTGGATCGCCTCCTTTGTCGGGCGGGTTGTCTGGCAGACCTTTATCGTAAAGAACACCGATGGGCATAAGCTCCGCGAGATCCGCGACACCACCAAAGTGGTCGATGTGAAAGTGGGTTACCACCATGTGATCAATCTTTTTAAGCCCTGCAACCTGCGTCGCGACCTTGTGTATCCGAGCGGCATCGCGGGGGCCCGGATTGCCGGCGTCCACAAGAACAGACTCCTGTTCCGGCGTGACAATAAGCGTCGAACCACCGCCTTCTGAATCAATCCAGTAAATCTGGGTGCCTCTGGCAGCCTCTGTTTTGGAAACAAGGCAAAACAGCAAGGATAAGGCGGTGAAAATGACAGTCTTGGGAATCAACGTTTTCATCTGGTGGCTACGGGGGTATGTGGGTGGAAATTTGGAACGGACTCTTGGCAGACTTCAACTGCTCTCAGCGGGTTGTGATGCTCGAGATCTTCTTTCCCCAAGCCAGGGAACCGGCCGGCGTGAGATTCCCGTCCGTAGTGACTTTGAAGGCGGTTAACGTCGCTCCTTCGAATGCCGTCACAAGCAAGAATTGGGCGTCCGGCGAGAAAGCGAAGCCCCAAGGAATTTTATCACTCGGTGTGAGGCCCAGAAACACAAGGTCGCCTGAGGGTTCAATGCGATAGCGGGAAATATAATCTGACGGCTTCGTATGCCCCCGTATGCCTGCGAACAAATACTTTCCATCGGGCGTTGTCACGATGTCAGAGGAGGAAATGCCGTCCTTCGGCTGATCTTTGGGAAGGCAATCGACAATTTGGCGCACTGACAACTGGCCGTTAGGATGAACGTTGTAGGCAGACACCCCAAGGTGTTGTTCGTTGCTAAAATACAGAATCGGCTTTGTGGGGTGGAATGCCATGTGGCGAGGCCCCGTCCCCGCTGGGGGCTCTGCATTGTGAGGGGCAAGGGCACTGAGCTTTCCAGATGCCGCGTCTAAGCGGTACTGGAAGATGGCGTTCGTCTCTTTGACATACGAGACGTACGCGAATTGGTTGTCAGGCGTCGTCGCGATACAATGCGCAAGTTTCCTTCCCTCATTGGTCGTCGACGCGAGTTTGAGCGCGAGTCCTGCGTCATCCATGGAATAAACGTCGACGCAACCGCTGCCATAATCCGCGGACATCAGAAATTTCTCAGACCGATCCACCTTCAGGTATGCGGAGGGATGTTGGAAATTAAAAGGGACAGGAACATCAGCTGTTCCATCCATCTTGAGACCGAGCAAAGCGCCCCGTGCCTGTCCTTCACCTCCGGATGGAGGAGCTACATACAAAACCGGCTTTGAGGGATGCCGTGTAATGGTGGAGACAGGAAACCCTATTTCAACATCCTGAACTTTTTGAAGGGATAGTCCGCCTTCAGCCTTGGTGGCCCGAACAACCAGTACCTTTTTCTCGTCAGGACTTGGCGCATAAATGTGGAATAACACCTCGGCCTGAAGCGGCCGAACCACCGATAGAAGGAGTACAAGAGATGCGACAAAACCGCGCGGATGAATTTTCATGGAAGTGGACTTTGCAAGTGCTGGCAGTTGAAAGACGACGGATACCACAAGTGTATCAAATTGCACCATAACAACAACAACCGAGAAAAGCGCAATTCTCACAATCAAAGGTTTGTTGGCTGGCATGAGGAACTGCTCAAAAAAATGAGACCCACAGCGCTTCTACGATGGGACTGCCGACAAGCACCGCTGAACCCCCATGAACTCCAGACCATGAAAAGCTTTTCCTTTCATGCCGCTACATCCCTCGCATAGGAGCTTCTGAGCCCGTCTCTTTAACACCAATACCTCAGGAAGAAAAGCATGCGGCTGGCGAGGCGTAACCAAACGGGCAGGTTCCGCAGCCTCGATAGCGTCAACTCCACGGAATTGCCCTCATCTTTGCGAAAGGCACGTTCGACCTGCGTTTTTGAAGAATCATGGGTAAGGACGACCTCCACCTCAAGATCATGAAGGAAACTTCTATGATTGAAATTTACAGACCCCAAAAACATTTCCCCATCTACAATCAATATCTTCTTGTGGCAGAAGGATCCCTGGTATTCCAGCACACGCACGCCGCTTTGTAACAACAACTCCATCATCGCTAAACTCATCCAACGTACAAACCAATGGTCGCTGTTTCTTGGAATTAATATGCGGACATCCCTTCCACACCTCGCAGCGTGGCATAGCGCGCGAAAAAGCCGCCGCGGAGGCAGAAAGTAAGGATTTTGAATCCAAACTCGACTGGTGGCTCGTTGAATTCGTTGTCGGATGTTTCGGTTCATCCTACCCCGAAAAAAAGGAGTATCGTTCAATAACACAAGGGTAGAAGGCACCTTGCGCATTTCAAATGGCACGCGTTCTCCAAAGGCACGTTTAAATGCAACGGACAAGACTCCCACCTCGTTTCCTGTCAGCCGCACGCCAACGTCGTTCCACGCTGCAGCTCCATATACTTCCCTGAGATGCACATCGGTCACATTCAGACTACTCACCCAGGCGGATTCGCCATCAATGATAGTCACCTTTCTATGAAACCCACGGTTGAGCCTTTTGATCTTCTGGAAAAACTGTCGTGTCCATGTCAGCGCGCTGCAGGAAGGGCCGGCTTTTGACGTAGTTAAAAGTCGCCACGGGAGTCCTCTATGGATGGATACTTTGACTCCTGATTCGACTAGGCGCTGGTACAAGCCGTCTTCGATCTCCTGCGAACCCCAGTGGTCAAAAATAACTCTCACCCAAACGCCTCGCAGGCGCGCACGCCGAAAACTTTCGCAGAGCCGCCCAGCCAGCACCCCAGACTCAAATGCATACACCTCCATGTCGATCGACCGTTTGGCGCTCTCCATTTCCACGAGTAACGCCGCATAAAAATCGTCGCCATCCAAGTACAGCTTTTCCGATTCCCACATGTTCTTACGTGCCGTTTCTTTTCCCTATTCCACCTTTTGACTTGGCAAACAAAACGCTTTTTCGCGTTTGCTCTTCTGGTGTTGTTCGAATCGCTGCAGGGTTCGGTGCAAACTGTTTTGCAAGCAACGCCACAGCTGGGTGTTCGAAAGAACGCTCCGCTGTAACCAAAAACAGACGCACCCCGCACTCGGCTGTTCTCCCAACCGCAACAAATCCGTAGCGTTCCATGGCTTCCTTTTCCACCAACGTAGGGACAACCGTGACGCCGTAACCCTCCGCAGCAGCAACTTTTGCCAACGCAGCGTCTTCAAACTCCCCCACGACAAGCGGGTCTATCTGATGCGCTGCAAACCACTTTTCTAAATCTCTTCGGAGCGCCGTGTTTTGAGTCGGCAATAAAAATGGCGCGCCACGCAAGAGCCCCGGAAAAGTTTTTTTTCCTTTCATCCCTAGCGCCAGTTTTCGGGGTGCACAGAAAGTGACGCCAGATTCTCCCAAAAGATGAGAAAACGTTTTAACCTGCATTCCCGAGGGCGGAGCCTCGTCGCTCAAAATCGCATCCAATCGGTGCGACGCGAGTTGCCCAAGGAGATCCTCCATTTTTCCCTCCCTGCACGTCACCTGCACATAGGGACGCTTTTCAAAAACAGGCTTAAGCACCTCGATCGAAAGTAATTTCGGAAAAGAATCCAAAATGCCCACCTGCAACCGCAGTGTCGAAGCGGTCGCCGCACGCCTGGCCGTCGAAAGCAATTCCCGGCCTAACGAAAAAATAGACTCGGCATACTCGTAGACAACTCGGCCGAAACTCGTGAGTGCGATCGAACGCCCGCTGCGCCTGTAAAGTGCTTCTCCCAGAGCTTCTTCCAGCAGTTTAACCTGCGAACAAATGGAAGGCTGGGAACACCGCAGCACCTCCGATGCACGCCGCAGGCTTCCCTCCTTGGCTATCGCATAAAAATACCTTAAATGGTTGTAGTTAAGCCATTCCCAATGACCTGATGACTCTTTCATTAATTGGAAGATTATCTGCGATTCTTAGTATTAGTCAAAGACTCCGTTTGAATGGCACACTCCGCCCCGTCATGAAACTCAGTCTCAAAACAGGTCTGTATCAACCCTCGGTCTCGTTCTCCTCACTACTCAGGGAAAAACTTGCCGCTCTGTGCAAGCTGCTGAGAATAGAGGAGGCTAGAATCATCGTCGAAAAACGCGCGGAGTGCAGTCCTCCCTTCCGCCTCAGTGCGCACCTAGTGGTGCCTGGACCCGACATTGTTGTTGAGTCCGCAGATCACACACTGAGAGCGGCGCTCCACAAATTAGATGACCTCCTGCACTTACGAATTCAAAAAATGCGGCTCAAACAAATTCAAAAGATTTCAGGTCGATGCCAGAAGACGTCGCCCAGGATGTGTCCATAAAACCATAGGCACCTAAAAATTGGGGGGAAAAGCGCCCGTCGACGGAGATCCGTCGGCGGGCGTTTTGTTTTTTCTGTGTACCCGAGGCTATTCCCGCATTCTTGACGCCTTTCACTGCAGCCAAAGCCGAAGTTAGCGAAGAAATTTATGCTAGACGTCTTGCCTGCTCGAAGGCGAGATGTCCCCCTCTCTGCGGTTGTTCAGGATTTCTTCCAGCCGTGCACGAACCCTAAAAAATCCTTTATCTGCAATTCTCGTTGTAGTTACTCTCACTCGTTCTCTTTGCTCTAACCCAGTCACACAAGCTGCCTTTTCGACGGCATGCGCTCGTGCGATGCGAAGGAACCTTCCCAATCTGCCACCCCCCAAAGCAAACATGTCCTCTCCCAATTTCTTTTGTGCACGCACCCCAAAGAGGCCGCGCCATTTATTTTTTATTCTTGTTGCAGGCGTCGCATTGGCAACCTTTGCGCAGTTGAGTCACGCAAGGCTCGTGTTGAGCGAAGGGTTCGATGGATTCGGCGAACATCCCAGCATATTTACATCGGCGTGTTCGATTAAAGAGTCACCACCGAGCCTGAAGTCTCTTGCTTTCGCTCCTAAGGACAACAAACAGGCTGATGTTTACAACGGGTTGCGACGCCTTCCAAAGAGCATTGAGCCGCTTGAAAACTTTGAGTTTCGTTTCAAGTTCTCATTTCCGCGCGATAGCGCCAAGGCGCTCTCCCTGAATTTATTATCTGGCAACGATACGGACAAAGGAGGCCAACAGCGAACGACAATTGTCATCTCGCAAAAGACCGCCTCCATCCGAACTTCGGGTGCAAGCTTGCTTCCAGTAGCCACCCCGACAGATAGCGATCTAGACATTCGCCCGATGCCTGAGGGCCTCTGGTTTAACGCGCTTGTCCGTAGCCGCGGAAAAACCATCGAATTATTTTTTGAAAACGAAGGCCGCTTCCGGAAATTTGCCCAGGCTGAAGTCGCCGGTGCACCACTGCTTGGCTTTAACTTTTCCGGAAACACAGCGTTCGATCTGGATGATATTGAAATAAAATCCATCGCGGCCCCTTTACCCGGACCTTTCCTCGTGGAGGGAGGAGTTCAAAGTGCAGTACAAGCCGCTGAGATGGTGGTTGAAATTCCCACTGACGCCACCAAGATTTCAACAAAGTTTCGCATCGGTACGTATCCCGGAAACATGGTGCTCAAGCTGCGCACTGCTAATGGCAAAGAGGCAATCATCGACGTCCGCACGGCCGGTGATTCTTTCAGCAAACCGGTGACTCGGACGATAAACGAGCTTGATGCCTCCGGAAAACTGGTGCCTGTTTCGAAAACAGTACGCGAAAAAGTGGCACTGCCAGACGGCATGTTAATCTTTAAGGAGCGGAACGCCGCCGATCCGAAAGCGGCGTGGAGTTTGAGTTTGCATTCGCGACCAAAAATCAATTCCCGCTATACGACGGAGCGCCAGCAAGAAATGGCAGCCATTTGGGAGAAACTGCCCGCAGCTTCAGAGCAGTTTATCGAACTCGAAGTACGTCCCGATGAAGCTGGGGCGGGTTTGTGGCTACAAGGTCGATATGCCGGCAAGATAACAACAGGGGGGCGGCCGATATCGTTTTCCTTGGTTCTGCCGGCGAATGGCGCTGTCCGGGACACTGTCGTTTCTAAAGACGCGTTCGATCCGAAGTACGTCCCTCTCAATATTGGGCGCGTCGCAAATCCCGGATCCATGATTGACGGCACAGTTTCGATGAGCGGCAAAGGCACTGGGGAGCAGCGTGTTCTGGGTGTTCCAATGTTTGTAGTGGAAGGCCCGCAAAACGCTGACATGGGAGTGTGCCGCGAGAATTTGGGAAGCTTCTCACTGGAATGTGACGGCTACTTGTCTCGCACCCCGTTTGACGGCATGCCCGATAGTTTTCTTTTTTCTGTACTGCCTGCTCAGTACACACGCGCATGGGTGCTTTGCGCACTCGAGGAAGATCCAGACAAAAACACGGTCCTGACTGCGCGAATCACGAAATTTCAACCTGGCTCAGAATCAGGCAGGGGACCGGCTATTGCAGACACAAGCATTGTGTTGCCAAGGAATGGCGCGCTCTTGCCGGAAGGTGTCCGTAAGGTGGGCGAGATCCGAACGGGGGGAAGAAATCAGCCACTTTATCTTGTCGAGTTTCGGATGGATGTGGGTTCGATACAAGACATTCAGTTTCAGGAGAAACCGGCGTGGCTCGATTTTGAGCTGCTTGGGAAACGAAACGACGGGGACAATTTTTATCTGGATCGTTCACGCAAACCCTCTGACGAGCCAAGTGCGGTACACGTGTTCGCTGCCACCCTTGAACGATCTCCGGTCGAGATGTTTGTGCAGTCGGGTAGCTTTGGTAACATATTTAGCCCCGAAGTTCAGCCGCGCATGAGCGTTTCGCTCGCGGGGACACAACCAGCTGAGGGCCAGCTAGAATGGAAGGTCCGAGATTTACACGGCCACATTCTCGAGTCTGGCAAAAGGCCATATCGGTTTGAAAAGGCGGGGCAATTCGCAGAGGAGACGGTTCAGTTTGGTCACCGCGAACTGGGTTGGTACGCGGTGGACTTTGCTCTTACGGGGACACCGAATGCAGTTTTGCCAAAACACACCGCGTTTTTTTCAGTGATCGAGAATGACAAACGAAAAGCGGGTCATGAATCGCCGTATTTCACATGGAATTTTGCCGGCGCTCACGGCACCATTCGCGACATTAACGTAAGCGGACCGTTGCTCATGGCCGCTGGAATTCGACAGACACACGTAGACAGTGAAGAGGCCGGTGCGCCGTATAAGCTTGGGCGCAGTCAATTGCCACGCATCCGTGTGCCGTCCGGAGCCAAAGATCCCGGGGAAGCCCTCAGAGGGTTGATTAAAGAAAACGTGGCGAAATATCCTCATTCTACAATGGCGCTGGTTTTTCATGAAAGCGGTGGCGGTCCGTTTCCCTTGGAGATCGTGGGAGGAAAAACGACGGTTGACGATAAACAGATCGCTTACGACAAGGCTAAAGCCGAACACTTGGATTTGATGGCGCGAGCATATCGGGAGACTGCGCCCCATCTCAAACTGGTGGTCGGCAACTCTGGAATAGCCACACCTGGTTTACTTGCGTCCCTCTTCCGTGCCAAAGCGCCTCGCGAGTATTTCGACTTCCTTGGCGATGAAACAGTCGGCATGACAATCCCGCCGGAACTGAGCGTGGCTAAAGAAAACTGGATTTTAACCGAAGTTGCCCGCGTTTTCGGCTACGGCGAACTTCCTGTCAGCGCGTGTTATGAATGGAAAAGCCGCCGTTCGCGCCACCTCGGATTGGAGCGCCATGCCGAATGGAATGTGCGCGACATTCTGATTGCGCACGCATGGAAACAGCCTTTGATTCCTACCTTCGGGCTGCCCGATGTCTCCAACAGCTACTACAATACTGTCTGGGGAGATGGTGCCTTCACCCACAATCCTCAGCTCTACCCCAAGCCCACTTATCCAGCGGTTGCAACGGCTACCCAAATATTAGACTGCGCGCATTTTGAGCGGGTAGTTCCTACCGGATCACCGTCCGTTTACGCGCTCGAGTTCCGTCGGGATGGGAGTTTCGTTTACGCTTTTTGGTGCGCGCGCGGCGGGTTGGATTCGACGTTGCAATTTCAAAAAGACTGCACCGTATCGCAAGTGGAGTTGCTGGGCAGGAAGTCTGAGCGCAAGACAAACGGTGGTGAGCTGAATTTGAAAATCTCCGAAGCCGCTGTTTATCTGAGCTCAGCTGTTCAACTCTCAAAAATCAAATCACTTGGGGTGCGTGAATTTCCCCGAGACGCTGTACCCGCAGGAGCGAACGTGTTCACGGCGAGTAAAATGGAAAAAGCCTCCGAGTGGCAGGTGGATTCCGCTGTAGACTCCCGCATTGACGTTCCTGTTAAAGAACCCGTGGGAAGCACCTCGTTTAGGCGGCCGGGCAAGTTTGAGCTCAAAGCATTGAAGGACGAAGCGCGAGGAGACTGTCTGGAACTTGAACTCCTACCAGAGGGTGACTGCCCTGCGCTTGTTCAAGAGTACACTTTTTTGCGGTTAAGGGATCCCGTGTTGCTGCCTGGAAAACCGACAACCATAGGGCTTTTTCTCAAAGGGAACTCTTCGTGGGGCAAAGTCTTTTGGGAGATTGAGGACGCCGCTGGCGAACGCTGGCTATCGGCTGGAAGTGGGGGTTATGGCTGCGATGTTTATGATTGGCCAGAGCAGGCAGGGATCAATTTTGACGGCTGGAACCACCTTCAATTTCCCATTACTGCAGAGTCGCCAATCCGTATCCCAAGCCCCGGGCAGGATGGCTTCCAATGGCAGAGGCGTGGCACAAGTGATGGGAAAATGGTATACCCAGTCAAAATCACAGCCGTCGGGATCTCTATGCCAAGGCAGACGTTAAACCTACTCAAGATGGAACCCGTCTCCACGCGTATCAGACTGGGCGGACTGACAGCTTATTAAGCAGGCTTCGCTTCCCTCGCTGCGAATTGCCCTCGAGCCTATCGAAGCGTGCGTGCCGTCTCAGGCGCGCACGCGCTTGCGTCCACGCAATCAAATCATCTCCAACCCTTTCATCGTATTCTTCCCGGTCGAAAACTCACTGGCTTCCACACCAATGCGCTGGAGCATCGAAACGTGCAAGTTCGTGAGTGGGTAGTTGTTTGCCTTGTCAAAGGCAAGGTGCTGGCCATGCTTGAAACCGCCTCCGGCAAGCAGAACGGGCAGGTTTACGTTGCTGTGGGAATTCGCGCTACCCATGCACGTCCCGTAAAGAACTTGAGTGCGATCCAGAAGGGAAGCGTCTTGTTCTTTCGTATTACGGAGCGCGCTCAAAAAGCCGTTGAACGCATCAAACTGGCGTTCTTCGTGGCCGCGTAATTCACCGAGCACTTCGGGACGATTACCGTGGTGGGTGATATTGTGAATGACCGTTGTGTCTATGAAGAGGGATACGACCCTCGTACTGTCGGTCTCCAGGGCGAGCTTCATCACGTCAAATGTCTGCTCGGTCCGGCGGACGAATTCTTTGGCATCAGTGATCTCGTCCGGTGCCTTGGAGGCGACAGCGGGCTTGGGCTTGTGCTCCCAGTCCTCGGCACTGTGCAGGCGCTGCTCAAGCTCACGCACTGCCGTGTAGTATTGGTCCAGTCTGCTCTGATCGTTTTTCGAAAGCTTTTTTCCCAGACTCTTCGATTGGTCGCTCACGAAATCCATCAGACTGCGACCACGCTGGAGCGCCTCAAGATTGGCAGCCACATCCTTGGTGTTTCCCTGAATAAAAAGGCGCTCAAATAGCTTCTTCGGGCTTTGTTCGGAAGGAATCGAAGAACCGTTTCGCGTAAAACTCATCGTCGCGTTTTCATTGGTGACGGCGAGCACAAGCGAAGGATAACGCGTCTGATTGCCAATCTCTTCCGCTGCGAACTGGTCAAGGGAGATTCCATTCCGGAAGCCCCCGCGCGCGGGATGCGGTGTTCCAGTCAAAAAACACTTTTGCGCAGTATGTCCACCATCCACTCCCGGATAACTGACTCCTGAAAAAACCGTGATCTGATCACGATGCGCCTTCAGACGGTCCAAATAAGGACTGAGTGCGAAATCGCGCCCCGTCTCCTCCGGAAAAAAGAACTGCGGAAGGATCCCCATGTTCGTCTGGATGCACACCATACGGCGAGGAATACCCGCTGCTGCTTGAGCGCCAAAGACTGGCTGCATGGCCTCAAGAAACGGCAGTGCAAGAGCGACACCAGTTCCGCGCAGGAAGGTGCGGCGATTAAGAGGAGTGATTGGAATATACATGGCTTCAGTTTTTGGGTTTGGTTTCTTCCTTGGCCGAGTTTTCTACGACCTTGATCTCTCTTTTTTTTAAAACCTCCGCGAGTGCTTCACGGTTTGTTTTCGTGGGGTCGATAAATACAGCGAGTCGCCCATCGTGAAAGCTGGCATAGGCCCGCTCGACGCCTTGGAGCTTCTCGACAGTCACATACAGGCCATAAGAACATCCGAGGCAGTCGAGTCCCTCGACCATAAAATCAATGCGCTCGAGTTTGTCCTCCCCGAGAGTACTCTGCGGCACAATCGAAAATGTGCTGCCCGTCAGATTTCGGATCTGATTGTCGATTTGCTGGAGAACCTGCTCAGGCTTTGCCTTTTTGAATCCCTGCGCCTCATCATCGTAGGCAAATGTGGCAGTAGCCTTCTCATAACTGACCTCGACAAGCCGGCAGTTTTGCAGGGTCTTGGCGGCACTGCTGAGCACTGTTTTCCGGTCTGGTTGAAAAAGTCCGCGGACGGCATATTCCACCGTCTGCTCGGCCGCGATGGCCGAAAAAGAGAAAGCGAACAAAAGAAAAAGTGGCTTCATCATCGTGTCTGGAAGAATGGGCTCTGAATGATCTCGTGGATCAAAGTTCTCACTCCGTTTGTCGGACCGGTTTTTTCAAGCACCTCTCTGAGCGCGGGCCGATCGCTGAAGCGGACTTCGCGACCGGTGCTGTAAGAGATTAGGCTTTGCGCCAGTGAACGCAGCAGCAAGTCAGGCTTTGACGCCAAATAACGCTGCATATCACGGATATCAGCAAACTTCTCTCCTCCGGTTGTTTCGCCTGACGGATCAACCTTTGGACCGAGCTTAAAACTGATGCCAATGAAAGGATCAATGTTGCCCCGAGGCGCTGGATCTCCGGTGGACTCTGCGACGAGACGGTAACGGTCGCGCTGGCCCCCAATGACATCAAAGGACTCAAGCGCAAACCCGGGCGGATCTATCTTGGCATGACAGCTCGAGCACGTGGCGTTGTCGCGATGCTGGGCGAGTTGCTCACGGATTGTCGTGGTTCCGCGCACATCGGGTTCGACGGCAGGCACGTTGCTGGGAGGTGGCTCCGGAGGTTGTCCCAGAATACGGTCCAGAACAAAAGCGCCCCTCACAACAGGGGATGTGGTCGTCCCGTTGGCCGTCACTTTCAAGATGGCTGCCTGCGTTAGAAAACCGCCGCGCGGACAATCGGAAGGCAATTCCACACGCCGCGTTTTTGAGCCGTTGACACCCTCGACGCCATAGTGCGCAGCAAGCTTTTGGTTGAGCATGGCAAAATTCGATTTCACCAGATGCGCGACATTCAGATTCTTTTCAATCAGTTCGCGGAAGTAGGCGCGCGACTCCGCAACCATGCTGTCCTGCAAATACGGGCTGAATTCGGGGTAAAGCTTTTTGTCGGGATCATTCGCCGCGATCAGACGCAGCTTAAGCCACTGGCCAAGAAAGTCTTCCACGAAACGTTGCGCTTTTGGGTCGCGCAGGAGACGCTCGGTTTGTGTTCTTAAGATACCTGCGTTATGGAGATTTGCTGAGGCCAGTTCTTCATCTGGTGCGGAGTTCCAGAGAAAGTAGCTCAGACGGCAGGCCAGCGCGCTCTGCGAGAGTTTTGTATCGGGTTCAATGTGATATAAGAAATCAGGTGAACACAGCGCAGAACGGTAGGCTTCGCGTAACGCCGATTCAAAGCAGTCGCCACCTTGGATGCGCGCCTCAAAAATCTTGAGATACGCGCCGATGGTCTCAGCTTCCACAGCTCTGCGGAAAGCTTTGGGCAAAAACCCCGCCAGCAAACGCTCCGCGTCAGCGCGGGGATTCTCGCTTCTTACAGTCCAAATGCCCGTCACTGGGTCAGGTATGTTTTTGGACACACGAAGCCATGTTTTCTCCCAGTTCTTGCGCGGCGGCGGGCGAACCTCAGGATGGTCCTTTGCCACAAACTCCTCTATCGGCAGATTGCCAAAAAGAAGTTGATGCGCTTGGGGCGGCCACACGCTGTTGACTGGTCCCTCGATCTCCAACCAGTCGACCGCGATACCCGGTCCCGTGAAACCCATGGCTTTGTCTTTGCGACTGTAGTTGGCCACGGGCGCCAGCGACGCCACGTCAAACCCGATCAACTCGTTATGATTCAACCACACCTCCAATCGGTGCTCGGTAGGCGTTAACGAGGGCGCGTCAAAATAATCGAACGTGTAATTTGGATGCTGGCCTCCTCGTCCGTCGGAGGTCAGTTGAACCGCTGCAATTCTCGCCGCTTCCGTCCCGCGGGAGGGTAGCACCTGCCCTTTATCCCACTGGAACGACCACAGCGACGTGCGCACCCGATAGCGGCCAGGGTAAATCGTCGTGTGACCTCGGAAGTAGTAGTTGACGGATTCGTCCTCGCGCCGGAAGACGCCCACGGAACTCTCCGTTTCAAAACTTCCAATACGTTCGTGCGCTCCCTGGTCGAGATGCCTGTGAGCGCTTGCTGGCGGATAGGCGGGATCGGCTTTTTGATCTCGCAGCAGCACCACATCACCTTGCATGGAAAGAGACGCTCCCTGGCCTCCTCGGTTGAGCAGGCTCAGGCGCAACTTCTGTGAAGCCGGAGCCTTAGGTCTCGTTGCAATGGCCAGATCAAGCGCGAGATCTGCCGCCTCGACATACTTCGAAATGTTAACATGCGAAACCTCAAGGGCGTCGCTGTTTTTGTCGAACCCGTGTGCCGTGCCGTCAGCGGGCAGAAGTGCCTGCAGCGCCATGCCTGGCATATCGAAAAGATCGCGCAACGTATTCTCGTACTCAGCCCGTGTCATGCGCCGCATCCCGATCCGGCCCTTCTGCTCCAACTGCACACGCTCCCCATCCATAAGCGCCTTCGAAAGGGAGAGTGCCACCACTTTTACGTCCTCCGCTAAGGGCCGCTTCTCTTTTTTGGGCGGCATCTCGCCGGACTGGATGCGGTCATGAACCTTCACCCACCGCGCAAAGTTTTCGGGATCCAAATATTCTGCCTTCAATGTCGTCAGATCCAAATTGCCCTTCCGTGTGTCTGCATCGTGGCATTTCACACAATGCTGCTCCAGAAAGGGCGTCACATTTGCATGAGCGGTAAATTTTAAAAGCAGAACAAACAACAAAACCTGCGTTAATAGCATATATATTTTCGACAGCCTGCGTTTTAGGGGCAAGGGCCCACCCGTGATTGACACGTTTCTCTCTGTTCTGCGTTTGGCTGCTGGCATTGACAAATAACGTTTATAGAGAAATGGGTTAGCGATAACAAAACAAAACATGCAGACGCTTGTGTTATTAGATTCAGCTCGAGGGCAGTTATTAGACTTAACCTTCACAACAGCTTTTTGACACCGGTTCACGAGGCCAGCATCTGATCAGTGCACTGGATCTTGGTACTGTCCGCGCCCAAGGCAACTGTCAGAGGCTTTTTGAACACGCTGAACCCATAGACTTGGCCGATGCACATATGCATGGCTATTGCGACCGATCGACCCATCCGTTGAAACCCGCGGGAGCAACTGTAGCTACGCACGTTGACCCTCTAGTTCAACCCTCTCCATAAACACCGCTTTGGCCCCCCCGAGGGTTCCTTTGGCTCTGAATCCAAGGGCCTTGTAAGAATCAATCCACTTTGATTTTGCGGCGGAAGACTGTGTCACCGTTGGTCACATAGAGATACTCGTGATTCGGGCCCGCTAGCGTGCAACTGGTGAGAGGTTTCGCTTCATTCGGTTTCGCAAGCACGCCGCAGTGACGTCCAGTGGGATCAAAAATCTGGATGCCAAGCGCTGACGTCACGTAGTAGCGCGAGGATTTATCCGTCGCCATGCCATCCCCCTTTGATGCGCTTTGATAAGGAGGTGGTTCTGCCGACTTGAATTCACCTTTTGGATCGATCGGCAGGCGCAAGGTCATCGTTGGCATTTTTGCGTCGAGAGAGGCGTCTGCATTTACGCGAAATGTCCAGACATGTTCGCCTTTGTAATCTGAAACCGCGAGCGTGCCGCCATCTCCCGAGAGTACAATGCCGTTGGGGCCCTCTATGCCGGTGTCTGCCGTCACTGCCTCGCCCGACTTAATCTGGATGCGGGTGATTTTTTTCTGGCCCGTTTCTGTAATGTAAATAAAACCATCTGAACTTACTGCGAGATCGTTGGGTTTGACTCCCGTCGCGATTTCCTTCACCGCTCCAGATTGCGGGTCGATCGAAATGACCCTGCTTTGGGATCCCTGACAGCCATAGAGAAGTCCATCGGGGCCGAACTTCAAACCACTCACAGATTCCTTCACAAGCTCCGAGCGTTTTCCGTCCGTCGCACTCACTTTGTAGACAGCGGGCGCCTTCATATCGCAGAAATAAAAGTTCCCCTGAGCGTCAGGGCATGGAGCGTCCGCAAACCCGAGATTATCTGCCACGACCTGCCATGTTTCCCCGGGGATGAGTTGCCGCAAGAGGGTCATATCACCTTTGAGAGGGCCCTTGGTGTCGGCGATGAATTGATGGGCTTCTTTGCGCCAGAGCCATTTCACTGCATCTGGAAAGAGAGCCCCGCCATGATCGCTGCTGTGGGCGAAACCTTCGGCCCATTCAAAGCGGGTGTCGTAGCCCATGTGCTTCAGAGCGGCCGCAATCAGTTTGTTTGCCAAGGGCCAGCTGCCAAACTGGTTGTCCACGTCTCCACTGGTGTCGGCGAGAAACACGCGCAGCGGTTTTTGTTCTGTTTTACGAATCAACGAGGGATAAACATTGCCCCCTCGGATGTTGGTGAAACTTCCGATTGTCGACAGCACTTTCCTAAAAGAATCGGGCCGCTCCCAAGCGACTGTGAAGGCACAGATGCCACCGGAACTGGCTCCGCAGATGGCGCGCTGGTCAGGGTCTTTCGAGATGTTGTAACGTGTTTCAACTTCAGGGAGAATTTCCTCGAGCACAAACCGGGCATAACGGTCACCAAGGCTGTCGTACTCAAAGCTGCGGTTGGAGCGCGGCTTGGCGTTCGGGACTGTTGGTGCGCCGGGTTCAGGTTTGAAATTACCGGGGTTGATAAAAACCGCGATGGTGACAGGCATATCCCCGCGCGCGATGAGATTGTCGAACACAACAGGCACGCGCCAGCGCCCCTTTGTATCGCGATATCCCTTGCCGTCTTGGAAAATCATGAGCGCCGCGGGCGTTTCCTTTTTATATTGAGCAGGAACGTAAATGGACCATTCGCGGGTGGTGTTTTCAAAAATCTTGGATTCCCACGGAGCTAAATCTTCAACGGTACCATGAGGGACGTCCTGACGTTCGATGGCGTCAGGATGGGGTTGCCAAGCCGGAGGCGCTTGTTGGGCAGACAGCGACAAACTGGAGAAACAGAGCGCTAACAAAAGGGAGGAGTTCAAAAGTTTCATGTACGAGAAAAGCAGGGGGACGTTTTCCTATGGAGTGTGAGCGGACAGTTACTTGATCTGGTCGGACCAAAGCCAGCGGAGGGCCTTTGGGAGTTGGTCGCCGCCCCAGTTGCCGCTGTGCCCGCCATCGGTCATGACAAAGTGGTGCTCGTAACCGGCGAATTTGAGCGCGGCCACCAAATCTTCATTTCCCAAGGGCCAGTTGCCGAAGAGATTGTCGAGGTCATCCTTGCCCTCTTGGAGATACACCTTGATGGGTTTGGGAGCTGGTTTGGATTTGCGAACCAAGCCGGGGTAGGCCCACCCGCCACGAATGTTGGTGAAGCTGCCAATATGGCTAAGGACTTTTCCAAATTGCTCGGGCCGCTCCCAGGCCACGGTAAAGGCACAGATCCCGCCGGAGGAGATGCCACAAACCGCGCGTTGTTGGGGTTCTTTGGAAATATTGAGTCCCTTGAGTGCGACTGGGAGGAATTCGTCGGTAAGAAACTTGGCGTAGCGATCGCCCAACGAATCGTATTCAAAGGAACGGTTGCTGCGGTCTTTGGCACCAGCCCTCGTGGCCGGTATGGTTCCCGGGGAAACGAACACGCCGATGGTGACTGGCATTGCTTTTTGTTGGATGAGGTTGTCGAAAACAATGGGAACGCGGAAAGCACCGTCCTTTTTGGCATAGCCGCCGCCGTCCATAAAAACCATCAGCGCAGCGGGTTTATCAGGCGTGTACTGGGCTGGAACATACACACTGTAGTCGCGCTTAGTGCCCGGGAAAATCTGGCTTTCAGCAAAGATGCCGTTCGTGATTTTACCTTCTGGGACACCTGCCTGAACGTTTCTGTCGGGGTTTTGAGGGTTAAGACTGTCCGCAGCGGGCAGCCGAGTCACGGCCATGGCGAGAAGTGCCACAGCAAGAAAGAGGGTCGTTTTCATGGAGGGTGTTTAGCGAGCAAACATGAAGATGTGTGCAGGTACGAGAATTTCCTTTGCTGGCATCCAGCTAAGATTCGAGTTTGCAACCATGCTGCATCGCCTGGAAACGGCCGCGCGCTTCTTCGACATTCGGAGACAGAGCTCACTGGAAACAAACGGGTAAAGGCGTTGCCGGCTCTTCGGTTCAGTTAATTATGGGTATTGCAGCCTCGGGCGCTGCCGCAACACGATCAACCGAGGTACTCGCACAATTGCTTGAACCACAAGTAATGCGTGCACAAGCGTCAGCAAGACGTTATCTCGAAGGTATCGAAAATGACTGACCCCGCCCGACTCCCGGGTTCTATAAAGAACACGGGTAGGAAGGTTAATTGGTTGCGTCCCATGCCAGTACAAACGTACAGCAAGCTGGGTGTCAAAATCAAACCGCTTCCCCCCAATGACACCCTGCATCACGTGTAGGGCCGGCTCCACTGGGTACACGCGAAATCCGAACAAGGAATCATTCACACCACCCCAAAGGGTCTCAAAATTGGTCCACCAATTTCCCACGCGCCTTCCAATCACCCGTAGCTTCGGGGCGTCTTCCCCAAATACAGGAACCCCAAGAATCATGGCCTCAGGATAGCGCATGGAAGCCTCCATAAAACTCGGCAAGTCCGATGCTTCGTGCTGACCATCGGAGTCGAAGACGGCGGCATGTGTCCACCCATTTTTGAGGGCCCATTTCATGGCGGCGAACACTGCCGCACCTTTGCCTTGATTCTCACCGAGAACCAACAAATGCAATCCAGTGGTTTTTGCGGCCATCGTTTGCACCGCCGTTTCACTGCCATCGTCTGAGCCATCGACCACCACAATCACTGAGCACCATACCCTAAGAACTGCTTCTACGGTTTCCTGCAGCAACAAACCCGAGTTATAACTCGGGATAATCACACAGTGCGTAGCGTTTGAACGTTCGGTGTTCATTGTCGACCAAACTCAATCTGACTAAGCCACATGGCAAGCGGAAGGAACTAGAAAAACCGAGGAATGTTTCAGGAGAATCTGAGCTGCGTTCCCACGAAAGCCAAGTGCTCTTTGCGAATGCGTCAAAGTCACGGCAGATTTTATGTTTGGTACAAATCCTCTTTCCCCATGTCCTCTGTGGTCTTTATTCCGGCTTTCTTAAATGGCACTTTGACTCCATAGTGAGGGGATGCAGTCAGTCACTATCCGCGTTCCCGCAACGACGGCAAACCTCGGTCCGGGCTATGATTGTCTCGGAATCGCCCTAGGGCTTGCCAATCGTGTTTCTGTTCATCGTGAACCCACGCCTCCCCTTTCAAAGGAAGGCTTTCAACCCGGGTCTGCCATGGCCAAAGAAGCTGCCGAAACCTTCTTTCTCAAAACTGGTCTCCCAGAGTTTCCCTTCTCGTGGTCCATTCAAGGCGAAGTGCCCCCCTCCAGAGGTATGGGTAGCTCAGTCACAGTCAGACTGGGCCTGCTGGGCGGCATCAACGCGCTCGCAGGCTCCCCCCTGACCAAACACGAATTGTTTGAATTGTGCGCCAAATTAGAGGGTCACCCAGACAATGCCGCGCCAGCTGCGTTTGGTGGCTTTACGGTCGCAGGCGGCGTTTCAACCGCCAGATTCGAGGTCCTTCCCGAACTCACTTTTGTACTGCTCATTCCTGACTTTGAAGTCAGCACTCCAGCGGCCCGCCAAGTTTTGCCCGCGCAAATTGACCACGCCGCAGCGGTGCTCAGTTGTGCCAATGCCTCCCGTATCACCGCTGCATTCGCTTCCCAAAACTATCAACTTCTCAAAGGCGCGTTTGCCGACGGTCTCCATCAACCCTTCCGCCGAGCCCTGATTCCCTTTCTTCCTGAAGTCATCGCTGCAGGTGAGCGAGCGGGCGCCTTGGGTGGGTTTCTCTCCGGCTCCGGTTCCACGATCTGCTGTGTGACACTGGAAAACCCTCATGAGGTCGCCTCGGCGATGTCTGAAGCCGCCCAGGGTCCACACAAGACGATTCTCACACACGCTGACAACACGGGCTCCGTCGTCCTCTAGGCTCCCCACGGGAATCGAGCATGGCATCACAGCAGTTGGACGAATTTGAGCAGTTTGCCATCGACGTCATTTTAGACCGCCGAAAGGGCAAGCGTGCGTCCCTGCTGCGGTTTGTACTTTGGATCTTGAGCGGCGTGTTTCGGCGGATTGTGACCTTCAGGCTTTGGCTCTTTAGCAAACGCATCTTGAAATCACGCAGTCCCGGCGCCCTTGTCATCTCCATTGGCAACCTCACCGTCGGCGGGACCGGTAAAACGCCTGTTGTGGAAAAGCTCGCACGCACCCTGCGCGACGCGGGGCGCAACGTCGCCATTTTGTCTCGTGGCTACAAGGCAAAGAAACCTCCACTTTTACGGCGCCTGCAGCGCAAATGGCTCGGTCTGGAGCGACGTAAAACACGAGTTGTTCATGACGGAGAACGCTTGCTTCTGGACAGTCGTTTCGCTGGCGACGAACCCTTCATGCTGGCCCGCTCGCTGAGTAATGTGGTGGTCCTAGTGGACAAAGACCGCGTCCGGGCAGCGCTTGAAGCCGTGCAGTTTTTCGGCTGCGACACACTGCTCTTGGACGACGGAATGCAATACGCAACCCTGCGCAGGAGAATCGAAATCTGCCTGATCGACCGGCAAGCCCCTTTTGGCAACGAATACCTCCTCCCACGCGGCACCCTCCGGGAACCCCCCGAAAATCTCAAACGTGCCAACTATATTTTCATCACCAAAAGCGACGATGCGGACAACCACCTCCTGATCGAAAGAATCCGCCGCTACAACCGCACGGCGGGGATCATTCAGTGCACCCACAAGGCACTGCACCTCAAAAACCTCTATACCGGAGAGGAACTGCCCTTGGAGTGGTTGCGAGGAAAACACATCGGCGCCCTCTCCGGAATTGCTCGCCCCGAAAGTTTTGAAGAAAAGCTCACAAACCTCGGTTCTTTGATGCATGTCACCGCCCGTTTTGCGGACCACCACATGTTTTCCGAAAAGGAACTGACGGAATTCATGGCGCGTTGTGAGCGCAGAGATTTGGACGCAGTGGTGACCACCGAAAAAGACAGCGTCCGCTTTCCGCACCGCCAGCCGGCTTCAGATGTTCCAGTCCTTTTCTTACGGGTGGAAATCGATATCCTCGGAGGTCAGGAAGTTTGGGACGACCTCATTCACCGCATTTGCAACCCTCCGCCCGTTCGGTTGCCGGAGCTCGTTCTGACTTAACAGGCGGCAAAGGTCCTCCTGTAAATCGCGGTTTCCTTTGCGCGCACCCAATCCCTCGATTAACATGTGCGCCTGTGGCTATCCCAGTCCCCAAAGGATCGACGGCGGAAATTCGCAAGTCAGCTGTCCTCACGGCTTCGCGTACGGGCAGCGTTAATGCTGGCACTCCGCAAGGCTCAGGAGGCCATGCAGTTGGGGCCAGTTTCTCCGCCGCCGAGAAGGTTGCGCTCGCTCCGGGTGCGGGTTGGTCCAAGCGCAACCCTGTGACCAAGATTCTCCTGCCCTCGCTTTTCACCAAGCGCGAAGGAGTGTCCCAGCACCCACAATGGCCGATGCTCGTGAACAACGAATTTGCGCTGACTTGGATTGGTCACGCTTCATTTTTATTACAGGCGGGCGGGCTCAACATCCTCATCGATCCAAACTGGAGTAGCTGGGTAAAAGGCATCAAGAGGATGCGCCACCCAGGAGTCGCTCTAAAAGCTCTCCCAGAGATTGATCTCGTGTTAGTAACGCATGCGCACTTTGACCATCTGGACCGCCGCACCTTGCGTGGGGTCGCTGCCAACCAGCCCGTTGTCGTTCCCTTTGATGTCGGCGACCTGGTGCATGATCTCGGTTTTCGCCTCGTACAGGAACTCCACTATTGGGAGAGCTTTGTATTTGGTCCGATAAAGGTAACGCTGACTCCCTGCCGTCACTGGGGCGCACGAATCCTGCATGATTCTCACCGCGGCTTTGGCGGCTTTATCATTGAGGTCGCGGGAAAGGTGATTTACCACTGCGGCGACACTGCCTATTTCGAGGGTTTCGACGAGATCGGCAGGCGCTTTCCGGTGGATGTCGCGCTGCTTCCCATTGGCGCCTATGACGCGCCCAGTTCACGCCCTGTGCATATGAACCCGGAAGAGGCTCTGGAGGCTTTCGTGACGCTAGGAGCCAATTTTATGGTACCGATGCACTACGGCACTTTCCGTCTGTCTTACGAACCTCTCGACGAACCCCCACGCCGCCTTCTCGCGGCCGCTCAAACACGCCGGTTACAAGAACGCGTGGTTTGGATGCAGGAGGGCTCGCCAGCCGTCTTTTAAGACGGTCCCTTTCACAAGGGCGCCCAAAAAGATCCCTCCTAAAGGTAGGTCTCGAAGTCTGTCTCGTGAAACGCTTTGCGCCTAACCCTAAAAATGTGCGCAATCCTTTCATCCGGATGAAGCTGCACAAAATTCCGTGCTCCACGCCAAAGATACCGCTGGTCGGTAAGAAGATCATGAACCTGATATGTTTCATCATTACCGCAGCCGATGAGTTCCAGAGGTACATGCACCACACCGCTCTGCGGTTGGTAAGGATCCATCGATACTGCGACCAATAGCAGGTTGTCCCTTGAATCCGTGACCTTCGAGAAAAACAAAATCGAATCACTTTCAACGGTATGAAAGCCTAGATTTCTAAACGTATGCAGGGCCCGGTTTTCCTTGCGGATCTTGTTGAGTGAGGTGATGAAGCCCTTGATGTTGCCAGGGGCATACCAGTCCCGTTCTTTCCACTGGTACTTTTCGCTGTCGAGATACTCCTCCTTATTCGGGAGGGCGGCATTTTCGCAGAGTTCAAATCCAGAATAGATCCCGTAAACTGGAGACAACAGCGTGGTGAGTACTGCCCGCATGAGAAAGGCAGCGCGCCCCCCTTGCTGGAGGAGCACGGGAAGAATGTCAGGCGTATTCGGCCAGAGATTGGGACGGAAAAAATCTGACATCTCCGGGCTCGTCAATTGCGTGAAATATTCGATCAATTCGTGCTTCGAATTGCGCCAGGTAAAGTAGGTGTAGCTTTGCGTGAAGCCCGCTTTTGCCAGTGCCAACATCATCTTGGGCTTGGTAAAAGCCTCGGACAGAAATACGGCATCAGGAAATTCAGCCTGCACTTTCGCGATCAAAAACTCCCAGAACGCGAGAGGTTTCGTGTGCGGATTATCGACCCGGAAAATACGCACCCCCCGGCGGGCCCAAAAAACAACAACCCGAGTCAATTCCTCCCAAAGACTCCGCCAATCTGCATTGTGGTAGTTGAGCGGATAAACATCCTGATACTTTTTCGGCGGGTTTTCTGCGTACTTGATCGTGCCGTCCGGACGGTGGAAAAACCAGTCTGGGTGGTCACTGACATAAGGATGGTCCGGTGAACAGTTGACCGCAAAGTCCAGCGCTACCTCCATACCCCTTGCTTTGATTTCACCAAGCAGCCAGTCGAAATCTTCGAGTGTTCCCAACTCGGGAGCCACATCACAATGTCCGCCTCCATTGGGACATCCTTGGTGGCGGTTTCCAATGGCATACGGCACTCCAGGCTCCCCGGGTTGACACGACACAGAGTTATTGCGGCCCTTGCGTGCGCTCATGCCAATGGGGTGAACCGGTGGAAAATAAATGACGTCAAAACCCATTGCGCAAGCATCTTCCACCCGCTGCAGACAATCGCGGAATGTCGACCCCCGGTCCCCACGACCTTCCGCGGAGCGCGGAAAAAACTCGTACCATGCGGCATGCAGTGCCCGGCGGCGATCTACTGTCACTCGAGGGAAGCGTGGTACGGACCGCGGAAGCGGGGGTGTTTCGACCAAGGCACGTATGGCAGGGGGTTCGATCCAAAACTCGGTGGCTTCGGAGAGATCCGGATACGTCGCCATCAGTGCCTCCAATTCTGGCAGATGCGCAAGAGCGTGGACGTCGACCGGCCCGGCCTCACGAATTTCGGCGGCGATTTGCAACAGTCTATCAGCATCAAATTTGTGCCGGGCTTGGGTAGCGCGTCTAGACGCAGCCTCTGCAAGCTGGGCGCCCTCGATGGTCTCGGTGCTTAGATCCGGTTGCGACGCCTTAAATTTCGCATCGAACTCATGCTGCCAGGTGCGAAAACCGTCGCTCCAGGCTTGGATGGTATACTCGAAGGGTGCGTTTTCAAAAAACGCGCATTCCCCTCGCCAGCGATCATTTCCGTTGGGCACTGGAGACATTGGCGCGTGCTGCCATGTGGGAACTCCGACCCGACGCCATTTCAGGCGTGCACTCACAAGATCGTGACCATCTTTGTAAATGTCCGCCTCCACATGGAGGGACTCTCCCACGATGCGTTTCAGCGGATAGCGTCCGCCAGAATCCAAAGGGCTGATGTTTTCGATGATCACCGTTGCTGGGCGCAGCGTCATGCGAGGCATGTTGCCTTTCTGAGCGTACGGGGCTAGCCCAAACTGCAGGCGAAGAGCAATCTTCTGGCCCCTTTTTTTCTGGCCATCCCCACTCCGAATGATAAATTCACCTCTCGTTTCAGTTTTAGCGCGGTTAGCTCAGTGGTAGAGCGCTTGCTTCACACGCAAGAAGTCACAGGTTCGAACCCTGTACCGCGCACCATCTTCGGGAGAGACTCGAAGGATCTATACTGAAGGTGGTCTCCTCACTTTACTGCCGGCGGCGCAGGCAGGAGAGGAAGAATAGACTGCGCAACCTGCTTGGACTGGATAGCAGTGCCTTCTGCTGTGTAATGCACCCCCCCTCCGTCCCATAGCTTTTTGGGATGCTTCGCTACCAAAGTGTAAAGGTCATCCACTGGAATGCTTGCCTTGGAAATATGTTCGGCAACCGCCTGGTTCTTCTCAATCACACTCGTATCTGGGGCATCGTCTTTTTTCTGACACGGCGTTGTTGTCGCCCAAATCAGTTTTGCGCTCGGAGCGTAGCGTTTCAACGTCGCAAGCACGTCCGCAAATCCTGTTCTTAAATCGCCGACATCTCCGTGTAATCCGAAATTGAAGTGAATGACGGAGTATGCATTCTGGCGTAACACGAGCTTGATCTCATCAAGCAAGGCTGGATCGCCCACAGCCTTAGACGTACCAAAAAGAGAAACATAAGCCTTGTCTTTAAGCTCCGTGCCGACCTCCGAAGCATATCGAACGGTGATTGAATCTCCAATAAGCAATACCAACGGCAGTTCCGGCCCGTTTCCTGGTTTTGTCTTCAGAGATATCGAACTCCAGTTCTGGGCTTCCCGCGGTTTTTTATAATCGTAGAGGTCTTCGGCCTGAAGAGCGAGGTTGGAAAGGCTTGTGAGGCACATCGCGGTTAGGAAAGCTTGCTTGTTTATTTTCATAACTTGTTTGTCAGAAGGATCGGGTAACGGCTTTAGCCACGCAAAAGGTGAAACTTCACGCTTTTCACTCTTTCCCGTGCTCAATCAGCGCGGCGCAGTCGCTTTGTTGATAAGCATACGAAGTTTTGTCTCAGGCCCGGGCTGGCCCGCGACGATGGCATTTTCATTGACGATGGCCAGAAGGACTTCTCGGTCTGACGTACGCCCTCTGTCGTAAATGATAAAAAGCCTTCCGTCATCTGTCTCGATGACATCTGGATAAGACACCTCTATGCGCTCATCGAGCAACAGCCGATGAGACCATGTTTTTCCCTCGTCGTCAGAAAGCAACGCAGTCAGGTGGCTGCGTTGAGAGAGCAAAGGAACGTCCCGGGCGAACCCAACGTGATTCACAAGTAGCAGACGTCCAGAGCGAAGACGTCGAAGGTGAAACCGCGATCCGGGTCCCTGAAGAGCGGACCGAACAGGCGCTTCCCATGTCACGCCTCCGTCCTTGGAAGTGGTTTCGGCGAGTCCATCTTTGATGCGCATCAGCATCCACAACACACCATCGTTTCTTTCAATAATCATGTGCTCCATTCCGCCGCCGCTTTCATTCCCCTCCCACTCTGCCTCCCTCCCTGGGGCACCTCCAATCTGGGTGAACGTACGGCCTTTGTCACGAGAGCGAAAGATGCCAGCTCCATGAGCTTTGTCTCTCCAATGTGCCACCGGCAACAACCAAGAACCATCACGCAGCACGGTCGGTTTGTTCAGCATGATACCATCGCAGATTCGTCGCGGCGGTGTCCACGTAGCGTCGGCCCGTTCAGGCTGTTCACACGATGTAATCCAAACTCCCCAACGGCCGTCGTGCAGTTTGTTTGTAGCGTCTGCCTGACAATAAAACAGCCACAGACGGCCGTCTGGAGTCGTCCAAAGACACGGGTCAAACGTCCGCACCGCTCCGGGAGGATCGATCACCAGCACCGGTTCCATCCACGAGGCCCCGTCATCGTGGCTGGTCACAACAACGACATAGTTTTCCTTCGTTTCTCCTCGCCCACCCGTATACCAGCTTGCCCAGAGGCGGCCCGACTTGGCATGTCGTTCAATGCTTGGAACACCCTGGTAGAGGCGCGCCGCCGTCTGATACTCAGGCCCTGGTTTTGTATTGAACGGAACACCCGCGAGGGCCGCATCGTGAGCGACCTCGGCTGCCCTGAGCCCGGGCATAGTCATCCCAAAAAATAGAGCAGCCAGTAGTTTAAGTGACGTCTTCATGTTTTACGAACGCAGATATTCCAGACTCCGGCGGATGCTGTGCAAGGGTGCGTGCGAGAGATCCTGCTCCACGTGGCAATACTGAACCCCAGCGGCTCGTGCTGCTTCAATGATTGGATTTACAGGAATGACCCCCTCTCCCAAGGAAGTAAACGCGTCGACCGGCAGACTCCACCAACCTTCAATTTTGTCCGGTAAGTGAACACCACCAGCTAGATCTTTAAGATGCACCTGCGTCACCCGACCACCCAGCAAGCGGATGAGCCTGGCAGGATCACGTTTGCCAAGTTGAACCCAAAACGCATCAACCTCAAAAAACATCTCGGGGCTAAACTCCTCTATTAAGACATCATAGCCCGCCTTGGATCCTTGCAACGGCTCAAATTCAAAAGTATGGTTGTGGTACGCGAGACGAATGCCCGCCACCCTCGCCAACTCGGCCGCACGGTTGCACTTCTCCGCCGCCCGCTTGTAATCATCCAAGGTCTGTCGATCTTTGGGGTCGATTGTAGCAATGACGAGGTGCTTGATGTTCGCGGCTTGTGCCTCTTCCAAAACTTTTTCGAAGGATGGAACGTCTGGGGCACCCGGATTCAGTACCGAATTCCATTGAATATGCGTCGAGTTTACGGCCAATCCAACCTCTTTTGCATCGTCCACTAATGCCTTATATTTGGGGAATTCATAGGGTTCGACTTGGACGTATCCCATGTCCTTGATCTCTTTCAGCGTCCCTCTCCGATCCTTCGCCAACTGATGCCTAACCGTATAAAGTTGCACTCCCACAGACCCCAGAAAGGTTTTGTTTACGGAGGCGGCCCGCAAAGCATCCACCTTTGCGAATAAAAAAGGCACCAGTGCGGCTGAATGAATGAATCGGCGTCGGTTCATGGGGTGAAGGACGGAGGAAGCAATACACGAGCGATACTGCTTTTGGCCCGTTTTATTTATCTTCAAGAAAGTAAACTCATTTACCCTGCGACTAAAGCATTTGCGTGCCGCGGAGGTTTCTCTGTACTGCGGTGGACAGAATCTGGCCCTAGGGACGCTCTGAATCCCTTGGGATTCCGAGTCCAGCGATCAACGTTTATCTTGGGCTTGCCCAAGTGTGCGCTCCCCACAGGAAAGTCTCTTTGTATTCTGCCGAACTGGAGAAGACACTGGGGCTAAGCCTCCCGGTGCAGCAATCCGGTAACATCTTCTTTCCACGATAAAAGGGTGCTTTTGCCCGTGACGTGATTCCGTCACATGACAAATCACCGTTTTCGATGCAGGATTGCGTTTTTCCATCCACCTCCATGAACCGCCGTCAATTCCTACGCTCCAGTTCCGCGCTTCTTGCCCTTCCCTGGCTCGAAACTTTTGCCAAAGGCAACTCAGCCGAACCGCCAAAGCGCTTGATCCATGTTTGCACGGACTTCGGAATTTATGGTCCCTCGTTTTTTCCAACCAGCGCGGGAATGGACTACGAGCCAAGCGAGTACTTACGCATTCTGGAAGATCTGCGCAGCAAGTTCACCGTTTTCTCCGGCATTTCGCATCCCGACATTGGAGGCGATCATGCCTCTGCGGCTTGTTTCCTGACGAGCGCCAAGCGCCCTACGAAGCCCGGCTTTCGCAACACGGTGTCGCTCGATGTCGTTGCTTCGCAGCATGTCGCTGGAGCAACCCGCTTCCCGCTCCTGTCGCTGAGCACACAAAACGGAAGCCCTCTTTCTCACACGGTCACGGGTGCGGACATCCCGGCGTTGACTCTTCCCTCACAGATCTACGCGAACCTGTTCATTGCCGGCAGCAAGGCCGATGTCACCAAGGAACTCGATCGCTTGCGTCGTGGGCACAGCATCCTCGATCACATGAAGGAGCGCCTCGGCGAGCTAAGCAGGACACTGAGTCGCTACGACCAGCAACAGATCAGCGATTACACCGAGGCGGTGAGAGATATGGAAAAGCAACTTGTTGCTGAGGAGAAATGGATTGATCGGCCGAAACCCACGTTGAGCGAGCCCGCTCCGGCTGAACTCACCGCACAACCCTACGGCAGTCCTTTCCTGAATCCGGCGGACTCCATCGGCAGGGCTCGGATCATGTTCCAGTTGGCAAAGCTCGCGGTGCAAACGGATTCGACCCGTGTTGTGAGCATCTATATCAAAGGCTCGGATGCAACGCCGCCAATCGACGGCATCAATCAGGGCCACCACGATATCACTCACCACGGCAGGAGTCCTGAAAAAATCGAGAAGCTCAAGATCATTGAGACTGTCAAAATGAAGGCGTTTCGCGATCTCTTGATTAGCTTGAAGGACACGTCGGAAGGGGGGCGCAGCCTGCTTGATAGCACACAGGTGCTCATCGGCAGCAACCTAGGTGACGCCAGCGGCCATGGGACAAGCAATCTTCCGATACTGCTTGCAGGTGGCGGCTACAAGCACGGTCGGCACATCGCCGGCGACGTGAAGAACAACACTCCTCTAGCCAAGCTTTTCGTAAACATGCTGCAGCGCTTTGGTGTTGAAACTGAGAAATTTGGTTCGGGTGAAGGCCCCATCGATGGACTTGTCTAATCAGTGCCCATGAAAGCCACGCAATTGCTTACTAGTGCCGTTCTCGGCCTTACCGCCGTATCCACGCTCCGCGCGGTCCCAAATGGACAAGCGCCCGATTCCACTAAATCTTTTGAAAAGGAAGTTTTACCGATTCTCAAAAGTCACTGCACCGAATGCCATGGCGACAGAAAACAAAAGGCGAATGTCAACTTCACCGCAGCCGGATCTACGAACCAATTAAAGGCCAATGCCGACTTGTGGTATCGCATGCTTGAGCAGATCGAGTCCGGCGCGATGCCGCCCGAGGGGGAGGACGTGCTCTCGCAATCGCAACGCCAAGAGCTCATCAAATGGGTACGCGGCTCGCTTACCCCGGAGCTTGTCAGCGAAAGGCAACGCGAAGGACGCAGCCATCTGCGCCGCCTCTCTCGCAGTGAGTACGCCAACACCATGCTCGACCTGTTCGGTGTCCGGCCCGCGGTAAATCGATTCCTGCCGCAAGACGGTCGCGTCGACGGGTACGACAAAGTGAGTGCTGCCCTGCCGTTTTCTGTATCCGGCACCGAGGGCTTTGTAAAAACTGCCGAGGAAACGCTCAACACCATTTTCACCGCGCCAAAAGCAGCGGACCCTAAAACCAATGGGACGGTGCGGCTTTGGGCGCGACCCAGCGAGCAATCCAAAGGTAACATTCTCGAGTTACCCGACGACACCAAAGTCTCTTTTAACTCCGACTTAACCTCTGGCCCGCTGGCGCAAAAAAGGGAGGACGGGTCCTTTGCAGGAAACTCCGTTCGAGTGCCTGGCGTCCACAAGCTGCGTATTTCTGTGTACGGTTACCAGACAGACAAACCACTGCCTTTTGCAATCTGGGCCGGCCACACCGGTGCGTATCCACAGCTTGTGAACCTTGTCGACATTCTTGAGGCACAGCCCGGCAAGCCCACCGTGATTGAAACCGAAGTTTACTTCAGGACCGCTCCCGATAACGACCAGGCTCCGGTGGCGGATTCCTTTCGTCTTGTTCCGCTTGGGCTGGGCGTTCCCGTGCCGAAAAACACTCTCGCAAGCAACTGCAAAGGGCCTGGCCTTGCAGTCCAATGGGTGGATGTGATCGAGCCTGAATTACCGCTAGCGGGTTATCGTTTCTTGACCGCAGATTTTTCGGAAAAGGAAAGGCGCCTCTTGCACGCACAGCCGTCGGAAGTCAAAAAAGTTTTTGCAGCTGTGGATCAAAACGAGCTTCGCACTGTCTTGGACAAGACGTTCCGCCGAGTCGGTGCTCGTTTATTCCGGCGCGACCTTTCCGACGCGGAGGTCAGTCGTCCTGTACAGAACTTTCTCCAGCGTCTCGAAGCAGGTGACCTTCCTCTTTCCATCTTCAAAGAGGAGATCACAAAGATGCTTACGGCTCCCGACAGCCTCGCCATCATCGAACAACCAGGGCGCCTGAATGAGTTCGCACTGGCTGCCCGGCTTTCCTATTTCCTGTGGAGCTCCACCCCTGACGAAGAATTACTCGCCCTCGCGCGCCAGCGCAAACTTAGCGACCCGCGGAGCCTTCGCACACAAACAGACCGTATGCTTAAGGACGCGAGAGCCGAGCGTTTTATCAAGGACTTCCCCGATCAATGGCTCGGAATTTGGGGCATCGAGAACACAACACCAGACAAGGACGTTTATCCTGAATACGACGAATTACTCCGGTACTCGAGCCTCCATGAAACCCATGCCACATTCCGCCGCATGCTTGCGGAGAACCTAAGCGTTGTCGACTTTGTTGCGCCCAAGTGGGGTTTTATCAACGAGCGTCTTGCCCGTCACTACGGATTCCCAACATGCGAAGGGTTTACGCTCCGGTCTGTAAACCTGCCACCAAACACACCCTTTGGTGGAGTGTGGACGCAACCGGCCACGATGAAGGTCACGGCCAACGGTACAAACACCTCGCCTGTCAAACGAGGCGTGTGGATGGCGGAACGTCTTCTGGGAGTTAAGATCCCGCCTCCGCCGCCAACCGCAGGCTCCATTGAACCAGACATCCGCGGTGCCAAAACCTTACGTGAACAACTGGCCCTGCATAGCAGTAAAGGTTCCTGCCAGGCCTGCCACGCTAAGTTTGACCCGTACGGCTTCGCCCTCGAAAGCTTCGACGTGATCGGCGCATTTCGCACCACCTTTCGCATGCCTAACCCCGAGGTCATTAAGCTGCCCGCAAACCAGCGCAAGGGTCCAGGATGGATGGAAGGTCTGACTGTGGATTCCGCAGGTAAAACGCCAGATGGGCGGGTTTTTAGCGGTATCAATGAACTCCGGCAGTTCATAGCACAGAATCCCGCCCAACTGGCAAAAGGAGTCGCACGACACCTTCTTACCTACGCCACGGGAGAGCCCGTGGGGCCCATCGATGAGCCTGCAATCGAGGCAATCGTCAATGCCGCAGCCAAGGATCGGTACGGCCTTCGGTCCATCGTTTATGCCGTGGTGGAGAGCGATGTGTTTCAGATGAAGTAGGGGTTCTTCAACAAGACAATTCCCAGGGGTGCACGAGTCTCACGACGCTTCGTGTTCGCACAGCTTTCGAAGGACTCAAGCAGCGCGCTGCTGGCTGTGTTTCATCGAACAGTAACAACCTCCGCAGCGGTTTTCGGCGCGGCGGTTTGCGCGTGTTTTCCCCCCGCCCCCCCAGTCGTGCTCCACTCTGTAATCACGCCTTTCACACGCCGCGTCCGCGCAGCGCGTGAAAGGCGTCGCCCAAAGCGCCCGCTACGTCTGAGGCCAAGAGCGATTCTTCGCTTTGCCTGCGACTGCAGACGAGCGACTCCGCAGCCCGCCCACAGAGCCACGCCCCCAACAGCGCCGCTTCGTGACACGACAACCCCTGCGCGAGAAGTGCCGTACAGACGCCCGTGAGGACATCGCCCATCCCGCCCGAAGCCATCCCGGGATTACCCGTCGTATTAAACCCCAACCGCGTTCCACCCGTTGCGACCACAGTCCTCGCACCCTTCAAGAGCAGCGTTACCGGCCAGTGCGCCGTAAAACGTCTCACCCAATCCTGTCGCCCCATGCCTACGCCCTCGGGGTCGAGGCGTGCCATTTCTCCAGGATGAGGTGTAAGCAACCGAGGCCCAGCGCACTCGTGCAAAAGACCAAGCCTGCCATCCGCGAGGGCGTTTAAAGCATCTGCGTCAACAACCGCGGGACCCGGAAAATCGCGGACGAGGTCCGCCACCGTCCCAGCGTTTTTGAGTCCCAATCCAGGACCGATGCCAAGCGCGTCAGCGCGGAGAAACAGCACCTCGCTGACTGAGGAAACCGGTCGAACCATACACTCCACAGGAGCTAGTGAGACGACCAAGGGATAAATCTCCTTGGCGACACAAAGAGTGACCAGACCTGCGCCTGCACGTAACGCACCAAACGCTGCGAGAACCGCAGCGCCTACGGTGCCTATCGCTCCAGCCACCAAGGTGACACGCCCACAATTGCCCTTATGCAATGCCGCCGAACGTCTCTTCCACAAGGGTGCCAGCGACGCCGGCGTAGCGCACTCGAGTGCGTCATAAGTCTGCGCGGCTTCGCTTAAAGCCGTCAAAGGAAGAATCGCCAACCGCCCGACAAAACGTTCCGCGTCGTCCGCCAATAGCCCCGTTTTTACAAATCCGACCGCAAGCGTCACATCCGCCACCACCGCACCTGGATACGCCTCCCCGGTCCCGCTATCGAAACCCGTTGGCACATCCAGAGCAAACACACGGGCTGCCGAATGTTCCCGCAAACGGTTAATCTGCCTGCACGCTCCCGACACAGGTTCCTTTAAGCTTCCTTGGGCACCAATTCCCAACAATCCATCCAGAACCACACACGCACACCCAGGCGGAGGCAACCAGTGTTCCACCTCGCTATTAGACCAAATTTCGCACCGACCCGCTTGAGCGAATTTTCGCGCGGTCAACGGAGCCCATTCGGCCTTTGGGTACGCGGGAACGAGGATCACCCGCCACCCAGAATCCGACAACACCCGCGCTGCGACCAGCGCATCCCCTCCGTTGTGACCCTTCCCAAGAAAAGCCACACATACGCCAGGCACTGGACAAAACTGCACCACAGCCTCAGCCATCTGCCGGCCAGCCTCCTCCATCAAGGTCTCTGCTACAGCACCCGCGGCGAATGCGCGCCGCTCTAATTCTTGCATCTCTTGTGGACTTAACATCAAGCTTGCCTTTCCGAGCAACGGATCATTACTTCGCCTTTTTCCCCCAGCCACCCTTCTTTCTTGCCTGCCCCTTCTTCTGCGCGGCGACCTGAATTTTTGTCTCCACGACGAGTCCGGCACCGGCTCGTAGTTCGCGAATCTGGTCTCTCAATAGAGCCGCCTTTTCGTACTCCAGCGCACCCGCAGCCTTTGCCATTTCCTCCTCCAATTCCTGTAGCGTCTCCGCGAGCGTGTGGTTTTCCTGGCTCCCTCCTGAAGCGGCGTTGCCAGCATCACTACCTCGCAGAATTGTGTGTAAACTCTCTTGCACCGGGCGGCGTACACTCTGGGGCGTGATACCGTGCTTTGTATTGTGAGTTTGTTGTTTAGACCGCCTGTATTCGGTGATCTCCAACAATTGGCGCATGCTGTTTGTAATGGTATCCGCAAAGAGATACACCTTGCCGTTCACATGACGCGCTGCTCGTCCTGCCGTTTGAATGAGCGAGGTTTGCGAACGCAGATACCCTTCCTTGTCGGCATCTAAAATACAAACAAGAGACACTTCAGGAAGATCCAGGCCTTCACGGAGTAAATTGATCCCTATCAAAATATCAAAATCCCCCGCACGGAGGCCGCGGAGAATCTCCACCCGCTCAATCGTATCAATGTCGCTGTGCAGGTATCGCACACGCAGACCCACATCCTTCAAATATTCCGCGAGGTCTTCGGCCGTCCGTTTCGTGAGCGTTGTGATCAGACTGCGTTCCTTGATTTCTGCGCGCTGGCGACACAACTCCATGGTTTCATCAATTTGATCCTGCAGCGGGCGCACGGTGATTTCAGGATCTAAGAGTCCGGTGGGACGAATAATTTGCTCCGCGATTAGCACTGCGCCGGGAGTGGAAACATCGAACTGTTCTACTGGCACGTCCGTACGCGAAACCCTTCGGAAAGAACCCGGTCCACTTTCACCCAACCCACCCTTCGGGTTGGGCAGGAAATCGACATTGCCGACCACCGAGTTGCGCAATTCGAAAGAGCCGGGAGTCGCACTGATGTAGAGACGTTGGTTTGTCATCTCCATAAACTCGGTGAAGTTTAGCGGCCGGTTATCCAGAGCACTTGGCAGCCGAAAGCCATGCTCGACCAAGGTCGTTTTTCGAACCTTGTCGCCCTCATACATGCCTCCAATCTGCGGCAAAGTCGCATGGGATTCATCCACCACAAGAACGTAATCCTTCGGAAAAAAGTCGAGGAGGGTGTAAGGCCGCGACCCGGGTGGACGACCCGTGAGGTGGCGTGAATAGTTTTCAATACCGCTGCAAAAGCCCATCTCTTGCATCATCTCGAGGTCATATTCTGTACGCATACGGATACGCTGCGCCTCGAGGAGTTTGCCATTGGACTCAAACCACGACACGCGATCCTCTAATTCTGTGCGAATGGAGCGCATCGCCGCCTGTAGTTTGTCCGCGGGTGTCACAAACTGTTTGGCCGGAAAAAGCGTGAAGACGGTGAGTTGCCCCGAGGCATGTCCGGTGAGCGGATCGAAGCGTGTGATACGGTCAACTTCATCTCCGAAGAACTCGATCCGAACCGCCTCGTCATCTGCGGAACCCGCCTGAACCTCGACGGTGTCACCACGGACCCTGAACTTGCCGCGTCCGAACTCGTAGTCATTGCGCTCGTAGAGCATCTCAACAAGCTTGGAAAGAAGTACGTCTCTGGAAAGAACCTGGCCGCTGCGGATCGTCAGCAGCATCTCGAGAAAGTCCATCGGCGAAGCGAGGCCATAAATACAAGAAACGGAGGCAACCACGAGGACATCACGCCGCGTCAGGAGCGAGGAGGTTGTCGAGAGCCGGAGACGCTCAATTTCCTCGTTAATGGAGGAGTCTTTTTCAACGTAGGTATCCGTTGATGGGATGTAGGCTTCGGGCTGGTAGTAATCGAAATACGAAACAAAGTATTCAACGGCGTTGTTGGGAAAGAACTGTTTGAACTCGGAGTAAAGTTGAGCCGCCAGGGTTTTGTTGTGGGAAATCACCAGAGCGGGACGGTCGAGCGCTTGAATGACATTCGCTGCAGTAAACGTTTTTCCAGAACCTGTCACCCCCAGCAGGGTCTGATGGCGGTGCCCGGCTTGCAACGAGCGCACAAGTTTTCCAATGGCCTGGGCTTGGTCGCCGCGGGGCTCATAATCGGAGGCGAGTTCAAAGGGCATCGGCCCAGAATAACGCATGCGGGCGTTTCGGCAATTGGGGAGCGCTTAAATGCATACGAACGGTTTTATCCCCCAAACTAGGGGGCTACGGAGGCCTCTGTAATACTTTAATTAGTCGATTCTGAAAAAGTCACAGCGACGCGACAGGGGTCGCGTAACCCGGGCTGAAAATCGTGGCCACCAGCGCTCGGAAGAAGAGCCAAAAACGGCCCACCCATCCCAACAGCTTCCCAAAATTC
>CANJPY010000018.1 GCA_947476255.1 Chthoniobacteraceae bacterium | reverse complement strand
TGTTGGGTGAGCGTTTCCATGGGCAGGCCGATCACGTTGCTAAACGAACCAACGGTTTCCTCAATGAGTTGCCCGCGATCGTCCTGAGCCGCATAGCCTCCCGCCTTGTCGAGGGGGTTGATGCGCAGGTGATACGCAATCCTTTGTTCGATGGAGAGCGTACGAAAACGGACGCTGGTTGTTTCTACAAATTCCGACTCTCTTGAGCTGCTGGCATGTAGGATACAGACACCCGTGAGGACGGTGTGCTCTTTGCCATTGAGCATTTCAAGCATTGCCGAGGCTTCCTGCAGGCTGGTTGGTTTACCGAGAATCGTATTGCCCAGTGCCACGACGGTGTCAGCGCCTATCACAACGCAGTCAGGGTGTAATGTTGCGACTGGAAGGGCTTTGAGGCGTGCGTTTTCGGCTACAAGACTGGCCGGTCCCAGTGCTGGGTCGCTGACTTCCTCCGCGCCGGTTGTGATTGTCGTGAACGTAAAGCGATGTTCCAGAAGAAGGTCGCGCCTGCGTGGCGACGTTGACGCGAGCACGAGTGCGGGCGTGGGGCCTGCAACCGTGCGAGGAGACTTGGCACTCACAGAACAGGAGCCGGGTGGCGATTACAAACTATGGAGCTGTTCGGTGTACTGCTCCGGCGATTTGAGCGACGAAAGGTCTGCATCAGTGGCCAAGCGAAGTTTGAAAATCCAACCTTTGTCGTACGGATCAGTATTGAGAAGGGCAGGGTCCTGCGAGAGCGCATCGTTGACTTCGGTGACTGTGCCCGAAGCCGGCGAATAGATGTCACTGGCGGCTTTGACTGATTCAACAACGCAGATCTGCTGGCCGGCTTCAATCGTGGCGCCGATGCTTGGCAGTTCTACATAAACCACATCTGTAAGTTCATGCTGGGCGTGGTCGGTGATGCCCACGGTGGCATGACCTGCGTCATTGCGGAGCCATTCGTGAGAAGTTGCGTAGAGGAGGTTGGTTGGAACTTTCATTGCAATTGGTGAGGCGGGGTAAAAAAAGGAGAATCCTGAGGTGAAACCGGTTACTTCGCGCGTCGGTACATCGGACGCTTTGCCACAGTTGCGGGGAAGCGTTTGCCGCGGATTTCGACCTCGACGAGCGTGCCCGGGCTGGCGAGAGACGTTGGCAGGTAGGCCATGGCGATTCCTGAACCGAGCGTTGGAGAAAGAGATCCGCTTGTGGTTTCTCCCACGGGGGCGTTTGCGTGGAAAACCGGATAGTGGGGGCGTGGGGGCGGGGTTTTATCCGCCATGATAAGCCCAACTAACTTGGTCTCTACGCCTGTCATGCGTTGTTTTTCGAGGACCGGGCGTCCGGTGAATGCGCCTTTGTCGAATTTGACAAAAATCGAAAGACCGGCTTCAAGAGGTGTGTGCTTTGGAGAAAGGTCAGAGCCGTTGAGCGGAAAGCCAGCTTCGAGTCGAAGGGTATCCCGAGCTCCAAGCCCGCACGGCTGGATGCCAAAGGCTTGTCCCAGTTCAAGGATTTTGCTCCACCAGTAGGCGGCCATTCGCGCGGGGCAGAACCATTCAAATCCGTCTTCTCCGGTGTAGCCAGTGCGAGCGATCAGAATTGGACCGTTGGGGATCCCAAGGCTGAGCAGGCCGTTTTTTTGAGGAAGTTGAATGTCTTGGCCAAGAAGGGCTTCGAGGCACTCTTTTGCAGCCGGGCCTTGGATGGCGAGCCCCGCCCAGTCGCCGCTTTGGTCGGCAAGCGTGACATCTCCGCTGAGTTTGGACTGCAGCCAGAGGACGTCTTCTTCGATCTTGGAAGCGTTCACAACGAGGAAATAAGAATTCGCTTCGACGCGGTAGATAATGAGGTCGTCAATGACGCCGCCCGACTCATTCAAGAGAAGCGTGTATTGGCCCTGGCCGTCATCAAGAAGGCGTACATCATTGGTGAGCACCTGGTTCAGCCACATTTCAGAGTCCGGGCCGGACACGACAAGCTGTCCCATGTGGGAAATGTCAAAGAGGCCCACTGCGGTTCTTACGGCTTTGTGTTCCTCCAAAATTCCCTTGTACTGAACAGGCATCCACCAGCCGCCGAATTCCATCATGCGGGCGCCTGAAGCTTCATGAACCGTTGAAAGAGGAGTGCGTTTTGGAGAAAAAACCATGGTCAGTTTTGCAGGCTAAAGCGCCTGCGCACGGTGTCAATGCAGAGCGTGCGCGCTCTTGCACTCCGGAGTTGGCAAGCGTTCAGTTGAGAAAACGGCTTTCAATCTAACGAGAGTCCGGTTGGAGTGTAGGGCTACTAAAAATGAGCTGGATTGACGCCATCGAACGCCGGTTGGGGCACCTTGCCATCCCGCACTTGCTGCGGTATGTGGCCGCATTAAACGGTTTGGCATTTGTGCTTTGTCAGATAAAGCCGGGATTTGAGCAGATGCTCGAGATGGATCCGAAGCTAGTTTTGAGCGGCCAGGTTTGGCGGCTTTTTTCGCATGTCTTCGTGCCTTCGTTGGGAGGAATTTTCCCGTCCTGGCTCACGGCTGTCTTTTATCTGTTGTTTTTGATGTGGCTGGGCGACGGCCTGGAGCAGGCCATGGGTGTTTTTCGTCTCAATCTGTACTACTTACTCGGTATTCTGGGAACAAACGCAGCGGCGTTTCTCTCGGGGGAAAGCGTGGGTGGATTTTTCCTCAACAACACTCTGGTGTTTGCCTTCGCCGCGTTTTACCCCGACCTTCGCGTTTTGTTTTTCTTCGTGATACCCGTTAAGATTAAATGGCTCGCATGGCTTGATGCAGTCCTGTTGATCCCTTCTTTCCTTGTCTCGGGTTGGGGCTATCGGGCGGGAGTGATCGCGGCGCTCGCGAACTTTTTTCTCTTCTTTGGTCCATCGTGGCTTGCCTCGCAGAGGCGTCGAAAAGAGCAAAAGACTAGACAGGCTGCCTATGCAGCGGCGGTCGAGACTCAGGAAACACTTCATTGCTGTCATGTTTGTGGGCGAACGGAGGTTAATTCGCCTGAGCTAGAGTTTCGCGTGGCTCGGGATGGGAATGAGTACTGCCGTTCCCATTTGCCAGCGTAAAGCACGTCTTTTCTGGAGCGGTTTTGACAATATAAGTTCATGAAAAAAAACAGGTTACTGGTCCGTGCATCCTTTATGAAGCGGCTAGCTTGTGAAAAATTTCACAATCTCGCTTGCCTATGGTCGGACTGCTGCGTTTAATCGCACCTCGTTTTTAAATCAGCCTCATGGCGCACCTTTTTGTTCAACTTTCTTAACGCTCAGAACACGACCGTCGCATGGCGAACATTTTTCCACGCTGGAGCAACTGGCTCCCTTTCAAAATTATATTCTGTCTCCTAATCTTGGGTGGCGGAGTCAGCGCCGGGGTTTGGTATTACCTGAACCCCGAATACATGCGTGTGGGTTACCAGCCCTCACAGCCTGTTCCTTTTTCACATAAAATTCACGCAGGCCAGTTGGGCATGGATTGTCGTTACTGTCATTCCTTCGTGGAGACTTCGGCATATTCGAACATTCCGACAACTCAGGTCTGCATGAACTGCCATTCGCAGATTCAGCGTGAAAATCCGAAACTCCAGCCGGTGCATGATTCCTGGAAGAGCGGCAAGCCCATCGAGTGGGTGCAGATCCACAAGACGCCCGAGCATGTGTACTTCCACCATTCTGTTCATGTGAACCGCGGCGTGAGTTGCGTGAGTTGCCATGGGAAGGTCAATGAAATGGATGAGGTTTACCACGCGGAGTCTCACTCCATGGCATGGTGTCTAACCTGCCACAGAAACCCTTCCGAGTTTTTGCGCCCCGTATCCGAGGTCACGAACTTGGACTGGAAGCCGTCCGAAGGTAAAACTCAGCGTGAAATTGGTGCTGCACTCGTGAACGAGTGGCACGTGAATCCCCCGGTCAAGAACTGCGCCGGTTGCCATCGCTAATCCAAATGAGCAAGCGCATTTTTCAACATCCCGAAGAGCCTCAAACGGGCAAACGCTACTGGCGTTCGCTGGGTCAACTGCAGGACACTCCAGAGTTTCGCCAGTGGATGCACCGTGAGTTTCCCCAAGGTGCCTCTGAGATTGACGGAAACGATGTCAGTCGCCGGGGATTTCTCCAGTTCATGGGAGCGTCTGTGGCGCTTGCTGGGCTGAGTCTGGCCTCTTGCCGGAGACCGCTTAAAAACCTCGTTCCGTTTACGAAGGCCGTGGAATGGTCTGTGCCGGGGAAAGCTCTTTTCTTCGCGTCGGTGATGCCGACGCGCAACGGAGGCATGCCGCTGGTTGTGACGACTTTCGATGGGCGTCCGACAAAGATCGAAGGCAATCCTTTGCATCCCGTAAACAAAGGCACAACCGATGTTTGGGCGCAGTCTTCTGTTCTTGATTTGTACGATCCTCAGCGCTCGAAGGATGTCTTGTCGCTTGGGAAGAAGTCGGATTTTGTTTCCTTCGAGAAAGATCTCGAAGAGATTCTCAAAACTTCGGCTGATGGCTCGGGTGTTGCATTTTTGGTGGATGGGATTGTTTCTCCAACGCGTGAGCGGTTGCGTCGGAAGGTTCTCGCGAAGTATCCAAAGGCAATGTGGGCAACGTACGAACCCAACGGAAACGATTTGGAAGTCGCCGCCGCTGCAGTTGCTTTTGGCAACGGGCATGAGGTGGTGAATCGTTTGGATCAAGCGGACATTGTGCTAACCGTTGACCGGGATATTTTGGGTGTTGAGGGAGATATCGCTTCGGTGCGGGGATTTGCGGCGCGCCGCAAGGTGGATGGTCCGAAGGCGAATATGAATCGCCTGTACGTTGTTGAAAACCGCTACACTTTGACGGGCGGCATGTCGGATCATCGCTTGCGGTTGGCGGCGAGTCGGTCGGGAGCATTTCTAAAGGCGCTTGCCGCTCAGGTGGCGAAACTGTCAGGCGATCAGTTCCTTGCCACATTGGCGGCCGGGTTGAAGGTGGTTGATACAAAGATCAAGGACAAGTGGGTGGAGGAGTGCGCGGCTGATCTCTGGGCGCACAAGGGGAAGGCTTTGGTTCTGGCAGGGAACAAGCAACCGGTGGCAGTTCAAGCTCTCGCTCTCGCGGTGAATGTTTCCTTGGGAGCTCTTGGAAAGACGATCGAGCTCAAAAAGTCTGCCGTTGACGCGTCGGCCAGCATCGCTGAACTCGCCGAGGAGTTGCGCAAAGGGGCGGTGAAAGGGCTTTTCATTTTGGGAGGCAATCCAGTTTACAATGCTCCCGCCGACGTACATTGGGCAGAAGCTCAGGCGAAGGCCAAGACTGTCGTTCATCTCTCCATCGACCAGAACGAGACATCAGCGAAAGCGCACTGGCATGTTCCGGCTGCGCATTATTTGGAGCAGTGGGAAGACTGCTACGCTTCAGACGGAAGTTATGTGGTGGGCCAACCAGTGATTTTGCCTCTCTACAATGGCATCACAGGAAACGAGTTGCTGGCCAAAATTGCCGGTATCAGTGCCGATCCGCTCACTCTTGTGCGCGACACGTTCGCGGAGGTGACGTCTGCCTCTGGTGATTATTCCGCGGTATGGGCAAAGACCTTGAAGAACGGTTTCTTTTCAAATGCCTCTGCCAAATCCATTGAGGCAGCACTTCGAGTAGATGCAGTCACGAAAGCAATAGGTGATTCACCGGCCGCGAGTTTGGCTGACGGGCAGTTTGAACTGGTCTTTATCACCGACTCCAAGGTGGATGACGGGCGTTACGCCAACAATGGGTGGTTGCAGGAATTGCCGGATCCGGTGACAAAACTGACTTGGGACAATGCAGCCCTTTTGAGTCCTGCTGCTGCGCGTAAGTTAGGCGTTGATACGGGAGATGTGATTCGCCTTTCCATGGGGGAGAAGAAGCTGGAAATAGCGGCGCTGGTCCTGCCAGGTCACGCTGACGATTCGATTTCTGTCGCGGTTGGGTACGGTCGAACCGAGGTGGGGAGTGTTGGTAAAAGCGTTGGGGTGAATGTGTTTCCGTTTCAGACAACGGTGGACAGACGTTTTCTCACGGGGGTGTCCGCGCTCAAGACTGGGAGGCGTCATGCGCTCGCAATCACCCAGGAGCATGGTGCGCTGGAGGGGCGCGGTGCTGACATCACGAGGCAGGCTACCACTCAGGAGTGGAGCGAGAATGCCGAAAACAAGGACTTTTTCAAGAAGATGGGCATTGATGCCCACGCGCCTGCAAATTTCTCGCTCTATACGCACCCTCCTCTGGACGACGTACACGGCTGGGGCATGGCGGTGGATCTCAACAGCTGCATTGGCTGTGCCGCCTGTATGACTGCGTGTCAGGCTGAGAATAACATTCCAATTGTTGGCAAGGAGCAGGTCATTAACGGCCGCGAAATGCACTGGATGCGCACCGACCGCTATTTTGCAAGCGAGGGTGGCGATGCAGACGAGCCAGAAATGGTCAGCCAGCCGATGATGTGTCAGCAGTGCGAAAACGCACCCTGCGAAACCGTTTGTCCTGTGAACGCGACCGTGCACTCCGAGGACGGGCTGAACGTGATGGCGTATAATCGTTGCATTGGCACAAGGTATTGCGCCAACAACTGTCCGTTTAAAGTGCGCCGGTTTAACTTCTTTGATTACAACCAGCGCTCGATTACCAATCTCTATCGCTGGAATTTGATCAGTGAAAAAGGGACGCCGGATTCCATCCAGATGCAGAAAAACCCGAACGTCACCGTGCGTATGCGCGGGGTGATGGAGAAGTGCACATTCTGCGTGCAACGGGTTCAGGAGGCCAAGATTGCCGCCAAAGTGAAGTCTTCGGACAGCGGAGTCCAACCGCGAGTTCCTGCGGACAGTTTTACTTCGGCTTGTGCCCAAGTGTGTCCTACGGAGGCGATCGTGTTCGGTGACATTCGTAATCCGGAGAGTCGCATAGCAAAACTCAAGGAAGACCAGCGCGGATACCGCCTGTTGGAGTACTTAAATACGGAGAATCGTGTCTGGTATCTTGCACGCATTCGTAATCCCAATCCTAAAATGCCCGACGCTGCGCGCGCCGGATCGGCCTCCAAGGGAGGTCACGGACACGGTGGTAGTCATGGGCACACAAGCTCTCAGAACGGAGGACACGCGTAATGGCTGATTCAAGCGTAAAACTCGAGACGCCGCACGAACTGGTGCGGCCCGCGTTGGTGGACCACGGTCGCTCCATTCAATGGGTGACTGAAAACGTCTCCAACATCGTCGAGTCGTCCACTCCCAAATGGTGGCTGCTCAGCTTCTGCATTACGTCGCCGATCGCCTTGATGGGTTTGATTTGTATTGTCTACCAGATCTCGAACGGGGTTGGTGTGTGGGGCGAGAACCATCCGAATGGTTGGGCTTGGGACATCACGAACTTCGTGTTTTGGATTGGGATCGGCCACGCGGGGACTTTGATTTCTGCAGTGCTTTTCCTCACCCGTCAGAAGTGGCGGACGTCCATCAACCGGGCTGCTGAAGCGATGACGCTTTTTGCGGTGGTTTGCGCGGGGATCTTTCCTGCCATCCACGTGGGACGCGTATGGTACGCCTGGTTCCTTGCGCCTATCCCGAATACCAATGCAATCTGGCCCAACTTCCGTTCGCCATTGCTCTGGGACGTGTTCGCCGTATCCACGTACTTTTCTGTTTCTGTGCTGTTTTGGTTTGTGGGCTTGATCCCAGACCTTGCAACGCTCCGTGACCGAGCAAAGTCGAGGGTTGCGCAGATTATCTACGGAGTTCTGGCCTTGGGCTGGAGAGGTGGCAACCGGCAATGGCGCCACTATGAAATGGCCTATCTCCTTCTGGCCGGCTTATCAACGCCTCTGGTGTTATCGGTGCATTCGATCGTGTCGTTCGATTTCGCCACTTCGATCATGCCCGGATGGCACACGACAATCTTTCCTCCGTACTTCGTGGCCGGCGCCATTTTTGGTGGGTTTGCGATGGTGTTGACGATCATGCTTCCGGCGGCGAGGATTTTTCCTCAGATCAACGATATGATTACGCGTAATCACGTCGACAAAATGGCGAAGATCATCTTGTTGACTGGATCTATCGTGGGTTACGCCTACCTGATGGAGTTATTTGTGGCGTGGTATGGCGCGAACAAATTCGAGGGATTCACTTTCTTTACGGCGCGTGCGAATATCGACGGCAAGGGATGGTACCAATGGGCTTACTGGATCATGATGTTCTGTAACGTGATTTCACCGCAGATTTTTTGGTTCAAGAAGATGAGAACAAACTACGTCGTTGTTTTCGTCGTGTGTCAGTTCGTGAACGTTGGGATGTGGTTCGAGCGCTTCACGATCATCGTTACTTCGCTGGCCCAAGATTTTCTTCCCAGTTCCTGGGGGCATTACTCTCCATCGACCACCGAGATACTCACCTTTGTGGGTACGTTCGGAATCTTCCTCAGCTTGTTCCTTCTGTTCATGCGATTCCTTCCGATGATCGCCATTTCTGAGGTTAAGGGAGTTACACCTGAGGCAGATCCTCACAACCATCACCTTAAGCACTAGTCCGCCATGTCGCAGTCACGAAAAGTGTATGGCCTGGGAGCCGAGTTCGAAAGCGCAGCTTCGCTGATGTCCGCTGCCGAGAAAATCCGTGATGCGGGTTTCTCGCACTGGGACGTTCATACGCCCTTTCCCATTCATGGAATGGACAAGGCGATGGGGCTCGGAAAATCCAATTTGAGTGCGGTCGTTTTTGTCGGCGGTCTTTTGGGATTTCTTACTGGGATATCCCTCGTGACCATTCCCTCCTTCTTCATCTACCCGATGATTGTACACGGCAAGCCTTACACATGGGCTACGCTGCCCGCTTTTTTCCCGATCATCTTCGAATTGACGGTCCTTTTCTCCGCCTTTACGGCAGTCGGTACCATGTTTGCGATGAACCAGTTGCCGCGCCTTCATCATCCGGTCTTCAACTGGGATAGGTTTACCCGTTTTACGGACGATGGTTTTCTGATGGTTATTGAAGCCCGCGATTCGAAGTTTTCTGAATCCCGCACCAAGGCTCTTTTGGAAGAGATTGGGGCGAAAAACGTCACCTTGATTCACGACTGATTATGGTGCGCACATTTCTATTTGTTTTCACGTTGGTGGTGCTGGCGGTGGTTTCCCTCGCCGGTTTCCGTGGGCAGAAGTTTGCTGGGACACCGCTCCAGATCACTCCGGACATGAAGCATCAACCGAAGGTGATAACCCAGCATGGGAGTGGATTCTTTAGTGATAACCGGGGTGATCATCCCTTGGTGCCCGGAACGATTCCTGTGGGGTACAACCTTCCGGGGCGTTACGCCCAGTCAGGGGTGAACAACATGAGTGGAAACTCGTCATTTACGAGCGAACCCACGTATCTGGATACTGGTGTTATCGGTGATGTTTATGGAGACGGTTTTCCTGTGGAAGTGAACGATAAACTCCTGCAGCGCGGGCGCGAGCGTTACGATATTTTTTGCGCTGTGTGTCATGACCGGTCTGGGAGTGGAAATGGCATCACGAAGGCATACGGCCTCGCGACGGTGGCATCACTCATTGATGACCGCTTGAAAGCGCAGCCTGATGGTCAATTGTTTGCGACCATCACAAACGGGAAGAACACAATGGGTGCTTACGGTCCGAGCATCGCTGTGGAAGATCGTTGGGCGATTGTAGCTTACGTGAGAGCACTCCAGAAAAGTCAATCTGTGAAGGTTGAGTTGCTCTCCCCGGAATTAAAGGCCCAATTGGAAAAGAAGTAATGAGCCACTCTACGGAATCCTCCAATTTAACTGCAGAACAGTTTGACCCTGCTGTCGGCAAGAAATTGTCTTCGATCAGTTTTGCTGTTTCGGCGCTCGGTTTGCTGATCAGTGCTTTTGGATTGTTCGCTTCACGCGAACAGTTCGCATTTTCCTGGCTGTTTGGTTTCATGCTCATTTTTACGCTGTGCGTAGGAGCTTTGTTTTGGACAATACTTCATCATGCCACGGATTCTGAGTGGGGGATTCTTGTGCGTCGGCAGATGGAGAACGTGGCCAGTATTATCCCGGCACTTTCGGTATTTTTCCTGCCGCTCCTTTTGTTGTGTGCCCCCATTCTTTGGAAATGGTGGGAGAAAAGCCCTGGTGCAGATCCTCTACTCGATGCAAAGGCCGCCTATCTGAACCACACCTTTTTCACGATACGGTACGTTTTGTTTTTCGTGGGGTTGGGGGGCGTTGCTACGGTTTTAGCACGCCGTTCGATTGCGCAGGACAAGGATGGCGCGCCCGAGCACACCTACGTGATGAGGAATGCGGCGATTATTGGGCTTCCGGTTCTCGGTGTTTGTTTGACCTTCGCGGCCGTCGACTGGTTAATGGGCCTCGATTATAATTGGTTTTCGACGATGTGGGGCGTCTACATCTTTGCAGGAACGGCTGGGAGTTCAATGGCGCTTCTGGTTCTGATTGTCACTGGGTTGCGGAACGCGGGCTACTTGAAGGCTGTGAACGTGGAGCACTATCACGTGATGGGTAAGTTCATGTTAGCTTTCACTGTGTTCTGGGCTTATATCGGATACAGCCAGTACATGCTGATCTGGTACGCGAACATTCCGGAAGAGACGATCTATTTCAAGATTCGCAACACTGAAAGCTGGCACTACCTGAGTACTTTCCTTGTGGTTGGCCGTTTCTTTATTCCTTTCCCGTTCCTGCTGTTCCAGTCCACTAAGAAAAAACCCAAGGTGTTGTGCGGTGTGGCGGCTTGGATGATCGGGATGCAGATTCTTGACCTTTACGTGATTGTGCTTCCATCGTTACATCAGACTGGAATTTCTCCGAGTGTTTTTGACATAGCCTCCATTGCTGCAGTGGGTGGTGCAGCCGCAGGGTTGTACTTCCGCCGCCTCTCCGCGTCGTGTCTTTTCCCAAAACGTGATCCTCGCCTTGCGGGTTCCGTGAACCTTCATAACTAAGAAATGAGCCAGTCTCGCGAATCTTCGGGCTTTTCGCCGGGTAACTTCCTCTGGGCCGCTCTCAGTCTGGGAGCAGTTCTTGTAGCCGCTTTCTATCTCACACGAACCTCCACGCCTGAAATGGATGTGGAAGCTAAGAGAGGGGACCGGCGGTTGGAGGTTCGAAAGAAAATTAATGTGGAAGAGACTGCAAAGCTCAGTACTCTTGAGTGGGCGGACAAGAATGCAGGCACGGCAAAGACACCGATTGGAGTTTCCCAACAGGTTGTCATCAAGGAGCTGAGTTCCAAGAAGCCGTCAGCCTCGTCGGTAAAGGTTGATCCTGTGCTCGAAGCCCCAGCTGGGGACGCCCCGGCGTTGCCCTCTGCACCTGCGGGAGCAAGCACCGTCCGGTTCCCAAAGTTAGGGGCACCCGCTCCGGCACCCGCTCCGGCACCCGCTCCGGCACCCGCTCCGGCACCCGCTCCGGCACCCGCTCCGGCACCCGCTCCGGCACCCGCTCCGGCACCCGCTCCGGTTGGTGGAAATTAATAAAAAGCAAGCTTTTAACCGCGTAGCCTTCCTGAACCATGACTGAAGTTGCTAGCCATCACGCTCCTGCTCCACAGACATCTACCGTGACTGACTTAACCCTCGTTTCCAACCGTTCGGCAATCGATGCTGCGGTTCGTCCCGCGGTGGTGAGCCTTTTCCTGAGCGGTGTTGCCTGGTTGCTCCTCTCGACCCTTTTCGCTGCCGCCGTGGCTGTTAAGCTTCATTTTCCAAGCTTCTTAAATTGGTCTTTTCTCAGCTTTGGGCGTTTGGCCCCGGCTGCGGATGCTGCTTTTGTTTACGGGTGGTGTTCAACGGCGTGCCTGGGAGTCGCGGTTTGGATCATTGCCCGCCTCTCTGGTCGGGCTGCTCCAGGCACGTCCTTGGTAAGTTTTGGCGCTCTTCTCTGGAACGGAGGCGTCCTAATCGGAGTGCTCTCGATTCTTTTGGGGAATCAACGCCCTTTCAACGGACTCGAGTTTCCTTTAGCCGCATTTATAGTGATGTTCGCGGGTCTGTGCCTCGTGTCGGTATGGCTTGCCATCACCTATTACAGTGATTCAACCCCCTCTCTCTCGGTTATGTTCGTTTCAGGTGGCGTGGCTTGGCTCGGATGGAGCTTGCTCACAGGTAATCTCCTAGTGGCTTCGCATAGTGTGACAGGGGTGGTGCAGCAACTTGCAGCGACGTGGGTATCAAGCGGCGCGTTATGGCTGTGGATTGTACCAGTCATTCTCGGAATTGCGTACTTTCTGGTTCCCAAGGTCACGGGGCAACCCGTGTTCAGCGGCCCTTTGGGAAGGTCTCTTTTCTGGCTTTATTTCGTGACTGCTGGAGTGATCTCGGCGTCCCGTTTATCGGGGGGGCCGGTCCCTCTCTGGTTGAGCTCGATTGCGGCTTCCGGTTGTATTCTTCTTTTGGTTCCCGTGCTTGGAACGGTGTACAATCTGTTTGCAACAGCGAAAGGCGCGACTGTCACAACCGCGTCGCCTTCAATGCGATTTGTGCTCTTTGGCCTTTCTGTTCTAGGCGTTGCCACAGTGCTTTCAGCGATTTCATCCCTGAGAGCCGTTGACTACTCAGTGCATTATACGCTCTTTGATAATGGTTTGCGTGCACTGCTTCTGCGCGGAGCCGCGTCCATGGTTCTTTTTGGCGCGATTTATTACATCATGCCTCGTCTCTCCGGATGCGAGTGGTTGTCGTCCAGTCTGATTTCGCTGCATTTCCTCGGATCCGCTTACGGTGGGTGCATGGGCGCGGCGATGCTTATCTTGAGCGGCCTCGCTTCAGGTTCAGCCTTGAACGATGCAGATTCGAATTTTTCTCAAGTCCTTGAGTTGGGGAATTCCTATTACTGGGGGCATACTATGTCGTTCGTGCTTTTGCTGGGTGGGTATTTCCTGTTTGCAATGCATTTCTTATTGATGGCTGTTCGGATCGGCCAGCCTGCCGGGGAGCCCACGCTTCTTAATTCTCATCACGAGCACTGAGCCTTCCACACAAACTGTCTATGAGTCGCTCTGGATCTTTTTTCACCGGTTTATTCGCCTGTTTCGCGCTGTCTTTCGGCGTGGCAGTGTTAGCTCCCCATTATCAAATCGGAACGTTAATTCCGTCCTTTAAGGAGGAAGATGGAGTGATATCCGATGTTTATCCCACCGCGCCGGGGGGAAATGCGGCTAATGGACGTTCGGTCTACATTTCCGAAGGCTGCCAAGCCTGCCATTCTCAAGTAGTGCGTGGCAGTGAATCTGCCGACATCGAGCGTGGTTGGGGCGTTCGTCGGACTGTGGCGCGGGATTACATTTTTGAGTTGCCACCGGTTCTTGGGTCGACGCGGTTGGGGCCGGATCTGGCCAATGTGGGTTCTGACAAATGGAGGAACGAGCCTGAATTGGACAAGGTGCGTCCCTCCAAAAGAGACAGCGCCTGGCAGTTTTTGCACCTCTACCACCCGACCGCGGTGGTGAAGGGTTCAAATATGCCTTCATACGCGCACTTGTTTGAGAAACGGAAAGTGTCCGGGCATGCTTCGCTCGATGCACTGAAGCTTCCGGTGGACCTGGCACCTGAGCGTGGTTTTGAAATTATACCCACCGCGGACGCGAAGGCCTTGGTGGCGTACTTGTCTTCGCTGAATCGCTCTTCTCCCTTGAAGGAAGCGGGAGCGGTTGCTGCAGTCGCTCCTTCAAAGAAGTAACCGAAGGCAGAGCACGGAAGCCCTCTTTCAAAGATGTCTAATCATTCCCATCATAATCAATCCAGTGATTCTCACGATTCGCTCAAAGTGACCGCAGCGGCGAAGCGGGAACTTTCGGATCCCATTGAGGGCAATCAGGTATTGCCTCCTTGGCTACTGCTCGTTTTCGCTGCGATCATCTGTTTTGCAGGTGTTTATTTTGGCATCTATCACGGCGGCTTTGACGGAGCTGTCTTTAATGAGAGCGAATCCACTCCGGCGCTGCTTTCTTCCAAAAAGGCGGGTGCGGGGGCTGCGGCTCAGGTGAGCGTCGAGTTGTCCTTAGTGGAACAGGGGAAAGCCATTTATTCGAACTGCCAGCCTTGTCACCAGGCAAGCGGGCTTGGAATTGCCGGTCAGTTTCCCCCGTTGGTTGGGACGGATTATGTCGTCGGTTCCGAGAAGCGCCTCGTCAGTATTCTACTCAAGGGCCTTGGCGGCCCTATCAGTGTTGGGGGGGCTGCCTACAACGGCGCCATGCCTGCTTGGGAAAAGGCCCTGTCGGACCGGAAGATTGCGGCGGTCGCTTCCTACGTGAGAGCGACTTGGGGAAATACGGCGCCTGAGATTACAGAGGCAAAGGTGGCCGCTCTTAAAAAGCAGCTTGCAGATCGTTCTGCTCCTTGGACAGAAGCAGAGATTCTTGCAATTCCAGCGGATGCGGTTATCGAGGGCGCTGTAGACGCAGCGCCATCCGCTTCAGGCGCGTCTGCGGCTGGCGCCCCAGCGAAAGCTGCTTCCGCCACTGTGGACCTTGATGCAGGTAAGGCGCAGTACATGGCGATTTGTGTGGCTTGCCATCAGCCTACGGGGCTGGGGCTTTTTCCCGTGTTTCCTCCGCTTGTCAACTCTGAGTACGTGAAGGATAATCCAGAAAGGTTGGTAGCCATTATCCTAAGTGGCGTCATGGGCCCGATCACCGTGGATGGTAAGCTTTATAACAATTTAATGCCGCCGCAGGGTGCGGTCCTCACGGACAACAAAATTTCACAGGTTGCATCGTATGTCCGCTCGGCTTTCGGGGGTGGGGCGGGGCCCATTACGCCTGAGCAAGTGGCCGAGGCGCGCAAGAAATACGGCTCGCGTGCCACGGGGTGGACAGAGGCTGAACTTAAAGCTTTCCCAGAATAAAGTAGAAACAGTTATTATGAAACGATTAATGGCATTGCTTTCGGTGGTTCTATTGCAGACGTCCCATGCGCAGGACCAGATGGAGCTGGGCAAGAGTGTTTACATGCAGCTTTGTGTCGCCTGTCATCAACCCACGGGCATGGGGTTGCCTCCAGTGTTTCCTCCTTTGACCCAAACGGACTACGTTTCAGGTTCTCCCGAGCGGTTTGCTGCCATGATCCTCAAGGGGGTCATTGGGCCGATCACGGTGAAAGGGATGACTTACAATAATGTGATGCCCCCTCAGGAAGCGCTGCTGACTGACGAAAAGATTGCTGCAGCAATCACCTATGTCCGTGGCAGTTTTGGAAACACTTCTGCCGCGGTTCCTCCCGATGTCGTGAAAGCAACGCGGGCCAAATTTCTCGAACGGAAAACATCTTGGACCGAGGCCGATCTGAAGGCGTGGCCCGGCGCTGAGGCGGCGAAGTAAATTTCGTTTAGTCTTCTTTGACTGTATCCTTTGCCTTAAGATCCTTTGGTGATCTTGCCAGTACATTTTAGCAATTAATTCCGAAACCAGACAAACACTATGTCGAGCATCGCAACCGCAGATGTCGGGCACCATGGAGGTACGGATCCTCATGCCGATCACCATCATCACGAATTAGGGTTTCTCCAAAAGTGGGTGTTCTCTACCGATCACAAAGTCATCGGTTTGCAGTACGGCGTGACCGGCCTTTCGTTTCTGTTTTTCGGCTTTCTGTTGATGCTGGTGATGCGCTGGCAGTTGGCTAATCCCGGGATTGCTGTGCCCGTTGTCGGAGGTTTTCTGCGCTCTGTTTTTGGTGAGACCGTCATGACGGACGCGGGAGCGTTGACTGCCGCAGGCTACAACGTCTTTGGAGCCATGCATGGAACAATCATGGTTTTCTTCGGGATTGTTCCCGTGGCCGTGGCTGGTTTCGGCAACTATGTGGTGCCCCTACAGATCGGGGCGCCTGACATGGCGTTTCCCAAGCTGAACATGGCTAGCTTCTGGTGCTTCTTCACTAGTTGCGTGCTGATGATGGGGAGTTTCTTTCTGAAGGGAAGCGCTGCCAAGTCCGGTTGGACGGCCTATCCTCCGTTGGCGGGTATCGCTGATTTTGAGAATGGAAACATCTGGCTGAACGGTCAGACAATGTGGCTCATTGCGATGGTGTTCAATATCACCGGTTCTCTACTGGGATCCATCAACTTTATCACGACGATTATCCAGCTCCGTGCCCCTGGTCTAACCTGGATGCGGTTGCCCTTTTTTGTTTGGGCACAGTTTGTCACAGCCTTCCTGCTGGTGCTTGCCTTTCCTCCCCTCGAAGCCGCTGGTTTCATGCAGTTGACGGATCGTGTTTTAGGCACAAGCTTTTTCATGCCCACCGGCTTGGTCGTTGGTCAGTCTGTAGCTCAAACTTGGTCGGGCGGCGGCAGCCCTATTCTTTGGCAGCACCTCTTTTGGTTTTTGGCCCATCCTGAAGTGTACGTTCTCATTCTTCCTGCAATAGGAATTGTTTCTGAGATTGTCGCAAACAACACGAGGAAGCCTCTCTATGGTTACAAAGCGATGGTTTATTCCGTGTTTACGCTCGGGTTTCTCTCCTTCATCGTTTGGGCGCACCATATGTACATGACGGGAATGGGCGCAAAGGTTGCCGCTTTCTTCCAAGTCACCACCATCATGATTTCGGTGCCCTCTGTGATTCTGCTTACGGCGCTGTTGCTTTCGCTATGGGGTGGCTCTATCCGTTTCAACACACCCATGTTGTTTGCCACATCGTTTCTTCCGATGTTCGGGCTTGGAGGCTTGACTGGGATTCCGCTCGCGTTCAATGCCGTGGACTTGTTCTTACACGACACCTACTACGTGATCGGTCACTTCCACTATGTTGTGGCACCCGGTACTATTTTCGGCCTTTTTGCTGGTGTCTACTTCTGGTATCCTAAGGTGACCGGACGCAAGATGAGCGAATTTCTGGGGAAGGTCCATTTCTGGGGTTCTTTGCTAGCCATTAACGGGCTCTTTTTCCCGATGTTTATCCAAGGAATGGGTGGGGTGCATCGTCGGTGGTACGATGGGGGAGTGACCTATGAGCAACTCGCAGGCCCCGTGCTACACTGGAACAAGGTGATGACTGTGTCTGCTGGAATTCTTGCGCTCTTCCAGTTGGTGTTCATTTTTAATTTCTTCACGAGTTGGAAGTTTGGCAAGAAGGTGGGGCGCAATCCTTGGGATGCAACGACGCTGGATTGGGACACGCCAACGCCTCCGCCACACGGAAACTTCGACAAGCCCATTGAAGTTTTTCGCGGCCCCTACGAGTATAGCGTTCCCGGTTATCACGCTGATTTCCATCCTCAAACTTCCCGTGACTAGCTTCAGGCTGTGTCGCTCTTTTTGAGCGGCAGTACACCATCTGAAAATTTAGGGACATATGTCTAATCCGATTACAAAATACCTTCCGTTTTTCACGGATGCAGAGGTTCCCCACACCGTTTCCGCCCGCCCGGACACAGGCCTTTACAGTGCGAAGCTTGGAATATGGCTGTTTCTCGCCTCCGAAGTGATGCTATTCGGCGGGTTGTTCTCAGCGTATATCTTCCTGCGTCTCGGTGCAGAACCAGGTTACTGGCCGGCGGGTTTGCTCAACGTTCCAGTCGGAACGATGAACACTGCAATTTTGATTGTGTCCTCAATCACCGTGGTGATGGCTTGGGCTGCACTAAAGATGCGCCAACTTGGCAAGTACAAGCTGTACATGCTCGTCACTATTGTCTGCGGGCTGATCTTTTTGACGGTCAAACTCTCCTACGAGTGGCCGGCAAAGTTCAACCACTTCGGGGTATTTATCAAGAAAGAGGAAGCTTCGAAGTACGAGGAGTTTTTGGGCAACAAGCACCTTAAGGACACCGGACAAAGTCCGAGGTGGGAGATATCAGGTCACCTTCTGGATGCGCCGAAGGGGTCCCACTATGCCCACCAGGCCGAGCACAATGCAGAGCACTTTGCTCATGAGACGGGTCGTCACGATGCAGTGACGCCAGCAGAGGATGATTATGTGATCCAGTTGGATGCCGTGAACGCCAATCCCTCCGACAAGGAAAACGACCGTCCCCACTTTTGGCCAGTGCCGACGAGTACCAAGTTGGCTGTGATCAAAGCCAGCGATGTTGAGTCTGCGAGCGTGTTTGCTCCAAGGCACAGCACCTATTTCGCCACCTACTTCCTGATCACAGGTCTGCACGGTTTGCATGTGCTCGGGGGTATCATTGTGTTCCTTTACTTGTGGCTCCCATTCCGTGGCGGAACACAGTTGTACAAGACCAATCCTGAACACTTGGCGAATCGCGTGGAAATAGCGGGTCTTTTCTGGCACTTCGTTGATCTCGTCTGGATTTTCGTATTCCCGATTTTCTATCTACTCTAAGCATGAGCGCATCACATTCACACAGTCCTACGCCGGCAGGGGCGGCCCATGACGCCCACGGACATGATCAGGCGGCAGAAGCCGCACACATTGCTGCTCACATCGGTGGCTACATCAAGGTGGGAGTGGGGCTTCTGGTGCTGACCGGAATCACCGTAGGACTGTCCTATGTGGATTTCGGGTCTCGGCAAATGAACATCATTGTCGGGATGATTGTGGCGACCATTAAAGCGGCGATGGTGGCTGCCATTTTTATGCATTTGAAGGGTGAGAAGATGACGATCTGGCGCTTTTTAATCATGACCGCGATCTTTGTAGTGGGATTGTTCCTGCTCACTCTGTTGACCCACTCAGATCCAGTATCGGGAACGTCCTACTCAACACATTGATCTATGTCACTCAAGGCCTTTCATCTCGTGTTTATTCTGGTTTCAATTTTGTTTTCCGCAGGAATGGCGCTGTGGGCGTTTAAGACTGGGGCATCGGATGGTTTGGGTTTGGGATGTTCCGCGGCCTCTGTGCTCATGGCTGTGTATTGCGTTCGTTTCGTGATCAAGTCCAAGTCCATTATCACATGAAGATCTCAATCAAACTGTCGTTTCTTATAACGGTGTTGTTCGTGGTTTTTGTGAGCACATCACAGGCGTGTACCGTTTGCATGGGTGGCAATGGAACGCTAGGAGAAGCTGCGAATGGCGCGATTTTTGTAATGCTCGGGGTTCTGGCAAGCGTCCTTGGGCTTATTGTACTTGCTGGTTACAGCGTGGTGAAGAGGGGGCGTCTTCCCCTTCCTCCGCATGCCGAGCTCGCACGGGCGATGTCGAATTCCAACCTGAAATAAATTTATGCTGAACAAGCTGATGGGGATTGTCCCCAATGCCTCGGAACATGGTCGCGCGGTGGAGCACATGCTGGAGATGTGTCACTGGTTCATGTTGGTGCTGTTTGTGGGATGGGGGACTTTCTTCTTGGTTTCAGTTTATAAGTTCAATAAGAAAAAGCATCCCAACGCCGACTATCACGGTGTGCGTAGCCATGCTTCCACCCATGCTGAGTTTGCGGTGATCTTTATCGAGGCATCGCTTCTCCTTGGTTTTGCGGTGCCTTTGTGGGGCAAACGCGTGGTGGACATTCCTGATCAATCCGAGGCTCTGCGTGTGCGTGCAATCGGCGAGCAGTATGCTTGGAACTTTCACTACGCGGGTCCGGATGGCGTTTTTGGAAAACAGTCAGCCAAGTTTGTCTCTCCCAGCAACCCGTTGGGTTTGGATCCGGACGACGAGTCTGGAAAAGACGACATTGTGTCCAAGAATGAGCTGCACGTGGTGAACCAGCAGCCCGTAGTTTTGGAGGTATCCTCCAAGGACGTGATTCATGCGGTATCCATCCCCCATATGAGGGTTGCCCAGGATGCGATTCCAGGCACCAAGGTCCCCCTGTGGTTTCGGCCTGTAAAACTTGGCAAGTATGAGATCGTATGCGCCCAGCTTTGTGGCGCCGGTCACTACGCAATGCGGTCGCATATCTTTGTCGAGAAGCAGGAAGAATTTGATGCGTTTCAGAAAGAACTGAACCAAATGCAGCATCCCGCGACTGCACCGGCCAAGTGATTTTGCGCGTTCTTTGCTGCCGTGTGAGCGGTGATGACAAGGAAAACCGGAATCTGGCGAGGCGTCACAGAGTCGCTTGGCTCCTGCGGGGTTCCAAACGATTCTCTTGAAGATTAATCAACTTAATTGGACGGCGCGCAGCGCTGTCGCCTTGGTTTTTTGCCTGATCTTCGTGGGCGGTTTGGTCACGAGTTGGCAGGCAGGGATGGCCGTGCCAGACTGGCCTTTGAGCTTTGGGAGTGTGAATCCCGAGGGGTGGTGGGCGAATTTTCCAGTGCGCCTTGAACACGGGCACCGCTTGCTTGCGTTGTGTGTCGGGGTGTTTGTCGGTGTTTTGTGCGCCGGGGTGTGGAGCCAGATGAGAGCCTTGTGGATTGCTGTCGCTGTATCAGCGTTGGCGTCCTCGATTGGAGGACTCTTCGCGGCGCCTCCTTGGTTACGTGCCCATCTTGGAATCTGGCCCGCTGCCGTTGCATTTCTTATTTCTCTCCGCCTTCTGGGGGGAGGGAAATCCGTGACTGGCAAAACGGAGAGGAGTCTGGCGGTGTGCTCTTTTGTTTTGGTGTGTATTCAAGCGACCCTTGGGGGGTTGCGCGTCACTCGGGAGACTGCGGGGGCGGTTGATGTCGCGGTGGTATTAAGGATCCTTCACGGCTGCGTTGCTCAAGCATTCCTGATTAATTTAGTAGCTCTTTCTGTGCGTCTCTCGTTGCTTTCAAAAAACCGCGCCTGCCGCGATGTGTTCGTGCCTGCGGTCAATAAGCGCTGGGCTTGGCTCGCCCTCGGTGCGGTTTACGGCCAACTTGTGCTTGGGGCAACAATGCGCCATCTGGGGGCGGGACTGGCGATACCCACTTTTCCAGCAGCGAACCCTGAGGGCGGATGGTTGCCGAAAGTTCACAACTTGTACACGGATCTCAATTTCACCCACACCCGTGTGGGAGCCCTATTTGTGGTGGTTTTGGTGGTTGTAGCTGTTTGGAAGATTTGGCGGAGTGCCGGGGCCCACACCGTCATCCGCCGCGGAGTCATCGTGACTGGCTGTTTGGTGGTTTTTCAGGCGAGTCTGGGGGTTCTTGTGGTGTTGCATCAGAAGCCGAAGACGCTGGCGACGATGCATGTGGTGTTGGGGGCGGGATTGTTAGCCAGTCTGGCGGCACTCTTGGTCCACTTGTATGATCGTGCGTCCTTGCCGAAAGCTGGGAGTTCTGAATGAAAGATAATTTGGGACATGTAAATCTGGTTTCGAAAGGGGACGGCAGTTTCTCCGGGGACTTCGCGACCCTGACTAAGGCGCGGTTGAGCCTTTTAGTTGTTTTCACGACTGCGATTGGCTTTTCGGTGGGATCCCAAGGTGCCCTTGCTTGGAGAGAGTTGTTGCTGACGCTTTTGGGCACGGCTCTGGCGGCGGCTTCATCCTCTGCGTTAAACCAATGGATGGAGTCGGATGTGGATCAATTGATGGAGCGTACGAAAGCCCGCCCATTGGCGGCAGGGCGTTGGAGTCGCGCTTTTGGCTTGTGGGTTGGGTTGCTTTTGGGTGCTGCAGGGGTTGGGGTGTTGTGGTTGATGATGCCCCGAGCGGCCTCCCTTTTTGCCCTCGCGACCCTTGTGGTCTATCTGCTCTTTTATACTCCCATGAAGCGGCGCAGCGCATGGTGTGTGCTCGTGGGGGCGGTGGCGGGTGCTTTGCCTCCAGTCATCGGTTGGTCGGCGACGGGTTCCGGGGAGGTGTGGTTGGCCTGGGTGTTGTTCGGGATCCTTTTTTGCTGGCAGATGCCTCATTTCCTTGCGATCGCGTGGATGTATCGAGACGAGTATCGCGAGGCAGGTTTCGTGATGTTAAAGCCCGATGACGAACATGGACTTGCCACCGCAGCTCAAGCGCTTGTTTTTGCGGTGCTTTTGGCGGTGGTGACCGAGGTGCCTGTTTTTGTGGGCCATGCCTCAACTGTTTATAAACTTGGATCGGTGCTCTTGAATGTTCTCTTCTGCGGGGCGGCAGTCGTGTTTTTGATAGAACGCTCGAGAGTGAGTGCACGCCGGTTGTTTTTTATGTCCATCATATACCTGCCGCTTGTTCTTGGGCTGCTGGCGTTTACCAGGAGGTTTTAAGCGTTGTGCGAATAATTTTTGCGACCCTCTTGATTCTGTCTGCTTTCCCGGCTTGCAAGCCCCCTTCACGAGGAGGAGCTGTTGTGCTTGCTCAAGCACCGCAAGAGACCGACGGAAAGGGGTTGAAGAAATATTGGCAGGTTCCTGCTTTCGAACTGACGGACCAGAATGGGCGTGTTTTCAATGCCATTCAAATGACCGGAAAGGTCTGGGTCGTTGATTTCTTTTACACGAGTTGTCCCGGGCCTTGTCCAGCGCTGACCAGTCGTCTGAGTGACGTCCATCGCGCCTTTGCGGGCGAAAAGCGCATCGGCTTTTTATCCGTCTCCAGTGATCCCGAAAAAGACCAGCCGGCCGTTTTGAAACAATACGCCGAGAAGTTTCATGCCGATGAACGCTGGTTTTTTCTAACGGGTCGCACGAGTGCGGTGTTTTCGCTCGCGAATCAAGGATTCAAACTGTCGCTGACACGTACTGAAGGGGGAGTGGAGCCCGTAACCCATAGCACCCGTCTTGTGCTGGTGGATGCCCAAGGTTGGGTGAGAGGCTTCTATGAAGGAGTGGGAGAAGAAAGCAGCACGTCTGCAGAACTTCTATCCGAAGGCATTAAAACTCTGTTAAAGGAGATGCCATGAATGTGCAGAATCTACCGGTGGTCAATGCCTCGCTCAATGCGTCTGCTACAGTCCTGATTATTGCGGGGCTGATCGCGATTAAGGCAAACAAGCAGCGACTTCACCGGGTCCTCATGTTCGGCGCCATCGCAGTTTCCGCTGCGTTTCTCACGTGTTATCTCATCTATCATTTTAATGTGGTGGCGGTGACCAAGTTCGCCCACGACGGATGGCCCAGAACTGTTTATTATTTCATTCTTTTAACCCACATTCCGCTCGCCATTTTGGTGCTGCCTCTAGTGGCCATGACCGTCTGGCCCGCCATTCAGGGGCGCTACGAGACGCACAAAAAATGGGCGAAAATAACGGCGCCGGTATGGCTCTATGTGTCTGTCACTGGAGTTTTGGTGTATCTAATGCTCTATGTGTGGTACCCTCCGGTTGTCAGCTAATTTGGAGGGATTGCTCTCCGTGATTTTTTGCCGATGACTGCGCCTCTCTCTTCAAACTCTGGTTCCCACGATTCTAATGCGCGTCCGCGAGTGCTTGTGGGCATGAGCGGTGGCGTTGATTCCTCGGTTGCTGTCTGGCTTCTGAAGGAGCAGGGGTATGAGGTTGTCGGCGTGACCATGAAGGTATGGCCCCAAGATTGCATGTCCCGTGCCGAAGACAAGTGTTGCGGTCCTCAGGCCATCGCGGATGCGCGTGGCGTTGCGCATGCATTGGGCGTTGCACACTACGTGGTGGATGAAGCTGAGGCATTTGAAAAGCAGGTGATCGACTACTTTACTGCTGAATATCAGGCCGGTCGCACGCCCAATCCCTGTGTGATGTGCAATGAAAAAGTGAAGTTTGGCAACCTTTGGGCCAAGGCAAAAGCCATTGGCGCGGAGTACATCGCCACTGGGCACTATGCCATTGTGGATCATCACGCGGAGCGCTCTGTGCTTCGCAAGGGCAGGGATCCACGCAAGGATCAAAGCTACTTTTTGTTTAGTTTGCGACAGGAGCAGTTGCGCCGTTCTCTTTTCCCTCTGGGCGGCATGGAAAAGCACGAAATACGGGCGATTGCGCGCAAACTGGGGCTTAAAACCGCGGACAAGGTGGACAGTCAGGAAATCTGCTTTGTTCCTGGAAATGACTACAAGGCGTTCCTAAAAGGACATTTGGGAACCGACCAGTTTCGTCCAGGCGGTATTTTCGACAAGCAGGGCAACCGGCTCGCGGATCACGAAGGCATTGAAATGTTCACGATCGGCCAGAGGAAGGGGCTGCCGGGTGGATCTCCGAAGCCCTTGTACGTGATCGACATTGATCCTGAGTCCCGGAGTGTGGTGGTGGGGGAAGCGGAGGATTTGGTGGTGGATGCTTTTGAGATGGATCATTGCCATTGGAATACGGAAGCCGCCGTGGAAGGCGGCTCCTTTGAGTGTAATGTCAAAATCCGGTACGCGCATCCGGGGGCCGACGCCACGGTGTATCCTCAGGCAGAAGGAAAGGCTCTCGTGCGTTTGCATGTCCCTCAGCGGGCCGTGACTCCCGGGCAGGCGGCTGTTTGTTACCTCGAGGACTCGGTTCTTGGAGGAGGGTGGATCGCCCGGAACAGCGCTGTACGCTCGCCTGCGGGTGGCGCGCTTGTGAGTGTGAGCTGAGTGTCAGAGAGCACCGTCTGAATGGAGCGCTATGGATGAAAATGGCCCGGTTCTGGTTCTCGTAACGTTCGGAAGCCTCGACGAAGCACGGAAGTTTTCCGAAGCCGCCGTTTCACAACAACTGGCGGCCTGTGTGAATCTTTTTCCCAACGTCGAATCGATTTACCGCTGGAACGATGCCATGGAGCGGGCCACGGAAGTCGCTGGAGTTATCAAGACAATGAGGGGCCGCCTTGGTGCGCTGGAAGAGTGTTACCGGGCAGTGCATTCGTATGAGGTTCCCGAGTTTTTGATTCTTCCAGTGAGCGGCGGCGGGGAAGATTATTTAGCCTGGCTCCGAGGGGCGGTGGCCAATAGGAGTTGATGGCTTTTTTCTCTGCGATTCCTCCCGCACAGATTAAAATTGAGCGAAAGTTTAGCGTTCAGATTGAAAAATAGTCAGACTGGGAGTTTGCTGTGCCCCCCATGGCTGGCTTCCGACTTTTTGATCTCAATCCCGAACAACAAAAAGCAGTCCTCACGACTGAAGGACCGTTGTTGATTCTCGCCGGTGCGGGGACCGGCAAGACGAGGGTGATTACGTGCCGAGTGGCCTACATGATCGCGGAAGGAGTCGATCCTGCGAACATTCTTGCGGTGACTTTCACCAATAAAGCCGCGAGCGAAATGCGCGAGCGTCTGGCGGCGATGGTTGCGAAGGAGAAGTCGTCCAAGGTCACGATGAGCACCTTCCATGCTTTGTGTGTCAGAATTTTACGCGGCGGGATTGAGCATCTTGGATACAAGAAGAACTTCTCCATTTACGATGAAGGCGACCAGTTGGGGCTGATCAAAAAAATCATCACCCGCACCGCAGCACAGGACGAAAAACTCGACCCGTATCTGGCAAAAAATCTGATTTCAAAAGCGAAAAACAACGGTTGGCGAGAGCCTGCGCCCGGCGAGGAAAAGACGCTCGCAGGAGCAGTGTTTGCGCGATACCAAGCGGATCTAAAAACCCTCAATGCGGTGGATTTTGATGACCTCCTTTTGCTTGCTGTTCAGCTCTTGGAAGAGCACGAAAATGTGCGCGAGCATTGGCAGCGGCGCTTCCGGTATTTGATGGTCGACGAATTTCAGGACACCAACCGGCTTCAATTGCGTTTGATTAGCATGCTCGCTGATGAGCGCAAAAACGTGGCCGTTGTGGGTGATGACGACCAGTCTATTTACGGTTGGCGGGGTGCGGAGGTGAGCAACATCCTTGAGTTCGAATCGCATTTTCCGAACCCGACGGTTGTGAAACTGGAACAAAACTACCGGTCCACAAACACGATTTTACAAACCGCCAATGTGCTCATCCGCAACAATCCCAGACGGCGGGTGAAGAATCTGTGGAGTGACAAGAGTGAGGGGGAAAAAGTGCGGGTGGTTGCCATGCCTGACGACAGGCAGGAGGCCCAGTTCATCGGGGACGAGATTCAACGTGTGCAGATGTCAGAGGCTGCGAAGTGGGAGGACTTTGCCGTGCTTTTCCGGATGAATTCGCAGATCCGCCTTGTGGAACAGCATTTGAGGCAGCTTAAAATCCCCTACAAGGTGGTGGGCGGAAAAAGTTTCTTTGATCGCCGTGAAATCAAGGACCTCCTTGCGTATGCGAGTTGTGTGTTGAACACCGAGGATGATGTGTCCTTGTTGCGTATCATCAACACGCCGGCGAGGGGGATGAGTGATGCCGTCGTAGGCAAGGCGATTGAGCACAGCACGATGAACCAGTGCAGTGTATGGAATGCGTTGCAGGACCCTGTGTTTCGTGCGAGCTTGAGTCCGCGGGGAGGGACGGCGGTGGAATTGTTTACGGGTCTGATAGATCGTTACGAAACCCGCCTGAATCAACCGCTTGCAAACCAACCCGAGATACTCAGGGAATTTGTAGATGAAGTGGAGTATCTCGCTGATTTGCGTCGTACCTGCAAAACGCCTGAGGAGGGGCTTTCTCGCGAAAATAATGTGCGTGAAATGCTCAAGTCTTTCGAAGAGTTCGGCACGCGGTCCTCTGACGGGTTGAGGGGGTTCTTGGATGAAATGATGCTCCGGCAGGAACGTGAAGAGGACGACGAAGAGGGCAAGGGTGCTGGCGTGTGGCTTATCACCCTCCATGCGGCGAAGGGTTTGGAGTTTCCTCACGTTTACATGGCCGGTTTGGAGGAAGGCGTCATACCGCATGACCGATCCAAAATGGAAGGCACTGTCGACGAGGAGCGTCGTCTGCTTTATGTGGGAATCACGCGCGCAAAAAAAACGTTGTGCATCACTTGGTGCCAGCAGCGCCTCAAGTTCGGGAGTTTGACGCCCTGCAACATCAGTTCCTTTGCCAAGGAGCTTCCTCCTGAGTTTGTGGACATGAAGTCGCTAATGCAGATGCAAAGCGTACCCGTGAGCGTTGAGTCCGCCAAGAGTCGCTTTGACGCCATGCGTGCAATGCTGGAGAGGTTATAGTTTTAGTGGCTGACTCGCAGGGAGACAGCTGGACTTTCGTGCTCAGACTTGAGCGTCGCACCACTTTTGCCATGCTTTCCGAAGTTCAGCTTCAAACGCCCGTGTGTACGCTTCTCCATTGGTATATTCAACGGCCATTCGCTCCCTCATGGAAGCTCGCACCGCTGCGAGTCTCGGCAGGTTCGCACTGAGTGCGACGGCCTTGTTCACGAAGTCTGCAGGGTCCGATGCGACAAAAGAGTCTAGGTGGAGCGAATGCATGATCGAAGCGCCTCCGCGAGCTGAGGAATTATTGCCTGAAATCGTGATGGTAGGAACACCCATCCAAGCAGCGAGGGCTGTAACGGTCAGGCCCGCGAAGGGGAAGCAGTCCAAAAGCATATCCACTTCCTGATGCATTCGAAGGTAGTCGGTCTCGGATTTACGGTCGCTGATAACGATGCGTTCTGGGGCAATGCCTTCTGCCGCCATGGTCGCTTCGAGCATCGTTCCTTTGGGCGCCACAACAATCAAGCGGCTCTCTGGAACCTGTCTCAGAACCTCTGCCCAAGTGCGCAGCACCTCCATGTTGGCTTTCGCAAAATTATTAAAGGAGCCGAATGTGACAACTCCCTTTTCCAAAGCGGGTAGCGGGCTGATGGGGGGCGAGGGATCTGGTGGTTGCAGACACATCGCGATGGGCAGGCGCATTAATTTTTCGGAGTGAAATTGCTCAGTCATTCCGGGCGGATCCATCACAGCATCCGTGACGCGGTAATCGATGGATTTGAGCCCTGTGGTTTGCTGCATGCCAATCATGGTCAGTTGTACGGGGGCGGGCTTTCTGGCGAACACGAGCAATCGCGACCCTTGAGAGTGGCAGGCTAAGTCGACGGCTATATCGATGCGCGCATCGCGGAGCCTTTGGGCAAGTGCCTCGTCATCGAGGGGGCCGGCTTCAATCCATTCGTCGCATAAATCCTTAAGGGTATGGGTTTTATTATCTTTCCATGTGTGGGACAAAACTCCTACAACCTCAAATTGGCCTCTGTCATGGTGTCTTAGAAGTGGTTCGATGAAGTAGGATACGGAGTGGGTGCGAAAGTCTGGAGAAACATAGGCGATCCTGAGTTTTCTGTGGAAGTCCCGGTTGTTGAGATGCGGTTTATGCGGAAGAAAGGGTGTTTCAAATATTTGAGAAAATTCCCTGTGTAACTGGAATACTTCCTCCGGAATGCTGTGCGGCAGATAGTTCTGGCAATGTAGGCAGTTGGAAAGGTAGTTGCTTTGCTTGGGATTAAGGTTCCGCGCCTTTTTAAACGCGGCAATAGCCTCAAGAGGCATTCCGAGACACATGAGAGAGTTGCCCAAATTCAAATATCCAGCCGCGGAGGAGGGGTCTCTTTCCAGAGCTTTCTCCAAAGAGACAAGCGACTTTTCAAAATCACCGGTTTTCTGTTGGTATGCTGCCAGATTGAGTAGCAACGTGGGGTCATTGGAGAGGCGGGCGGCAGGTTCAGAGATAGCCAAGGCTTCCGCAAAATCTCCTTTTTGATAGAGCAGACTTCCTAGGTTTAGGTAGGCCTGCCATACCGAGGGACTTTTGCCGATGGTGACCCTGCAGAGCTGCTCTGCTTCGTCTGCTTCTCCTTTGTTGGAAAGGATACAGGCCAAGCCGAGTGTGACGTCGGCTGTGACATCTTCAAAGGAGCACGCCTTCCGAAATGCAATCTCTGCTTCTTTTGCCAAATTATTCCTTAACAAGCTTCGGGCCATCCATGCCCAGTCACTGCTTGCTTCGGGACAGTCTTGAATTTGCTCAAGGCATTTTTGAGCGTCTTCTTTGGCGTCGATCGCGGCATACAGTTCTGCGCACAAGGCGCGTCGCTTCCAGTCGTACCTGTGTTTAGCCGAAGCGTGTTCTTCGCTGGCGATGATTTGATGCGCGTCTTGGGTTGTTTTAAGGCGTTCGCGTATTCTCGAGAGAGTTTCCGAGGGGTCTGTGAGGTTGATGGCTGTGGTTATTTCTTCTTGGAGCCAAGCGGCATCATCTTTTTCACTGGAAAGCGGCGGTGTATTTGCCCGAGTCTCCCTCGGCGACTCGGAAACGCTAGGTGACTGCAGTTCAGTTTGGCGTTCCAAAGGCTTTGGCGCGACTGGTATTGCTCCCGAATATACCTCCCACATCCGTCGAAATTGGGTTTCCAATTCAAGCGTGTGTTTTGGCGCGTCTGCCCAATGCAATTGCATGCGCGTACGAAGCGCGGCGCGTATTTCAACCAACGACTCGGGGTGCTCTGCAAAACGGACTGCGGCACGAATGTATTCCTTTGGGCTCCGTGTTATAAATTCCTCAAGGCCAAGTTTCTGAAGTATGGAAGTGCCTGCACGGCTGGCGGAGGTGTTTCCAACGAGATTGACCATCGGAACCCCCATCCAGAGGGCATTCATGGACACGGTCAGGCCACAGTAGGGAAAGGTGTCCAGGATCAGGTCGACATCCGCGTGAGTCGCTAAATATTGGGTTTCTGCGAGCCTTGGGAGGACTCGGAATCGACTCCTGGGAACGCCACGCGCTTCCATGTCCTTCAAGAAAATCTCTGGCGAGTCGGCGCTTACTTGCATCTCCGAAGCGGGGACAGACAGAAGGACTTTGCTCCAAACATCGAGGACTTCGGGCGTTGCCTTTGCCAAGTTATTGAAGGACCCGAATGTAAAAATGCCGCGTTTCCGCCAGGGCAGGGGGCTTGTTTCCGGCGCATTTGGGTGAGGTTCAAAACAAAGGGGGCCTGTGTCCATGCGGACAAGTCTTTCTGAGTGAAGGTGCTCGCTCTCGCCTGGGGGATCGAGAATGGCATCGGTGATCCGATAATCCATGGCCTTTAACCCCGTAGTCTGCATGCAACCAATCATTGTGACCTGAATTGGCACAGGTTTTAGGGCAAAGGCTGCGAGTCGGTTTCTGGACGTGTGCCCAGAAAGGTCCACCAGAATATCGATCTGGTCCTCCCTTACTAATTCGCAGAAATTTTTGTCTGTCAGCGATGGAATATCGCGCCAATGGACGGGCTGTTGCTTGAGTGCCTGCGTGACTTGATCTTTTCTTGTGTGATTGTAATAGCAGAATATTTCAAAAGCGGACGGGTCGTGATGGGCGAGAACGGGTTTAATAAAGGTTCCTACGGGGTGCTGGCAGAAATCTCCGGAAACATAGCCTATTCTTAGTTTCCGCGGAAAAGCGGCATAGGGTTGTGGGAGATAGCGGTTGGCTGCGCACGAGGATTCCACCAGATCTGCGTATTTTCTGTAAAAGGCAAACAGCTCCGCAGGGTCTTTGTGGGGCAAGTAATTAGCGACATACACCAAGGCATTGTGTGCGCGCAGGTCGTCCGGGTGGTTTTTGATGATATGCGCATACTCTTCGGCGGCTTCCCGACTTCTCCCCATGGGTGTCAGGCATCCGCCCCGCAGCAAACGGTACGAGGAATCGTCGGGGAATTGTTGGATCAGTATGTCCGCAATTTCCAACGCATCCGCAGGGCGGTTTAACTCTCTGAGTGTGATGGCTATGCGGCACAAGTCCTCGGGGGGGGTGCCTCTGAGTTTTGCGAGCTTTAAGAGTGGCGGCAGCAATTGCGGAAAGCGGGCCAATTTAAAAAGCGCCGTGCACAGGTTGTTGAGCGGGTCCGGCCATTCAGGTTGAATGACGAGGGCCTGAGAGTAGGAATCCACGGCCGCCTCCAACTGGTCTTGCTCTTGCAGGGCGTTCCCCAAGTTGTAGAGAGCCAGTGCAGACTTTGGGTTTATCCGGATAGCGGCTCCGTGAAACTCGATGGACTCTCCAAGTCGCCCCATTTCCCTAAGAATCGACCCTGCCATGGTCAGACTGACGTCCGAATAGGGGCGTAATTCGATGGCGCGCCTGAAGGCCTGCAGCGCTTCCTGGAGGTGCCGTCCATGCGTAAGGCTCACGCCGAGGTTGTGCCACAACGCCACGGCTTTGGTATGGACCCTTACTGCACGGGACAAAAAAGCGTTTGCAGCATCGTACTCTCGGTAGTCTGTGAGTATTTGGCCCATTGCCAAACATTCAGTCTCGTTGCCAAGTGAAAGGTGCGAGTATGATTTTGCAGCTGCAACAAGCGTTTCAAGAGGAGCTTGTGTTTTCAGTGCATCTAGGAGATGCAAAACGATATCCAGTCTATCGGGATACTTTTCGCGAGCTGCTTTCAGCAGATCCACTCGCATTGCAATTTTGGAAGGGGACTGCAATTTTTGCACCATGCCAAAAACTTGCGCTCGGGAGGGAGGGGGGCCATCGGTCAGGCCAAGCTCAGTGAGAAAGTTCCTGTATTCTACGCCCGATTCGTTGGGATCTGGGAGCGCATCTGGATTCAAAATAGGGTCTGGCATTGGAGTGGGCGAAGTTCTATGCTCGTGTGTGCACGAGTGCAAATTGTCATTTCTCGTCAATTCTCATTGGTCGTCTGAATTTGAGGAAGGATCAACTGTTGTTTCGCTAGTCTAAGCAAGGGTTGACTGCCCGCTGGTGCGAGTGCACTTTTCTGGCGGGGGGGGGGGGGCCGGATCTTTGAGTGATAAATGATCTTTTATCAGGGAGTTAAGGCTCTGCAACGAGAGGGAGTATCGAATCTGGTCGGACTGGAGAAAAAATGAGACGACAGACAAAAATAGGGGTTGCCAAAAAATCTCTTAAGACTAATCTAGCGAGCGCCGATATAAAGGCGGCGGTGAGTTTAGTACCCAGGATGGGGATTGAGATTTCACCGTGTAATTAGAAACAAACACAAAAAACAAGGAAGTATTATGGCCGTTGTAATCAACACTAACCAATCCGCATCGTTCGCCTCTCTGAATCTCAGCAAGTCGAGCGACCTCCTCCAAAAAAGCCTCTCCCGCCTCTCCAGCGGGTCTCGGATCGCTACTCCTGCTGATGACGCAGGCGGTCTGGCAGTTTCGATGAAACTGCAGGCGGCAATCAAGCGCACGGATGACACCGCGATCAACGTGTCCAATGCTCTCTCCTTTCTCCAGACTCAGGCTGGTTCATTGAAGAGCGCCTCGGCTGTCCTCGATCGTTTGTCCGAACTCGCGACTCTTGGCGGCGACGTTACAAAGTCCTCTACGGACATCAATAATTACAGCACTGAGTTCACTGCTCTCTTCGGAGAGTTGAAGAAGCTGACGTCTGATTCTTTCAACGGGATCAAGTTGTTCAGCAATTCTGCCTCTGCAAGTTCTTTGACTGTTTACCTCTCTCAGGATGGCCAGCAGACAATGTCGATTGCCCAAGCGGCACTCTCCTCTGCTTTCAAGGCTGTCAGTAATTTGGGCGCTGTGACTGGTTCGAATATCTCTGTGGTGACGGACGCCATCCAGAGCCTCGCAACCCTCATGGCGACGAACGGCGCTCAGTCCAGCCGCCTCCAGTTCGCTTTGGATTCGCTCAGCGTTAACAAGGTGAACCTCGAAGCCGCCAACAGCCGTATTTACGACGTCGACGTCGCTGCAGAAACGACGAAGCTCGCTCGTGCGAACATACTCGTGCAGTCCGGTGCATCGATGCTCACCCAGGCCAACGCTGCTTCCCAGATCGCCCTCAAGCTCCTCCAGTAGTAGCTTCTTGACGGTTCTGAGAACGGTTTGCCCGTCTCATTATCGAAAACCCCGCTCAAAGTTGAGCGGGGTTTTTTGTTTCATGGATCTGCCGTGAGCACAATTTTATAAGAATTGTCGCCCCTAATCTGTGAGCGCCCACTGGTGCCCCCGGGGGCCTAGTGTACCCAGATATTTGAAATTTCGCGCTTGCTGCTGGCTCGTATGCGGCCTCAGTCGGCTTTCAGGGCGTTTCTGATGATGCCTGCCACGTCGCGGTGATGCTGCGGTCTGTGTCCCGCAAGACTTTTTTCGGAGCAGATTAGAACCGGACCGTCTTCCTCCCGTGAGGCGGCAAGGCCATGGCTTCCTCGAACTAGTTTTGGATCTAAAGAGCACGGATTTAGGAGATAGCGGAAACCCAGTTTCTTGCGCAGCAGCGCCTTTGCCGCCCTCAGTTTCCCCCCCTTTGGATCAAAAAACAGTTCTCTGGGATCGTATCCCGGCTTCTTGTGAATCTCCACAGACTGGGCGAAGTCGGGCTTTTTTGCATCTTCCAACCAATAGTCATAAGCGAACCAGAAGCCGGGTTCTGCGAGGAGGATCAGTTCGCCGCTGCGAGGATGGTTCAAACCGATGGTAGTAGATTCGTGCCGCAAAAGTGTCTTCGCTACGCTCGGAATTTTCGAAAGCAACGCCTTGACCGCTGATACATCTGCGGGATCTTTGATGTAAACATGGGCAATTTGATGGTCGCAAACGACAAATGCCTTGGATGCCCCCGTGTCAATTAATTCTCCAGCCGCATTTGTTGAGACTTTCAGGAGGCCCGCTTCTCGCAGTACCCTGTTCGGAAAGGCCGCGTCGCTTACGCGAGAGATACCGTATTCGCTCACAACGAGTATCTGCGCATTCATCCCACGCGCCGCCTCAATGATTCGTCCCGCACACGCATCTATTTCCCGGAGGTTTGGGGCAAGATGCGGCCCCGTGGGACCGAACCGTTGCAGGTCATAGTCCAAATGTGGGAGGTAGCAGAGACCGAGGTCAGGCTTTTGATCCTCCCAAGCGGTGATGAAACTATCGGCAATCCAACGGGTGCTTTCAGCGCTGGCGGTCGGTCCCCAAAAGTTAAACAGTGGAAAGGTGCCGTGTTTCTGCTGCAAAAGTTGTTTGAGTTCAGGGGGATTCGCGTAAAAGTCCGGGGACTTCGTGCCATCGTGATGATACACAGGGCGGGGGGTGACGGTGGCCCGTGCCGTCGTATTCATCGCGTACCACCAGAAATGCTTGAGAACCTTCCAGGGTTGTCCCTCCCACACATGCGGAGCGCAGACAAGCGCTTCGCTTTGTCGCCAGAGAAAAATTTCGTTTAAGTCCCTGAAATACCAGCCGTTCGCCACGATTCCGTGCTGCGCTGGATCAACCCCCGTGAGCATGGTGGCTTGTGCCGTGGTGGTGACGGCGGGGAGCGCCGAATGGACGGGATTGTGAAAACCTTCGTTCGCGAGGCGCGAGAGATGGGGGGTGTCTGCTCCGAGGTGTGCCGGAGTTAACCCCACGCAATTCAGAACAACAAGAGGTCGGGCGGGACGGTTGCCATGGGGATTCATAATCTAAAGGCGCAGGAGATGGAATGGAGCATCGGCGAAGTGATGCTGGATTTCAAAACCTAGGCTAGAGCGAACGGACTCGAGTTGGTATTTCTTTTGGATGAAAGTTTCCCCATTTGTGTTTTGTGCCGCCTTTTTGGGCTTGCTGGGGGGGGCGCATGCCGAACCGGTTCCTGCGGCAAAGCCAAAGGGGCGCAAGGAACCGCCTTCGCCAGAGCAGGTAGCAAAGGCTGCGGTGGTGGCTCCGGGACTCCAATTGGACGTGTGGGCGGCCGAACCTCATCTTTCCAATCCAGTTTCATTTTGCTTTGACCATCAGGGGCGCGCCTGGGTTACCGAAACCAACCGGCGCAAATCTTCCTATCTGGATATTCGTTCCTTTCCCGACTGGGTCCCCGACAGCCTCGCGTTCCGCTCCGTGGAGGAGCGGGTGGCGTTTTTGAAAAAATCGCTCCCCGAGGGGGCCACGGAATGGCCCAAACACATGCGGGATCTCAATGGTGACGGCAAGGTCGACTGGCATGATTTGGAGGTTGAATCCGAGATTGTTCGCATTGTCGAGGACAAGGCAGGCAGGGGATTAGCTGATACGGATCAGATTGTCAGCCGCGGGTTTAATTCGATCGCCACGGGAATCGGGGCCGGAATCGCCGTGAGAAACGGGGAGGCGTTTTTTATCTGTGAACCGGACGTGTTTCGGTTGGGTGAGGACGGTTCAAAAAAAACAATTCTCACAGGTCTGGCAGTTCACATCGTCTACAGCGGGCACGACTGTCATGGCGCAAAATTTGGACCTGATGGACGCCTCTATTTTTCAATCGCTGACTGCAGCGCTCGCATCGAAACGGAGGGCAAGGTTTTGCAACCCCCTTCCTGCGGCGCGGTTTTTCGGTGTTGGCCGGATGGCACTGGGGTCGAGCTCTACGCCACCGGCCTGCGCAATCCCCAGTCCCTGGTTTTCAACGAATTGGGGGATTTATTTACAGGGGACAACAATGCTGATGGCGGCGACAAAGCGCGCTGGGTTCATGTGGTTGAGGGCGCGGATTACGGGTGGCGGTTTCACTATCAGTTCATGAAAGATCCCAAACTCGGGGTTTGGAATTCCGAGGGGCTTTGGAAAATCGAGTCTGCGCAAGATGCACCCTCGATTTTGCCTCCCGTGGTCAACATTGGGCACGGCCCTGCTGGGGTCGCGTATTATCCAGGGACAGGCCTTCCGGACGAATATAAGAACAGTTTCTTCATGGCGGATTTTCCAGGGGGTGTGCGGTCGTTTAAGCTCACGCCCAGAGGAGCTTCCTATCGGTCTGAGCTTTCGGAAACGGTTCTGATGGATAATTCCGCCAAAAATCCTCAGGGCAAGTTTGCTTGGAATCTCAATGTCCCGGACATCGCTTTCGGTCCGGGGGGAGGGCTTTTTCTTCTGGACTGCATCGACTGGATTCCTGACTACGACAAATTTAACAGGGGGCGCATTTTCCGTGTTCATTCTCCAGATGTGGATGCTTCGCCTGTTGTGCTTGAAACCAAGCGATTGCTCGCTGAGGGCTTCCACAAACGGTCAGCGCCGGATCTCGGAGTCCTCCTCAATCATGCGGATATTCGTGTTCGCACGGAGGCCCAGTGGGCACTCGCGGAAAAGGGGGAGGAAGCCGCACCCGTTTTTCAAAAGGCGGCGATGTCCAACGGATTAAATCGCCTGCACGCCGTTTGGGGTTTGGGCCAACTCGCCCCTACCTCACCCACTGCCCTTGAGATTATCCGCGGCCTTGTGCATGCAAAGGATTCTGAAGTTCGTGCGCAGGCCGCCAAGGTGCTGGGAGAACGGGGGAGTCAAGTTGATGCAGCTCTTCTTTCCGGACTGTTGGTGGACCCGACGCCCAGGGTTTCCTTTTTCGCAGCACAAGCACTCCGGCGTGTGGGAAGTGGAAAAGACGTCCCCTCAGTGCTTAAAGCCATCCGGGGCAAGTTGGCGCAGGATCCCTTTTTGAGGCACGCACTGACGACAACACTATCCGCGCTTGCAAAGCCAGCCGACCTTCAAGCTCTGGCCCAGTCGCAGTCAGTGGCTGTGCGGCTTGCGGCAGTGCTCGCGTTGCGACGCACCTCGGACGCTGGTGTTGCAGCTTTTTTAGAGGACAAAGAAGAGGCCATTCGCGTAGAGGCGGCGCGTGCCATCTATGATCAGCCTGTGGAGGCGGGCTTGGCGGCGCTTGCTGGAAAAAATACAAAAGCGAAGGACCCTGAGGCGCTTGAACAACGGATTCAAGCTGCCCGCTACAGGCTGGGCGGCAGGGCCAATGCGGAACGACTCTTGGGCGTGGCGCTCGACGCGGCTGCATCCGAGGCGACCCGTGTGCAAGCGTTGATTCTTCTCCGGCAGTGGCAGCCGCAGGATGGGCGGGATGCCTTTTTAGGACGCTGGTGGCCGATCACAGGTGACCGGGACGGCGATGCTGTCAGGTTGTTATTGACGGCCCAGCTCTCAAGACTACTCGAAGACTCATTTCCGAGCGTTGTGGATGCTGCCGTTGAAATCGTTGGGGCTTACAATGAAACGGCAAACGTGGAAAAATTGCGCTCTTTGTTTTTTGACGCGAAACGTTCGGGCGCTTCTCGATCATTGATTTTAAACACGCTAGCGAAGCTCAAGGGAGAAGGTTTTTCAGAGCTTCTGCATGTGGCGTTAAAAGATAGCAACAAGGAGCTTCGCAGTAGTGCGGCAAAGCTTGTGTCCAAGCTTCCCGCCCCAGAAGCGCTGCAATTAAGTACGCGTCTTTTCGAGGCGGGTTCCATAAGCGATGCCCAAAGCGCAGTTCAAACATTGCTGCAACTCAAGAGCACAATGGCGGACGAAACGCTTGAAAGATGGATGGAACAGCTTGTTGCTGGGAAGGTTGTATCAGGCGTTCATCTCGACCTGCTTGAGGCGGCCAGCAAACGGGGGACCCCAGTCTTGAGGGCGAAAATCAAGGAGTTTGACGCACTACGCAATGCTGATGACATGCTCGCCCCCTGGCGTGAATGTCTCGAAGGAGGCGATGCTAAAAATGGCCTTACAATCTTCCGGGAAAAGGATGAAGTCGGCTGCTATCGCTGCCATAAGGCTGCCGGTAATGGAGGCGACGTGGGGCCTTCGATGGACAAAATAGCGTCCAAACACGACCGTGAATATCTGCTTCGTGCCATAGTGTTTCCGAATGCCGAATATGCTCCGGGGTACGAAACTGTGTTGCTTAAACTGGCGGACGGATCGATGGCGGCTGGAATGTTAAGCAAGGAGGACGACAAGCAACTCGAACTGCTCACACCGGGCACAACACAGCGGCAATGGATTCCCAAAGATAAAATCGCGGGCCGGGATCGCCTTCCTTCTCCGATGCCGGAGGGGCTTTCCCAAATGCTTACAAAGAGGGAGATTAGAGACATTGTTGCGTTTCTTGCCTCTCAGCGGTGACGCTACCCTGATTCCCTTGTATTCGGGTCGCTCTTGAAATCACATTCAAATTCCTTAATGGTTGTCTCCTCCGATGTACCTGACACTTTTGAAATCAAAGCTCCATCGTGCCACAGTCACCGGCGCGAGCCTTCATTATGAAGGCAGTCTCACTATTGCCTCCGATCTGGCCGAAAAGGTGGGGCTGCTCCCTTATGAGAAGATTCTGGTCGGAAATATGGCGAATGGCGCGCGGTTTGAGACCTACGTTATTTATGGAGAGAGCGGGAGCGGGGAGATCCAATTAAATGGAGCCACGGCCCACCTGGGTAAAATCGGGGATCGGTTAACCATCATGAATTTCGCACAGTTCGCGCCAGAAGAGGCCGTGGGACACAGGCCGCGTGTTCTTTTATTGGACGAAACCAACGGGGTCGTTCGAACCGAGTCGACCATTCCCGAATACGCTGGGGTCTCTGCAAAAGGGTAGTCTCGCAGTGCCATGGCGCGTGTTGCGCTTGTTAGGTTCTCCCGTGCTGGCTGGGCGTTCGTTGTACAAGTTCGGCGGTTCTTTGCGTCGAACCTTGATGCACAGCCAGCCCCGTTTCCGCATTTTCGCCAAGTTTCTGGCGCCTGTCGCTGTCACACAATAGTTCGTCAATGAGCTGCTCCATGTGCGCTATTGAGTTCGCTTGAAGAGCCCCGTCTCGAGCGAGCAGCAGGTGCACTATGGATTCGAAGTTTTCCATGTGCGGCCCGAATACGACGGGCTTCCCGCAAAGCGCCGGTTCAACTGGATTCTGGCCTCCTGTCGCTGTGAGACTTTTACCGATGAAGACCACCGTCGACAGATGGTACCAGGCCCGTAATTCCCCAGTGGTGTCCAATAAAATGACATCCCAAGGCTCGGATGAGGGCAGGGAGGTTCGCCGGATTATTTTAACCCCCAGTGGCGAGAGGGTGCGCAGAATTTCTGAAACCCGCTCCACGTGGCGTGGCGCGACAAGCATTCGCAAAAACGGGTTTTTCTTACGCCAGGTTTTGAGTGCCCGCACGAGAATCTCTTCCTCTCCGTCATGGGTGCTGCCCGCTATGAGCAACGGTTCCTGCGGCCCCATGCCGGACTGCTCGAGCAGTCTTACGAAGGCGTCTTTCCGATCTGTACCACTGCCAACTAGGTCAAATTTAATGCTTCCCGTAAGATGAATCCGTTCTTTGGGGACTCCAATGGATTCCCATCGTGGCCGGTCGCCTTCGTCGGGAATGCCCACCCACGAGAGCATCTCGAAAAACGGCGAGGTCCACGCTTGGAATTTTGCGAAACGCCTCGCCGACCTCGGGGAGAGACGTGCATTCGCAATCATGACGGGGACATGGTTCTCTGCGCAGGCGCTCATCAAGTTGGGCCAGATCTCCCCCTCGATGAGGATGAGTTTTCGAGGGTTTAAAAGTTCCATCACCCTGCGAACGACCCCTTGGAAATCCACGGGATTATAGAACACAAAAAGCCACTCCGATGCTTCCGCTTCCGCCACTTCAAAACCCGTCGAGGTGGTGACCGAAAGTGCGATCTGAATTGACGGATTCTCGCGCCTGAGAGCTTTTGCAAGTTTCAGAGCCACTATCGTTTCCCCAACACTGATGGACCGGATCCAAGTCCAGGAATGCGCCTCCAATCGCTGCTGTTCCGAGGGAGAAAAAAAGCCGAAGCGTTGGTAGAAATGCGCTTTGTAGCCGCCGCGTTTGATCAGACGGCGCAAAAAAAACGGTGCCATCAGCGCAGCCACGACGGGCCCCAAGACTCTGTATGCAAGTAAGGAACGCCGGAGCGCAGTTTGATCATCGGAAGTGAAAGGCACGGCGTATTTTAGAGGGGATGCGTTAGCCGTCTGGAGTGTCTGGAGACGGCCGCTTTCCGACGCCGTTTACAGCCAAGTGCCGGGCGCGGGATGCAGTCGCAGAGAGCTTTGTAAAGACCAGTGCCGCTTTGTTGGGACTGGAATGAAAACCTCTGCAAGGATTTGCTTGAGCTGTGTACTGGCATCTTCACACTTGAAATAATTATTAACCATTTACCTAAAAGCGGACATATTAAAAACTTCGAGTTCCTCATTCTATGACACCCCATTTATTACCCGTTTCCGGGATTGCTGACGAAGCTGCCGATGATATCGCCGGGCAAATTGCGACCCATCGTGAACTTGGTTGGAATCGTATTGAGCTCAGACAGATTGGTGGCAAACAGGCGTCCACTCCGTTGCTCTCAGATGCGGAGTTTGAGGTGGCTGTGGAAGCCATTGAAGCGGCGGGCCTGCATGTCAATGCCTTCGCCTCTGCGATTGGAAATTGGAGCCGACCCATTACGGAAGACTTTGAAAAAGACCTCGTCGATCTGCGCCTGCTGGTGAAGCGCACGCAACGTACCGGTGCCAAGTTTGTGCGTACCATGAGTTGGGTGAGGGCAGATGTCTCGCTGGACCAATGGAGGGATGAGGCCGTGCGGCGCTATAAGGTGATGGCTCCCATCGCGGGGGATGCAGGAATTTTTCTGCTCCATGAAAACTGCGAGGGATGGGGTGGATTGAGTCCGGAGAACACTCGCGAGTTTATGGAGCGTATCGACCACCCAAACGTTGGTGTCCTCTTTGACATCGGTAATACGGTTTCCTACGGAATGGATGCTTGGAATTATTATACAGGGGTCAAGGATTTGATTAAGTATGTGCACATTAAGGACTGCCGTCGCAACCCCGAGGGGGGGAAGAGTGGAGATTATACTTATCCCGGCGAGGGCCATGCGTGTGTGCGGGAGATTCTAACCGATTTGATCCAGTCCGGTTATTCTGCAGGAGTCTCCATTGAACCGCATGTGGCGAGCATTGTTCATCTGGGGGGAGGCGAGGCTTCACCGGAGTTTCGACGGGAATCGTATCTTAAATATGGCCGGGCGCTTGATGTCCTCCTTCACGGAATCTACGGGCGAATGGGAAAAAAGTAGGCTGACAGGCAGGAGCTCCTGCATAAGGGCCGGTATGGCCCTCGAAGAGCCGTGTTCTTTGCAGGTGCGAGACTCAAAGACTCACCATTTCCTCATTTTTACCTTCTTTTGGGGCCTGTTTGCAGGCATCTGAAGAGGTATGTCAAAGCAACCTGTTGTTCTAGTGATCCGAGATGGCTGGGGGATTCAGCCAGGAGGGCGTGCTGCTGCCGCTGCCAATGGTGACGCCACACTGTTGGCGCACACGCCTTTTCATGACTACCTCTATTCCACGTATCCGCACTCCACGCTTTCCGCCAGTGGCGAGGACGTGGGGTTGCCCGAGGGACAAATGGGGAACTCCGAGGTTGGACATTTAAATCTTGGGGCTGGGCGTATTGTTTACCAGGATCTCACACGGATAAATCTCTGCATTCGAGAAGACAAACTCAGCGGGATTCCTGCACTCGAACAGACGTTTGCCGCTGCCAAGGGAAAAAGACTGCACTTTCTGGGGTTGGTTTCCGACGGCGGGGTGCACAGCCATTGGAAACATCTCGTTGCACTCGCGCAGGCGGCCAAGGCTGCCGGTGTGGACGATATTTTGGTGCATGCCATCAGTGACGGACGCGATACCTCACCCACGGGCGGCGCTGACTACATGGCGGCGTTGGAGAGTGAGCTGAAGCCTACGGGAGCCGTGGTTGCGACGGTGATAGGCCGCTATTTCGCAATGGATCGTGATAAACGCTGGGAGCGCAATAAATTAGCGTGGGATGCCATTGTTCTTGGGCGCGGGCAGAAAGCGGTGCGTTCGGCTTCGGAGGAGATACGTGCGCGCTATGCAGCGGGAGAGACCGACGAGTTCTTGCAACCGGTGATTCTCTCTCATGCTCAGGAACAGCGGATTAACGATGGAGACGTCGTCTTTTTCTTTAATTTCCGTGCGGACCGTGGCCGTCAGTTGTCGGCGGCGTTTTTGGATCCGGCATTCACGGGTTTTGACCGGGAGGCGGTTCCCAGGGTCCACTATGTAACTTTGACGGAGTATGATAGGACATACGGAGTGCCTGTGATTTTTGAACCTCAGAGTCTCGGTAATATTCTCGGGGAGGTGGTGAGCCGCGCCGGGCTTACGCAATTGCGGATCGCTGAAACTGAGAAGTATCCGCATGTGACGTATTTTTTTAATGGTGGCGTGGAACAGCAGTTTGCAGGCGAAGAACGGGTCATCGTGCCCTCTCCGAAGGACGTGGCTACTTATGATTTGAAGCCGCAGATGAGTGCGGAGGAAGTGACAGCCAAAGTGACTTCCTTGATGGGGTTGTATGATCTTGTGATTCTCAATTTTGCAAATCCGGATATGGTCGGCCATACTGGAGTTCTTCCTGCAGGAATCAAGGCGGTGGAGACGATCGATGCGGGAGTCAAAGCCGTTGTCGAAACGGCACTGTCCCTCGGGGGGCGCCTCCTCATCACCGCAGATCACGGCAATTGTGAGCAAATGCTCAATCCAGACGGTTCCCCTCACACTGCGCACACGACGAATCTCGTGCATCTTATTTATGTAGGGGCTGATGCAAACAAGGTTGAGTGCCGCAACGGCATTCTTGCAGATGTGGCCCCCACGTTGCTGGATCTTCTCGGGCTCGAAAAACCGTCCGAAATGACAGGTGTGAGCCTCGTTGCGAGAAAATGAAAACCTGATTTCTTAGCGTTGCCGGGTCAGGAGCGCGGCAATTTGTGAACGAAATTGATTTCCCATTTGCAGAGAGAGTGTGAGGAGTGCTTTAATTCACCTCTCGCTAGTGAGCGGCCACTACCCGGTGGTGTAACGGTAGCACAGGGGCCTTTGGAGCCCTTAGTCATGGTTCGAATCCATGCCGGGTAACCACTTTTGTGTGCTCGCTTGGCGCTGAGGGTGCGGGTCTACGGGGTGGGCGCGCCTATTCGCACTGTGAAGATGGGGCTTCAATGTTCTAAAATCTTGTGAGCGGCGGCTGTTCGTGGTTGTCTTTGCGGCACTCCGCATCAAGAAAGGCGGACCATCCCAAATGAATCATAATCACTCTGCGGATCATCGTCCGCCGACCTCGGCTTTAGTCATTGGCGCTTTGGGCGTTGTTTTTGGAGACATTGGAACAAGCCCAATTTACGCGTTGAAAGAATGTTTCACGGGTCACCACGGGGTTCCCGCCAGTCCCGAAAATGTGCTGGGGGTTTTGTCCCTGATTTTCTGGACCCTCATGCTGATCGTGAGCGTAAAGTATCTGGTCTTCGTCATGAGGGCGGACCGGAATGGCGAGGGGGGGATTCTAGCACTGTTGTCCCTCGCTGTAGAAAAGCTTGGACCAGGCACAAAAACACGTGCGGTGCTCCTGCTCACGGGCGTGGCGGGCGCGGCGTTGCTTTTCGGAGATGGCATCATCACCCCGGCGATTTCAGTGCTCAGTGCTGTCGAAGGGTTAAATGTAATCACCCCCATTTTCAAACCGTACGTCGTCCCCCTGACCATGGCGATATTAGTAGGGCTCTTCGCTGTTCAGCGAGCGGGTTCCGAAAAAGTGGGACGTTGGTTCGGCCCGATTACAGTGATTTGGTTTCTCGCCATCGCGCTTGGTGGCATTCGCTGGATCCTTCAAGATCCAGGCGTGCTCGCGTGTGTGAACCCAAAGTATGCGATCGAGTTGTTCACGCACGGAGGCACGAAGGCCTTTCTTGTTTTGGGCGGGGTGTTTCTTGTCGTCACGGGAGGTGAGGCGCTGTACGCGGACATGGGGCATTTCGGAGCCAATCCAATTCGTATCGGGTGGTTCTCCCTCGTGCTTCCATCGCTCTTTTTCAATTATCTCGGTCAGGGAGCGTTCGTGAGGATCATGGTACGGGAAACTCCCGACATCATGCACAATGAAGACTTCAGCCCCTTCTTTGCACTCTTCCCAAGTTGGGCGCTCATTCCGATGGTGTTACTTGCCGCCGCGGCGACGGTGATCGCCAGCCAGGCCTTGATTACCGGCACCTACTCCCTGACGCTTCAGGCCATTCAACTTGGATATCTGCCGCGTCTGGGCATTCGGCACACGTCCGCGCACACGCGTGGGCAGATCTATATTCCAACAATCAATTGGATGTTGATGCTAGCCTGTCTGGTGCTCGTGCAGGCCTTCGGTTCGTCTTCGGCGCTGGCCGCGGCTTATGGAATTGCCGTGACTCTCACGATGATGATCACCACGCTGCTGTTTTATTTTGCGGCACGGTACCAGTGGGGGTGGGATGTGAATCAATCGCTTCCTATTGTGGTGATTGCGCTTACCATTGAGGGTGCATTCTTTGGTGCGAATGCGCTCAAAATATTGGACGGGGGATGGATGCCTCTGGCTGTCGGGGCCGTATTGTTCACGCTGATGACGACTTGGTGTACGGGGCGTAATTTGGTGCGCAAAAGCTTGGATCGGGGCACATTCGACCAGGATGAACTGATAGAGAGCCTTAAAAATTCCGAGCGTCTCATCCGCGTACAGGGTACGGCGATCTTCATGTCCGCAAACTCGCACCGGGCTCCGAATGCATTGATGCATAACATGAAGCACAACAAGGTGCTGCACGAGCGCATTATTTTCATGACGATCGTCACGGATGATCATCCGTTTGTCTCTCCGAGCAAGCAGGTGGAACTGGTCGAGATTGCCCCCGGGTTCTGGCGTTTGACGGGCCATTACGGCTTCTTGCAGGAGCCAAATGTGCCGCAGTTGCTTCGGCGTGCGAAGCACTACTACGATTTTGAATGTAATCCCGAACAGGTTACTTTCTTCCTGGGGCGCGAAACGATTGTCCCCTCCAAAGAGCGAGGAATGGCCTTGTGGCGGGAAACGTTGTTCGCCTTCCTCTCTCGGGTGGCGGAACCTCCCGGCACTTACTTCCGCCTTCCTGAGGGGCGCGTCGTGGAGCTTGGAATGCGTGTCGCCATCTAGTGAGTGGTGTGCTCAAAGGGGGCGAGGTGCGGGATTTCCCGGAGTTGCGTTTACGGAGGAATTTCGCAGAAATTTTGCCGGAATGGACGTTGCAGACCAGCGCCTGAAAGTGTGTATGCTTAGTTTGTGATCTCCATACGGCTTTCCTCAGTACGCATTCGCAACCTTGCACTAGTGGAAGACCTAAGCTGGTCTCCCGGTGATGGATTTACGGTGGTGACTGGAGAGACTGGTTCGGGTAAATCCATTATTGTTGGCGCTCTAAAATTGCTGGTGGGCGAGAGGGCTGACAAATCTCTGATCCGCTCAGGGGAAGATTCGTGTACGGTTGAGGGACGTTTCGAAGTTCAGGAACCGCAGATTTTGGATGCACAACTGGCGGAAATGGGGGTCGAACCCTGCGAGGACGGCCAGCTTTTGATTAAAAGAGTGCTGACTGCGGCTGGGACGAACCGGCAGTTTATCAATGGCACCGCAACCACTTTGGCGGTGCTCAAGGGGGTGGGCGATGGCTTGGTGGACCTGCATGGGCCTCATGATCACCAGTCCATTCTTTCTGTGGACCTACAACGGGCTCTGCTCGATTCCTTTGCGGGAGCCGGAGCAAAGCTGGAAAAGTATCGGGTCATCTATCACCGGCGTTTGGAGGTGGAGAACGCCCTCAGCGCGTTACATGGTGATGACGAGGCTTTTGAGAGAGAATGCGCACTGTTGCTCTTTCAGGCCAATGAAATCGAGGCTGCAGGTTTAAAGCAGGGCGAGGAAGAGGATTTGCTTTCCCGGTATTCGGTTGCGACTCAGGGAAAGAGGATTTTAGAGCTGTGCAGGCAGGCGCTTCAAAAGCTCGCAGATGACGAGGATGCCGCGCTCGGGGCCGTCAATGGGATCGCTCGGACCCTGCGTGAAATTGAGCGACTTGATCCGGCCGCGGCATCTCTCACGGCCGCGCATGTGAGGGCTGTCACGGAATTGGAAGAGTTGGCCTCAGAGTTGCAGCGTTACAGCGAAGGGCTGGAGTTGGATCAGGAGCATCTGCAGCGCCTTGAAGAGCGCGTGAATTTGATCGAATCACTTAAGCGCAAGTACGGCAATTCTGTGGAGAGTATTATCGCACATGGAGAATCGGCGGCTGAACGCTATCGCAAGTTGCATTCGCGTTCCGAAGAGCGCGCTCGTCTTCAGGCGGAATTGGCGGCGATCGGCGTTGATCTTGAGCGCGAGGGGAAGGCGCTTCGGAGTTTGCGGGAAAAAGGAGCAGCTCCTTTGGCCAAGGGGATTATGGGGCATCTGAAGGATCTCGGTTTCAAACGTGCGGAGTTTGGGGTGCATCTCGAGCCCCTTCCTGCGCCCGGACCAAATGGCTCTGATTCCATTGAGTTTATATTCGCCCCGAACCTTGGCGAGCCGGCAAAGCCCCTGCGTGCGATTGCTTCCAGCGGGGAGACGTCAAGGGTGATGCTTGCCGTGAAAAGTGCTCTTGCAGAGCAGGATACGATACCGCTTTTGGTCTTCGACGAAATTGATGCCAATGTCGGAGGGGAAATTGCTCACGCGGTCGGCGAAAAAATGCGCGCGCTAGGTGCCTCCCGCCAAGTGCTTTGTATCTCTCATCTGCCCCAGGTGGCATCGAAGGCTGGCACCCATCTTGTTGTCAGCAAGGAGGATTCGGGTGGGCGAACCATTTCTGTTCTAAAGGTGGTGCAGGGGCGCGAGCGGGAGTCGGAAATCGCCCGCATGCTCGGGGGGAAATCCCAGTCTGCATTGGAGTTGGCAAAGACTTTGCTCAGTTAGTCCTGCCGGGTTTTGTTTTCGCGGGGGGCTGAGCCTCCTTGTTTTTGGTGTCCCCCCTCGAAATTTGGTTGCGTTTACAAACAAGAAGGCGTTTACTCTCCACCCCTTTAAAAAACCTCATTGGAGGATCTCTATGTCAGCTATTATCGCTAAGATTAATCAGGAGCAAATGAAGCAGGATGTCGCCCCGTTCAACGTGGGTGATGCTGTGCGTGTACACACTCGGGTCGTTGAAGGCGATAAGGAGCGTATTCAGATTTACTCCGGAATCGTCATCGGAAAAAAAGGAACTCTGATGAATCAGAGTTTCACTGTTCGTCGCATTTCTTATGGAGAAGGTGTGGAGCGTGTATTCCCGTTGCATTCCCCGCGCGTTGCCAAAGTGGAAGTTGAAACGCAGGGCACCACGCGCCGTTCCAAGTTGAACTACCTGCGCTTGCGCAAGGGGAAACAGGCGATGGCCGTCCGCGAGAAAGCGCGGTAACTCTAGGCTCGAAACAAATTGATTTATGGCGGCGCGGTGCACCCTCGAACAGGAGGATTTGCTCCGCGCCGCTGGTTTTTTGCACGTTGCAGGAATTGACGAAGCGGGGCGGGGCCCGCTTGCAGGGCCTGTGGTCGTCGCCGCGGTTGTTTTACCCGCAGGGTATTCGCACTCCCGCCTCAACGATTCCAAGAAGCTTTCGGAGAAGGTCAGGGAACAGATTTTCGAGGAGATCACGTCGGACCCTCGGATTTTATGGGCGGTGGTGGAAGTCGGAGTGGAGGAGATCGACAGGCTGAATATTTTGCGTGCGACCCACGAGGGCATGCGAAGGGTTGTTTCAAGATTGGCTGTTTCGGTGGATCATGTGCTCATCGACGGACTTCCGGTGCATCCGTTTCCTAAACCACAAAAGGCCTTGGTGGGTGGGGATGGATTGAGCTTGAGCATTGCAGCGGCAAGCATCTGCGCCAAAGTCACTCGAGACAGGGGAATGCAGTCCATCGACGCGGAGTTTCCCCAGTACGGCTTTGCCAAACACAAAGGATACGGAACGGCAATGCACCTTGCACGATTGCGAGAGTATGGCCCTACTCCATATCATCGTCGAAGCTTTGCGCCGGTTCACCAGTTGGCGTTGGAGTTTTAATCCCTCAAAGCGCCGGAGCGTCACCGTTGATTTTCAAGCCTTCGGCCGCGAAGGAGAACGGCGTGCTGCATGTTTTCTCAAAAAACAGGGCTACAAGATTTTGTATCGTAATTTCCGGCCGCCCATCGGTGGGGAAGTGGATTTAGTTTGCCGGGACGGTTGCCGAAACACGCTTGTTTTTGTCGAGGTTAAAGCGAGAAGAAGTGAACGTTACGGCCCTCCGTCAGGGGCTGTGAGCCCCGGAAAGCAGAGGCGGTTGATATTGGCGGCGCAATACTGGCTTAATCAACTAGAGCGCTCTGATGTCCGGGTGCAATTTGACGTGCTTGAAGTCACATACAACGACGGAACGTGGAACATCCGACATTTAGCCGATGCCTTTGCTGCCGGAAAATCAATCCGTGGAGAAAGCGCCTTTGCTAGCCCGGCGGCCAACCGAGGGGGCGGCCACCTAAAACGTGGATGTGCAAATGGGGCACTGTTTCGCCGCCGTCGCGACCGTGGTTAATGATCACGCGGAAGCCGGTTTCGAGAATGCCCGTTTTTTGTGCGACTTCCTGAACTGCTAGGAGCAGGGTGCCTAGAATGGCGGCGTCCTCGGGATCCGCCGCGCCGACCCGTGTTATTAACTTCTTGGGAATCACGAGCACATGCACAGGCGCTTGAGGACTGATGTCATGGAAAGCCAGCCATGTCTCGCCTTCAGCCACGATCTTCGCAGGAATTTCTCGCGCGATGATTTTTTCAAAAATAGTCATATCAGCGGATTGAGAAGGTGAGGCGCCGTGTATTCGCAGTTCGCAGCAATGTTTCGCGCAGGAACGAGACGAGTTCACCCGCAAGGATTTCACAACTCGGGCACCAGTGCGCCTTGGCGAGCACCTTTTTCACGGCCGGTCTAAGGTTGTCCAAGCTGATTCTCGTGACAAACCCACTGGAGAGGAGGCGGTTGCAAAGTTCTGCGGAGGCTCTGAACAGGCCAAGTTCGAATCCAGTTGGAAGCTCTTCTACAATCTCGAGAAGGGAATACCGCACCTCCAGTCCGTCCCTCAGAAATTGGGCCGCTACTTCCTGATATCCAATATCCTTTAGGACCACATGCACCGCTGTTGTGAAACCCTCGAAGGAAAAGGGTTTAGGTGTACGTTTCGCATGTAAAAAAGCACTGACGGTGCGGGCGACATCGGCGGCAGGCCACTCTGGATATCCCGCAGCAAAAGCAGCCTCTTCAAGGCAATGCGCCAACCAATCATTATCTAAAGCAACGGCACCGGAACCCAACTCAATTAACGGTGGTTCTTCTCGCAGATAAATCATGCTTTAAACATTTCCGTTTGGAGTTCACTTCTTTTCGGTCGCGCGCCGAGTTGTTGAATCTCGTCAATAAATTCACCGAGGTCTTCAAACTGCCGATACACTGACGCGTATCTGATGTAGGCGATTTCATCCAAGGAGTGAAGGGCCTCCATCACCTTGGCTCCGACCGTCCGACTGGGAATTTCCCGCTCCAGGCCAGTTTCGAAGGAGGTGATAATTTCTTCCACGGCCGCCTCGACCATGCTGAGAGTGATGGGCCTTTTTTCGCAGGCTTTAAGCATGCCGCCGATGATTTTTTGTTTGTCCAAGGGTTCGGAGCGGCCGTCCCTCTTGACGATACGCATCTCGGTCTGTTCGATTTGCTCGTAAGTGGTGTAGCGGAATGTACAGCTGACGCATTCGCGTCGCCTGCGAATACTCTTCCCGTCCTTGGAGGGACGGGAGTCAATCACCTTGTCTTCGAGGGCACCGCACTTGGAACAATACATTTTCTTGTGGCGCATCCAGCGCTTCTCAACTCAATACCACAAGGTGTTGTATGGACAAGCAGAAAGGATTGAATGCGTCGCGAGCAGACAGGCGCGTGTGCGTTGGCTGACGCAGTCCTAGCCGCTTAACGTCCTGCAGTGGGTCCGTTCGGCCCCTGTCCTGTCTGCCATTTCAGAACGCCACCATCCACGCCGTCTTTTGGAATTTCGTTGGCGAATTCATCTTCATCCTTGAGCTCGGAGCGGAGACGGGCGAGTTCGGCTTTTAGCTTTTCGATGATGGGTGCAGCATCCGGTGAGTCGTAAATATTACGTTGCTCTTGAGGGTCTTTGATCAGGTCGAAGAGTTCCCATGCGTCTTTTTTCCAATAATAGATGAGCTTATGCGATTCCGTGCGCACTCCGTAATGGGCCCGCGTGTTGTGGGGGCCTGGGTCATGGTAGTAACGGTAGTACATGGATGTTCTCCATGACTTTGGCTGGTCACCTTTTAGAATCGGCAGGAGCGACTGGCCCTGCATGTCGCCTGGGACGGGCAGGCCGGCGATATCCAGAAATGTGGGGGCGTAGTCAGCATTTAATGCGAAAAGATTCGTGACGGTCCCTGCTTGGATGACCCCGGGCCAAGATGCAATCAGAGGAATGCGAAGGGAGGGTTCGTACATAAACCGTTTGTCATACATGCCGTTGTCACCGAGGAAAAAACCATTGTCGGTGGTATAAATGATGACTGTGTTCTTTGAAAGGCCCTCCGATTCCAACCAAGCGCGCAGGCGGCCCACCTGATCATCCACCCCTTGAACACATGCGAGGTAGTCTCGCATATATTTTTGGAACTTCCACTGGAAGAGGGGCTCTCCGGTCAGCGTTTTTTTTACACCGTTTTCCTCTATCTCCACTTCCGTCGGTTTAACCCCCAGCCACTTGTTTTTTTCCTGAGCTGATAGGTTCTCGGGAGGAGTTAATTTTAAGTCTCTTCTTGTCAGATCGTGCCGGATTGTCTGTGCGTTTTCGGGGAGGGCAGCCGGGCGGGTCGCATAATCGTCGCGCAGGGTGGCTGGTTCTTGGATTTTCAGGTTAGCAAATTTGGCTGCATTGATGCGGTCAGGTTCCCACTCGCGGTGGGGAGCCTTGTGGTGCAACATCATAAAGAAAGGCTTGTCCTTCGGACGGTTTTTGAGAGCTGCGATTCCAATGTCCGTAATCACCTCGGTGGCGTAACCAGGGTACACGCGGGCTCCGCTTTTATCGTATAGAACCGGGTCCAAATAACGGCCCTGTCCGGGAAGAATGGTCCAATAGTCAAAACCGGTGGGATCCGAGCCGAGATGCCATTTTCCCACCATCATGGTATGGTACCCGCCGGCTTGCAGGATTTTTGCCACGGTTTGTTGTTCTCCGTTAAAGATGTTGAAAACAGGCGTGCCATTGAGGTGCGAATACTTCCCAGTCAGAACCGTGGCGCGGCTTGGAGTACAGATCGAGTTGCACACAAATGCGCGCTCAAACCGTATCCCCTCTGAGGCGATGCGATCCAGGTTTGGCGTCTGATTGATCTTGGAGCCGTAACACGAGAGCGCGTGGGAGGCATGATCATCTGTCATGACAAACAGAATATTCGGGCGTTCAGCAGCGTGGAGAAGCACCTGAGAAAGGACACAGAAAGCAAGGGAAGTTGTCCAAGGGGCAGAAAACCATTTCATGGGAGAATCTATGGGTTGACGAATGCCGACCGTGCGCCAATCTGATTCCGCTGTAAATATTTTGCGGCGGGCGGGGCTGTTTTTTACTCGGAAACTTCGATTGTTTGCCGTCTCTGATCTGCACGCGTTATGTAACTGGTTATAAAAGCTTTCCATGAAGAACCTTTTTGAGGCAATCCAAGCGCAATCCGAGTTAACGACATTTCAGTCTCGTGAAGCAGTCGCGTGGCTCTCGGATGCAAGAGCAGAGGCGGGAGAGAAAGAACGGTTTTTAGAAGCTTTAAAAAATCGAGGAGAAACAGTCGCTGAGCTTGCGTCCTTTGCCGCTGCTTTGATCGAACTGGCTCGGCCTCCGGGAATCGACAAGTCTCTTTTACAGGGGCCCATGCTCGATGTTTGTGGCACAGGCGGAGACAGGCTTGAGCTTTTCAATATCTCCACGGCGGCAATGTTCGTTCTCGCTGCAGGAGGTGTGTGCGTTGTCAAACATGGTAACCGCGCTATCACGTCCCAATGTGGGGGCGCAGACGTGCTTGAGGCCTTGGGCGTTCCTATTGAATGTTCTCCTGAAGACCTCCGGGAAACGGTGTATCGCCATGGCATTGGGTTTATCTTTGCCCCTGCGTATCATCCGGCCTTTGCAGTGATAGGCCCCGTGCGTCGCGCCCTCGCGCAGCGTGGGGTTCCTACCATTTTTAATCTTCTTGGGCCGCTGCTCAATCCTGCCCGACCAGATTACCAACTCGTCGGAGTCTATTCGGCTCAATTGTTGCCAAAGTATGCGGGGGCCTTGGCATTTTTGGGACGAAAACGCGCGTGGGCGGTACACGGGTCTGGCGCCGATGAATTGACTCCGGCGGGCATAGGGCACGGGTACGCTGTAGAGCAGGGGCGCATCAGCGAGTTCACTGTCGACCCGACTGCCCTGGGGGTGCGTCAGGCTCCTGTCGACGCATTGCGAGGGGGAGGCAAAAGCCACAATGCCCAGATGTTGGAGTCCATCTTAAACGGAACTTTACCCGGTACGTGTCTTGACGCCGTCTTGCTTAATAGCGCCGCTGGCTTTGTCGTGGCAGGGATCGCCTCAGATTTGGCGGCGGGCATGACTATCGGCCGCGAAGCGATCACCTCTGGGCGTGCGCTCGGAAAGCTCAACGCCTTGCGCGCCTCGGCCTAAAGGGTGTCCTTGACAAGAGCTACAGAATAGTCTCGGTTCAACTGTCCGATGACGGTTGCGGGGATTTCTGCGGGGCAGACGGCTTCGCATTCCAAATAATTGGAGCAGTTGCCAAAACCCTCCTCGTCCATGCGCTTGACCATGGCCAGGACGCGGCGCTCACGCTCAGGTTGGCCTTGTGGAAGGGAGGCGAGATGGGTGACTTTTGCGCCGACGAAAAGCATCGCACTTGCATTGGGGCAGGCCGCTACGCAAGCGCCGCAGCCAATACACGCTGCAGCCTCCATCGCCCGGTCCGCATCCGTTTTAGGAACGAGAATTGCGTTTCCGTCTTGTGCGGCTCCAACGTGGGCTGAAACAAAGCCACCGGCCTGTTGGATGCGGTCAAATGCGGAACGATTCACCGCCAAATCGCGCAGGAGAGGAAAGGCGCCAGCCCTAAATGGCTCAATGTAAATGGTCTCTCCATCCTTGAACTTGCGCATGTACAACTGGCAGGTGGTCGTCTCGCTGGGGCCGTGGGGGACTCCATTGATGGTGAGGGAGCACATGCCGCAAATTCCTTCACGACAATCGTGATCGAAGGCGATGGGTTCGTCTCCGCGGGAGAGCAAGTCTTGATTGACCAAGTCGAGCATTTCCAAGAAGGAGCAATCCTCCGGAATGTTTCTCGCTTCGTAATCGACGAGGCGGCCTTTGGTTTCAGAATTTCTTTGGCGCCAGACTTTGAGATGCAGGTTCATTTGTAGCTCCGGGTCGCGAGTTTGACGTTCTCGTAAATCAATGGTTCGACATGGCGAACGGGGGCGGTATTTTCCCCCTGATATTCCCATGCAGCCACGTGGGCGAAGTGTTCATCATCGCGCTGTGCCTCGCCCTCTGGGGTTTGGTACTCTTCGCGGAAATGCCCGCCGCACGATTCGTTGCGCTTGAGTGCATCGAGGCACATCAGTTCACCAAAATCTAAAAAGTCTGCCACTCGGCCCGCTTGCTCCAAGGAGACGTTCAGAGATTCGTTGTCTCCTGGAATATTCGCATTTTCCCAGAACTCTTGACGCAATGCTGGGATGCGGTTGAGAGCCCTCGTGAGGCTCTTTTCAGAACGCGCCATCCCGCAGTGGTCCCACATCAAAAGGCCCAACTCCCGGTGAAACGATTCTACGGAGCGTTTGCCCTTGATTGCAAGGAATCGGTTTATTTGCGCACGGACGTCCGCTTCCGTTTGTTTAAAAGCAGGGTGATCCGTCGTGGGCCGCTTGCCGTTTTCCGGGGCCAGATAGTTCCCAATGGTGTAGGGAATGACAAAATAACCATCCGCAAGACCTTGCATCAATGCGCTTGCCCCCAGTCGGTTTGCACCATGGTCGGAAAAGTTTGCTTCGCCCAACACGAAAAGTCCCGGAATGTTGGACATCAGGTTGTAATCCACCCACAGGCCGCCCATGGTGTAGTGCACGGCAGGGAAAATGCGCATGGGCATTTGATAGGCGTTTTCACCGGTGATCTGGTGATACATATCAAAAAGGTTTCCGTAGCGTTCGCGGATTTTTAGCTCTCCCAGTCGCTTGATCGAATCTGCAAAGTCCAGATAAACTCCAAGCCCGCCCGGGCCAACGCCGCGTCCTTCGTCGCAGACCTCCTTGGCTGAGCGTGAGGAAATGTCTCGCGGAGCCAAATTTCCAAAGCTCGGGTACTTCCGCTCCAAATAATAGTCCCGTTCTGAATCAGGAATCTGACTTGGGGGACGCGAGTCGCCCTTGTTTTTTGGAACCCAGACGCGGGCGTCGTTGCGCAGAGATTCGCTCATCAGTGTCAACTTCGACTGATGGTCGCCGGCCACGGGAATACACGTGGGGTGGATTTGAGTGTAGCAGGGGTTTGCAAAAGCAGCCCCGCGTCTGTAGGCGCGGAAGGTCGCAGTGACATTGCTGCCCTTTGCATTGGTGGACAAGTAGAACACGTTGCCGTAGCCGCCAGTGGCCATGATGACGCAGTCGGCCGCCCAACTCTTGATTTCCCCCGTGACAAGATTGCGGGTGACGATTCCCTTGGCATGTCCATCGACAAGAACAACATCCAGCATCTCCATCCGGGAGTGCATCTGCACGCTCCCCGCGGCGATCTGTCGGTTTAAAGCGGAATATGCGCCAAGCAGCAACTGCTGGCCGGTCTGACCTCGTGCGTAGAAAGTACGAGACACTTGAGCCCCCCCGAATGAGCGGTTGTCTAGGAGACCGCCGTACTCGCGTGCGAAAGGCACTCCCAAGGCGACACAGTGATCAATGATTGAAACGCTCACCTCTGCGAGGCGGTGTACGTTTGCTTCGCGGGCGCGGAAATCGCCGCCTTTAATCGTGTCGTAGAATAGGCGGTGGACTGAATCCCCGTCGTTTTGATAGTTTTTAGCGGCGTTGATACCGCCTTGCGCCGCAATGGAATGTGCTCTGCGTGGAGAATCTTGGAAGCAGAAGGCGGTGACCTTGTAACCGAGTTCTCCCAATGTGGCGGCTGCGGAGGCACCAGCAAGGCCCGTTCCCACGACAATCACTTCAAACTTTCTCTTGTTCGCCGGATTGATGAGCTTGGATTCGAATTTGTGACGCTCCCATTTCTGCTCAAGCGGGCCGGAAGGAATCTTGGAGTCAAGTTTGAGGCTCATAGGGTCGCTGAGAAAAAAGCGTGGTTAAGCACTTGGAGGGGATTACTTCAAGACGCCCATTAAAACGGCCGTTGGAATCGAGGCATATCCCGCGAAGATGAGGGCCGACAGAATTTTGCCGGCTGTAGGCATCCACTGGGCGCTGCGTTTGGACTCAAGCCCGAAGGTTTGGAATACCGACGAAACTCCGTGACTCAGATGGAGTGCAAGCAAACCCACGCTGAAGATGTAAAATGCTGAAATCAAGGGGTTTTGAAAGCCGAGTACAACCATGTGGTACACGTCGAAGACGTTTTGCAATTCCCCCTTTTCCTCAACGGTTCGGAATCTAGGATCGGTGACCCTCAGCGTGTAGTGGAGCAAGTGGAAAACGACAAAAGACAGGACGGTCAGACCGCTGAATGCCATCGTCCGAGTGGAGATTTTCGCCTGAACATGGCGGTTCAGAGCGTAAGACTGAGGCCTGGCTGCGCGATTCATTTTCACGAGGGTGAGCGTCGCGACAATGTGGAGCACGAAGCACGCGATCAGGCCGATTCGGGCAATCCAGAGGGGTTTTTCATTCTGGTGGAGAAATTCCGCGTAGGCGTTGATTTTCGAGGCACCAGCGAACATCTGAAGGTTTCCCACGAGATGTGCAACAACGAACCCCAACAGCGCCAAGCCAGTGAGCGCAACGAGCCACTTTTTCCCGATGGAGGAGCTCCAGAACTTAAGCAGTAGGTTCACAGGATTTGTCGGAGAGTTATGTTGGGTTTAATGAGCAGGGGAGGGGAACAACGGGCATCGATGCCAGCATCTATTCAAAAAATGTGCAAACTTGTTTTGAGTTCTTTTGGCAATTAGGCAACTGCTCCCTCGCCGTCGAGCGCTCGGTTTGGGGCGCAGGAGAAGCATTTTTTCGGTTTCTTGCCAATGGTTTTGACGATCGGCTAGTTTCGCTTATGCCTAGGAGTGGTCAAACATGGCCGCCCTTTCCCTATGATCGCTTCGACTGATACCCTTTACCCGCAAAGCTCCGAACCGTTGCCAAACTCGAGGCGCGTGTACATCCCGGGCGTTCTCCATCCTGATTTGCGAGTCCCCATGCGGGAGGTGACCTTGTCTCCGACAAGATTGCCTGATGGGAGTTTGGAGCAGAACGCGTCGGTGCTCATCTATGACGCGAGCGGCCCTTGGGGAGATCCTGAGTTTTCTGGAACTGTGGAGGAAGGGTTGCCTGCGCTCAGGGCCGAATGGGTGCGTGGGCGCGGAGACGTTGCCGAGTACGACGGGCGTGCGGTCTCGGTGCGTGACGATGGATACATTTCCGAGGTGCACGCGGCAGCGAGCGCCAAACGATCCGGCAGCCACGCTGCACTGCGTGCGCCTGCGAGCGCTTCGCGCAAACCGGTGCGCGCCAGCGCGGGACATCCTGTGACGCAATTGTGGTATGCGAGGCAGGGTATTATCACCCCTGAAATGGAATACATCGCGATTCGCGAAAACCAGGGGCTTGATCGTCTCCTTGAAGAATTTTCGCAGAAAGCGCCCCGCAATGCCCTCTCTCATCAGCATGAGGGGACGATGGGCCGAGCGGACGCTCCCGAAGTTTTCAAAAGGTTCCCTCAGTTCTTGCAACGGCGCATCACGCCAGAATTTGTGCGCGAGGAAGTCGCCCGAGGCAGGGCGATTATTCCTGCGAACATCAACCATCCAGAGTTGGAGCCGATGATCATAGGGCGGAATTTTCTGGTAAAGATTAACGCAAACATCGGCAACTCCGCGGTGGCTTCCAGTATTGAAGAAGAGGTTGAGAAAATGCGGTGGTCCACGAAGTGGGGGGCGGACACAGTAATGGATTTGTCGACGGGCAAAAACATTCATTCCACGCGGGAATGGATCCTCCGCAACAGCCCTGTGCCAATCGGTACGGTGCCCATTTATCAGGCGCTTGAAAAGGTCGGCGGCCGCGCCGAGGACCTGACATGGGAGATTTTCCGCGACACGCTGCTGGAGCAGGCGGAACAGGGAGTGGACTATTTCACCATTCATGCCGGCGTTTTGTTAAAGTTCATTCCGTGGACGGCGCGACGTGCCACTGGAATTGTTTCGCGCGGCGGTTCAATCATGGCTAAGTGGTGTCTGGCTCACCACAAAGAGAATTTCCTCTACACGCACTGGGACGATATTTGTGACATCATGGCCGCCTATGATGTGAGCTTTTCCATCGGAGACGGCTTGCGGCCGGGTTCCAATGCAGACGCCAACGATGCAGCGCAGTTTGGGGAGTTGGAGGTGCAGGGGGACTTGACCAAGCGTGCGTGGGCCAAGGGGGTGCAAGTGATGAATGAGGGACCGGGGCACGTGCCAATGCATCTGATTCACGAAAACATGATGAAGCAGTTGGAGTGGTGCCATGAGGCGCCTTTTTACACCCTTGGGCCACTCACCACAGACATCGCTCCCGGTTACGACCATATTACCTCTGCCATTGGGGCGGCGATGATTGGGTGGTACGGGACCGCAATGCTTTGTTACGTGACGCCGAAAGAACACTTGGGTCTTCCGAATCGCAAGGATGTGAAAGACGGGGTGATTGCCTATAAAATCGCGGCCCACGCGGCGGACCTTGCAAAGGGCCATCCTGGCGCGCAGTACCGTGACAATGCGATTTCCAAAGCACGCTTTGAATTCCGCTGGGAAGATCAATTCAATCTTTCTCTCGACCCTGAAACAGCGCGTGAATTCCACGATGAGACTTTGCCAAGCGAGGGGGCGAAAGCCGCCCACTTCTGCTCAATGTGCGGGCCACACTTTTGTTCCATGAAAATCACTGAAGACGTGCGGCGGTTTGCCGCTGAGCAGGGCATCAGCGAAGATGTTGCTCTCGAGCAGGGCATGGAATTAAAATCACGTGAGTTTGTGGAGAAAGGTTCTGAAGTCTACCTTCCGCCGAATTCCGTGAGTGGCAGTCTTTGAGCTCGATGATTCTGCGGCCAGTGCGCTGGGCGAAGTTGATCCAAAATTGCTTTTGAAAAGGCGAACTGGGCGCAGTCTATGGAGAGTTGTGTGTTGTTCCAAGAGGTTGCAGATCTTTGCCTCCCAGACTGATGTAAAACACGTTTTTGTAGAAATAAACACGGAAGCATGGTGCAATGTACAGGGTGCACCTTGAAGTGCTTCCCAGCGAGACGCATGCGAAAAAATTCATCCAGTCGGAAGTCTTGCTGTGATGCCGCAGTGTTCCGGCTTAAAAACCGATCGTAAAGTTGACGCCACCGCGCAGTACCTTCGTATTCTGGAGATACTCCTGTTCTCCATAGAGGCGCAGCGTGCGGCGGTCTCCGAGCCCAAACTCCAGGGAAAAGCCCAGACGCAGCACATCCGCGCTCCGGCGCTCGCTGCTGATCAGCCACGGGACTGCCTCCACTCCCTGCCACTTTACCCCGAGGCGCCGCGGGTCGGCGGCAAAGTCGTGCACCCACGCCGCACTGCCAGTCGCCCGCACGGGCACAGGGCCGAGGCGGCCTTCCCTCGCAATATCCAAGCCTGTGCGAGAAAGCACTGTGCCGCTCCTGCGCGACTGACTCTCAATGCCCAGCGACATGGCGCCTGACTCGTGCGCACTTTGCTGCAGGACCCCGGCATAGGCGACGCGCACCGTCGGTACAATGCTCCAAGGTCCCCCGGCAGGCGCCACTTGTGCCCCCACTCCCAATTGCACCAACCATTCCTGGTTCACCAGCGTGGTCCGGCTCGCGAGGCTCATTGTCGATGGCGTGCCGAATTCATCCGTCCTTGGCAGCGTTTGCGTGCGTTTGAGCACGTTCTCGCCTTCGCCGAAAATAAACGAGCCGTCGGCAAAAATACGCTCTGTGACAGGCGTGCTCATGTACAAGCCCAGATGCCAGCTCTCCGAAGTGATGGAGGAGCCGGGGTTGTTGATTTGAGTGGAACCGGTTCCAAGCGCTCCGAGCCAGCCAAGGGTCAGCGTTCCAAAACGACGTTCCACGCCCGTGACATTTCCCACCGAGCTGCGCGAAGAGCCGCCTTCTCCCAAGGCTGGGTTCGCCTCGCGCGCGCTCCAACTTCCGTAGGCGTTTGTCCACGCCGTCCATTCACTGCCTTGTCCTGTCGCAAGGCTCAACACCTCCGCGCCACCGGCCCCGCCCGCCGCGGTCATTGCGCTTCCCAGCAGGGTGAGCCGGTCGGACACCGTTTTTTGAACATCCTGCAAACGGCTCAACGCCAGCGAATACACTTCCGCAAAAACCTTTGGATTGAGCTGGTCCAGCACTCCAATGACCTCTCCTTCGCTTTGAGCGGCGTCCAAAATATCGAGCACATTCCACAACAGCGGATCCTTCGTCGCAAGCGCCCCATCCAAACCACGGCCCACCTCCGCGCGATTACCCATCGCGCCGATCCTGCGGTACGGGACCCGCTGCACCACGAGGCGCACCTCAGTGGAACGGGTCGCAGGCCCCGGGGCATTTTCCGCCCGTGTGACGTGGCTGCCGTTTACGTATTCCAGACGCGACAGGAAAACCGCACTAGGTTCGACCCCGTCGAAGGTGCCAGAAATCACCGCTCCGATGGTGGAGGATAAAATGGGGAATTGATGCGGCACAAAGTCCGTGATGCGTCCGGTGGAAAGCCCGGTTCCTTTGATGGCGTCGGGCAAATCTTTGTTCTCGGAGCGGTTGATTTCCTGAATTGGCTTCACCAGGCCTCCTGTGAGGAGGATCGAGCCCGTAGTGTCCTCCCCAACGGGAGCGGCAGCGGGAGCGGCAGCGGGAGCGGCAGCGGGAGCGGCTGCACTGTCTGTGCCACCGATGACGGTGTATAAATCGCTGACCAGGGTACTGCCAACCGCCTTGAATTCGGGGGCGTAGATGACCCCCGGGCCCACTTCCAAACGGCCCGCGATCTGTTGGGTGCCGACGGAGTTGCCCGGAGAAAGCGTACTGCCTGCCGTCAGTTTCATCACCCCGGAGACGGTGCCGATGCCCTTGAGGGTTTGGCCGCTGCCAAGAGTGGCCCCGGAGGCGCCCACATTGAGCACGGCCCCCGTCGAACCTTTGTTTCCGACAACGAGCGTTGTGACGCTTGCAAGAGTGTTTGTGGCGTTGGAGAGAGTCACCGAACCCGCCCCCACAACCACCTTGCCGTTGAGCTGTGTAGTGCTCTCAAGGAGCAGGGCCCCGGTGCCACTTTTCACCAGAGAATTCACCGAGCCTCCGCTGATGGTCACAGCCCCCGAAGTGACGTTCGTGGTGCCCGTGAGTTCACCGCTCAGACGCAAGGTGCCTACGCCGCTAAGCGCACCACTCAAGGTGCTTGGCCCCACGGTTGTCACCAGAGCGCTCTGCCCGCTCAAGAACAGAGGTGCGGATATTTTCAGAGGCGCCACCAAATTTAAAACGCCACCACTTAAAAACACGCCCCCTGCGCCCAAAGCCGCCGTGGAGTCGACCTTCAAGGTCCCTGCGCTTAAGACAACCCCTCCGCTCAGCGTGTTGACACCTTTGAGCGAAACGGTTCCCGCCGAGTCAGCCCGCAGCGAACCCGCCCCGCTCAGCCCGTTGGAAAGAACGATCGTGGACCCCGCACTGCCACTCACCATGAGGGAGGCGGACGCCCCGACACTCACCGAACCGGTTCCCACGGCCCTGCTGTTGGCGACCACCAAAGTCCCCGTCGTCACCGTGGTGCCTCCGGTGTAATTACTGGAGCCATTAGAAATGGTGACGGTTCCCGAGCCGCTCTTTACCAAGCTGCCTCCGCCCGTCATCGCATTACTGACGGTGCCGCTCCCGACCAAATCCAAGACCACCTTCGCCTGGGGTGCGAGTACCACTTCCCCTTTGCCAAAGGCACTCGCATTCTGGGCGATCAAGGTGCCCGCCTTCACGTTCGTGCCGCCAGCGAAAGTGTTGCTCCCTCCGAGGGTTACCACACCCGTGTTTTCCAGCACGAGGCTGCCCGTCCCGCCAATCAAACCACTAAAAGTCACCCGTCCCGTTCCTGTCACCGCCAACGCCAGGGAGCCACTCACCATCACCGGATTGCTGACCTCCAGCGTTGTGGACCCGAGCTTGAACGTGGCGTCCTCAACCTTGAGCGTGGTCTTCTTGGTGAGAGTGTTGAGATCGACGGTCCCTCCGGACGCCACCGTTTCTTCGCTCAAGCCGTTTTTCCAATTCACCACAAAGTTGGGATTGAGGGTCGACACATTCGCGGCGCCCGGGCCGATGATCTCCAGATTGCTTAAATTAACGTTGCTGCCCACATTGAAGGCGACTTCCGCTCCCAGACCAAGATAGAGGGTCCGCACGCGGCCTCCGGCAAGACTGACCTGATCGTCTCCGATGGTTGGAACGCCGGTTCCATTGCCCAGAATCAAACGGCCCGCACTCACCGTTGCGGCCTCCATGGAGCTGTAACCCGCCCCCAGTTGCAAGGTCCCCGCGCCCTGCTTGGTTAATTTGCCTCCGCTCACCAGCCCGCTAATACTCAGCTTGGCGCCCTGGTCGACCACGAATACAGAAGGTTGCGCCAGAAGCACCTCCGCCCCGAGCGTGTGGGTGCCTCCACTGGCCGCCAGCGTTCCTGAAAGCGAAAGGACTCCGCCGCCGCTCAGCCCAACGCCGCCCGTCCCCGCGAGTGTGAGGCCCGAGAGATTCAGCGTGCCTCCGGGCAAACTCACCGCTATCGGACTTGCACCCGAGTCAATCCTCGCGGAGTCCGCCGCTGCCACACTTGCGGCCTTGTCCAGACCCGGACGCCCGCCTGAAACCGTCCACTTGTTCCAGTCCGTCCATGCGCCGGAGCCGCCACTCCAGACTCCTTTTCCATCATAGACCTGCCCCGAAATTTGGACGGTCTTTGTGCCAAGCAAAGCACTTCCGAGCCCACTGGTGCCTTTTCCATCGGTTGCGAACGTCCACCTCACACTGCCGGTCTTCACTCCGGTACTGGCTGTCGCAGTGGTGTTGAGTCCGACTTGGAGGGCTCCGGAGAGGAGTCCGCCTGCTGCAAGCCACGAAGCGCTTCCGGTGCTGAGGGCGCTTCCAGTGGTGCTGCCAGTGGTCACGGTGAGGGCTTCGCTGTAGGCATCGCTGCTTAAGGCGACATTGCGCACATCCAAGGCGAGCAGCGGCGCAGTGGCTCCCACGCGCACGGGTGCTAAAATTAAAGTGCCACCGTCGGCGAGGAGTGTTCCATTGCGTTCCAGACGGCCTTCTGCGGGGCGGTATACGCGGGCACTCAAGCTTACGGTTTGCGTGCCCAAGGAGACGTCGGGATACGTGGTGTTGGACTGGCCGACCGAACGCAAAGCGATGCTCAGACTGCCGCTCAAGAGCCCTGCGCTCAGCGTGCCTGAACTGTATCCGATGTTGATGCCACCGGCGGTTCCTCCAGACAGGAGAAGACTGCCATTGCCGACGCTGAAGCCATTGGAGGCGGTTGCGAGAGTTCCCAGCAGATCCGAATACCC
>CANJPY010000017.1 GCA_947476255.1 Chthoniobacteraceae bacterium | reverse complement strand
GTTGCTGAGCGCAGCGGCGATGAATTTTGGGAAGCTGTTGGGATGGGTGGGCCGTTTTTGGCTCTTCTTCCGAGCGCTGGTGGCCACGATTTTCAGCCCGGGTTACGCGACCCCTGTCGCGTCGCTGTGACTTTTTCAGAATCGACTAGGTTTAGCGTTTGCGGATGGGTTGCGGAAGGACTGAAGCTTCTCGTCCTTCCGACAACCTTCCCGCGCGCTCGTGGAGACCTTACTGCTCTATTTCGGCTAGAATCTTGCTCAACAAATCCAGCTTCCTGGCCGCCGCGGCTTCAACCTCCTCGGGTTTCGCCCCTTTTTTGACGTCCAGGGTTGGTAACCGGCGGAACGTGTCCGCTTTCTCCCTCGCTTGTAATGCCCACTTGGGATCCGCCTTGGCTTTGGCTAGCGCCTTCGCTTCCAAAACAGCAGCGTCCTTGTGCAGCGCCTCCGCCGCAATTCCGACCACGCCCTTGAGCGCCATCTCCACGGAGACGTTTGGGTTGGGGGTCGATGGTCCGTCCACCAGCTTCAATGCCCAGCGTAGTCCGCCCGTAATATGCTTTTGGTAGGTCTCGTCCGTCCAGGTGCCTGCGTTGTGGCCTAGATTGGTGTAAAAGAGCCGTCCCGCGCCCACGTCACGCACCCACGAGACCGGTACATGATAAGGCGCGTGCGGCATCGAGCGAGCCGTATCCAAACTCAACAACACGCGAACAGCCTCAGGGTTGAAGTTGTTGTACTGATAGATCTCGTCTTTCCACTTAAACTCCAAGGGGAACATAGCCACGGCCGGATGCGTGGGCTCATGGTTGGTAAAAGTATAGGAGCCGCCAGCACCCCATGGATGTCCCGCAAAGGAACCGTTGATCATCTCATAGTAGGCAGGCATCGCTTTGAGTGTGTCAGTCGCGGCGTGCATTCCCACAAAGGCCTTCCCGGATTTAATCCAGTTCCCAAATGCCTCGCCGTCGGGCAGGGGCAATTCCCCAGTCGTGTTACAGAAAATCACGCCGTCATATGCCTTGAGCGCCTCCGCGCTGAGTTTTTCTGCAAACAGCGCTTTGACCTTTGCTGACCAACTCTCTTCTTCGAGTTTCGTTGCCGCCGCGGCTGTTTTGTAAGCCGCCTCCGCTGCCGCAAACTGCTCGTCGGTCACGTTGGGAGTGCGCTCGGGCGGTTTTCCCAAACTCGGTCTGGGGCCGGGCTGACTGAGAAACTCGAAAGTAAACTCCCCTCCGCTCTTGGCTGCCAATGCCGGCAGAACCTGTTCCGCGGCATCAATGGCCGGACCGTGCCGGAAGCCGGTGGTTACAGTGACCACCAGAAGCTTCTTGGGAGACGCGCCATACGCGAAGAACCCGGAGCTGGCCAACATGGCGACGCCAAGCACGAACAAAGAGGGAGTTTTCATAAACTGAGTTTCTTGAAAAAGAGGGCGATCAACTTTAGTGGAAACTCGCCGAAGCCAGTGCCCGCGGAATCAAAACCCACGCAACTCTCAGTCCTTAGTCGCCATGTGATAAGTTGGACATTTCCTTTTTCACACGTCGTATTGCGGCAATCGGAGGCGTTTCCCCCAGCACTGCGGCCTACAGCCCTCCGTTCAGGCTCCAAACACTCAGAGACTTTTTGCGGCCCTAGTGCTCCGCGTTTCCAAAAGCTGCGGGCAATTATGAATCTACAAACTCGCAATCTACGGTATTGCACCTCTTCCTCAGACAGGACCTCTTTCAGCAAGGTCCCGCGTCTTTTTTGGGTATGCCGCTCACAAAATTGCTGCCACACTCACCTCTCATTTTTAAGTATCGCTCCTCATCCTTCGCGCCCCCGTGTTTTCGAAACCTCCAGAGACAGCCACAACAGCACCAGACCCAAAGGACGATTCCGACCTGCCCAAAGACTCCCATATGCGGAGTGTTTTGAAAGCTGTGAGTTGGAGGATGGTGGGGACATTGGACACCATCATTGTCTCTCTGTATTGGACGGGCAATGCGGCCAAGGCATTTGCCATTGGTGGCTCGGAGGTTCTCACCAAGGTGGGGCTTTATTACCTTCATGAACGCCTCTGGGCGCGCATCCCTCTTGGCACTGTTCGCAAACACAGCCCCTTTTCAACCGATCAAACATTCTCTCCCCATACCCCCAGTGACTCGCATATGCGCAGCGTTGTCAAAGCAGTAAGCTGGCGGACGGTGGGCACGATAGACACCATTGTGGTGTCCATGTTGTGGACAGGAGACTCAGGCAAGGCTCTCGCGATCGGCGGCACCGAACTGGTCACCAAAATCATTCTCTATTACGTGCACGAGCGCGCATGGGCGAGGATTCCACTCGGCACGCTCCGCCGTATTTTCCGGTCGCGAACGGTTGTCTCAAAAACCGAGTAGTCGCTGCTATAAAGCTTCCGCGCGTTTTTTCGTGCTGATCAGCAAACACACGGTTCTTTTCAGGTGAATCAACCTAAAACGGCAATCCACGCTAAGAACCCTCCGGTTTCAAGGAACCCGTTAGTCTAGCGGTACATGGGAGCCAGATGGCGACCGCCATGTCTTCACCGGCGTTGAACACAGTGTTTAAAGGATCCTCAATAGGGCGACAAACTCCCACGTCCAATTTATACTGGAAATTATTCTATAGCAGCTATTTGTAGCTTTGTCAAACCCATCCATGGTCGCTTTTAGACTTAACCACAGCCCAAGGAGAGGACGCGTCATTGAAACTTGAGCGAGAAAAGATCCGCATCACTTAATTCAAAATGTAGACGCACGACCTTACCCGCATAGGCTTCGACGGTTTCCCCGCCCTTCCACTTAACAATGCGAGCGATATGGTCGCCCCAAATCGGTTCGCAGTCAGCCAAAGAAAATTCCTGAATCGGCCTGCCCTCTCCATCCTGAAGTTCCACCCGCATCTGGCCTGCCGCGCTGGTGGCGTAATTGATCTCCAGCTTTGAACCGCTAAACACAAAAGGTTTGGTGCGAAATTTTCCGCCTGAAAGAGGAGCGTTCACTGAAACAAACCCGTCCAGCCGCTGGGTGTAACGCCGGCCTCCTGTGAGAAACATCGACATCTCCGTCTCACTTGTTTGATGAATGCCGATGGCCGCGTAATTCGCGCGGTTAAGCCAGCCATCCTTGCTGAGCCCCGGCCGGATGAAGCTCTGCGTGAACTCACGCTCAAAATGATTGCCCCCGCGCGTGGTCATGAAAAGAATGTCCGTAGCGGCCCCTCTCTTCTCCATAAAACGTGTTGGCGTTGCTACATAAATATGAGGTGCGCGGAAATACGGCTGCGTGCAGGAGGTGTAAAGATGCTCGAAATCGAGGTTTGCGGGGACCTCCTCTGGCGGACTCCAGTGCACAAAATCGAGCGACGTGGTACGGGCAATTCCTCGCATGCCTTTGATAAAACGGCGGAAGTAACACACATAACAGTTTTCGCTCTCGCTCCAAAACGCGTAGTTTTGCGAGTCAAAATATTTCCCCCATTCCTCCGGAATCACGGCCTCTGGGCGCACTTTGGTCCAGTGAATTCCATCGGGCGAAACGAAAGCTTTGAGACCGCCGGGACCTCGCTTTTCGCGAACAGCCGTTTGATGCGCCTGAAACGCAATACCACCCAATGCCTTATATCGTTCGTGTTCAGGAACTTCAGGTTTGGTGTCTATGAAAGGGGTGAAATTGTGGTTCACGAGAAACTCATTCATGAGCACAATGTTTCCTTCCGGAAAGGAAGGATGCTCGTACAGACCCAGTTTGGGTTTGGTCCAGGAAATCCCATCCTTGCTCTCTGCATAAAGCGTCACTTCCCCGTCATGGTAGGCCTCGATGCCATGTGTCTTCCAAGTCACTCCGGGATCCTTGTCGGCGCGATAATAAAACTGGAATTTGTCCGACGCCTTCAAAACGGTCGCGTAGTGCCCGTGTGGCCGCGCATCTTTAACCGTTCCGGTGAGAGTGGGTTCATGAAGCTTCAAAAACGTGCCGCTCATCTCATCCACGAGCAATCGGTCGACGAAAAGTTCGCGCCGAGATCCTATTCTCAACGGATCCGCAGCATGCAGTGATGCCGCCAAAAGCAGCAGGAACGGTAGGGAAGTCGAGAGGCTCATACCAACTCTTTTTAGTTTATAGATTATCGAAAGACCTCAACCCTGGTAAAAAGAACGGTCCGCTTCAAGATTTGGAACTAGAGGCCCGGAGTTTCGCGGGCGACCCCTGCTGGAGTAACTGCTGGGGCGTACCCACTCCAAGGGCGGTTGATGCGGGAGAGGTGGTCCTTCACAGGTTTGAGGTGAAAATCCTGAGGCGTTGCCGCGGCGAAGATCCGTGCTAGGCTTATGGCGTTGAAATGCATGCAACGCGGAATCCAAGGTCGTTGACGCCGTAAATCGGGTCGTGGTAATCCAAACGCAGAAGCACGGAGGCGGTTTCGGGATTGTGGCCAAAACTGTAACCCCGGGAAAAACGATACGGAGACTGAAAACTGACGGGGTCCCAGCACCACTCTCTCACGTTTCCAGTCATGTCATGGATACCCAGCTCGTTCGCCGTCTTCGTCCCTACCACTTTTGTCCCATCCGGTGAATTCATGGCAAGCCATGCCACTGAATCCCAATCATGACTCCCACTATATTTATAGCCATGCGTTTGCCGTCCGCCTAGCGCAGCCCACTCCCATTCCGCCTCCGTAGGTAGCCGATATCCGGTGGCCGATGGATTCACAGTTGGCCAGGCCACCCCTGTCTTTAACGTTGCACCATTTCCCTGATACACAGGTGTTTTTCCCTCTTTCTCACTCTTCGCGTTACACCACTTCACTACTTCATACCAACTTACATACGCGACAGGATAAAAATCCCCTTTGCCACCGCCCACCCCTGCCAAATCACCATAACCGTTTAGCACAGCCCATTCCCGCACCGCCTTCCATTCACCCCAAGTCACCTCGTACTTTCCGATCTTAAAATCTGCCACCGTGACCCCTGCAAAATCCGATGTGCTCGGCAGTGTCCCTCCCAAGACGCGCACCATTCCGGGAGCAAAACCCGCAGTTCCGGAAATGAGAGGTTTCACGGCCTTTAAAGCGGCTTCCACAATGCTTTGGATCGCTGCGGCAGACAACTGTTCAGAGCTAATGCTCCCTTTGCTTAACGCAGCCGAATCTCCCTTAGGACCTTGAATTCCCTGCAGTCCCCGCGGTCCCTGTGGTCCCTGTGGTCCCTGTGGTCCCGCCACGCCCTGCAACCCTCTAGGTCCCTGCACGCCTGCTGGCCCTTCTGGTCCGACTTTGATTTCGTCAGCCAACTCAATTTCCAACTGCGCAGGTAAACCGAAATTAATGCCTTCCTTTGCGGCAATAGCAACGTTTGCAGGGGCCTGGCTCGTGACGCCCATGGGAATGGAGACTAGAGCAAATCCTTCGTTGACCGCTTTAAGGTTGATCCAGTTCTGCACAGCCCCTGTCACATTCACCGTTACAAAACGACGGGAGCCAAGTTTGTCCGCGTCCATTTTTACAATAGGCGTCGCATCGTATTTGGGTTCCGCGCCGTCGGCGACCTCGTTCCACGGGCCTGTGACAAGGTGCACGGACAACCCTTTGCCTTTGGCTGTCATGCTCGGCAGATAAACACGCAATCGCGCAAGGCGAATGGTTGTTCCTTTGGGAATATCGTCCAAATTAAAATAGACGAAACCTGTGTGTGTGGCGTCCACCGTTAACAAACTCCCAGTGTTTGCGGCGGTTGTGATCTGCTTCTGGAAAGAGGTGGTATCCTCGCTTGCGGGAATGGTGAGTCCGGAAGAAACGCTCCCGCTGACAAACAGAGCGCCTAGAAAGCCAAGGAAGCGTGAGAGACGTTTCATATGCAGGGGTGGGTGCAGTGGAACTCGACAGTCGGCGAACATATTTTGGAGCGCGTCGCGATCAAGTGGGAAATCAGTCAAGATCTTGCAAAAGCGAGTTTCATAGCCAGTTGGAGTGAGTCCTCTCACCACCAGACGAGATCGTCCGAACTTCTTGGCTATCTTTGAAATGCTTCGGCTGTGTCTTTGCTTATAGGCGGAAGGAAAGCGGCGCCGGTCCGACGGATCACGCGAATAAGGACTGCACCACGTCGCCTGCAACGTCGGTGAGCCGGTAGTCGCGACCGCCGTGCCTGTAGGTGAGCTTTTCGTGATTGAGTCCCATGAGATGCAAAATCGTGGCATGGAAATCATGCAGATGAACTTCATCCTTGGCCACCGCGCAACCATGGTCATCGGTTTCGCCGTAGCAAAAACCAGCCTTCACGCCACCCCCGGCCATCCACACCGAAAACGCCTCTGCATGGTGTTCACGACCTTTGGCATCTTTTTTTGAATTGAACGGAGTCCGCCCAAACTCGGTCGCCCAAATCACGAGAGTGTCATCAAGCATCCCGCGCGCTTTCAAATCCGTGAGAAGTCCCGCGATCGGCTTGTCCACATTGCGCGCAAGCTTCCCGTGTTCTGCCATGTCGCTATGCGAATCCCAATTTCCGGAGGCTCCCGTATCAATGAGTTCCACAAACCGCACGCCACGCTCCGCCAGTCTCCTCGCCACTAGGCACTGCCATCCAAACCCCTTTGTGCTGCCCCGTTCCAGACCATACAAACCCAGTGTCGCGTCTGTCTCCCGTGAAAGATCCATGGCTTCGGGCGCCTCCATCTGCATTCCAAACGCCGTTTCAAACGAGCGAATGCGGGCTTGTAAATTGGAATCTCCGGGATGTGCGTCCAAATGGAAATTGTTGAGGCTCTGAGTCAACCCTATCTCCATCTCCTGCAGCGCAGAAACCGGCTGTCGCCGCTTGATATTGGCGATCGGCTCGGCCCCGGGCGAAACCAGCGTGCCCTGGTGGGAACCGGGAAGAAAATCCGAGGCCCATACCTGTGTGCCGGCATAGGGAAGATTCGGTGCGATCACCATAAACGCCGGCAGGTTGCGGTTCTCGCTTCCCAGCCCGTAACTCAACCATGAGCCCATGCTCGGCCTTGGAAAAGTGACGGAACCGGTGTGCATTCCCAGGGTGGCTTGAAAATGATCGGCGTGATCTGTACGCATCGAGTTGATCACACACAGATCGTCGGCGCACGCCGCCACGTGCGGAAACATCTCGCTGATCCAAAGGCCCGATTGACCGTGCTGGCGAAACTCCCAATCCGGCCGCTTGAAATATTTCTCGGTTGCCCTGTTGTTCAATGCGAATGCGTTCAGCATGATCTCTGGAACCATGTACGGCTCACCGTGATCCTTTAGCAGGCGTGGCTTGTAATCGAAGGAATCCACATGGGAAACCCCGCCGCTCATGTTTAGAAAAATGATCCGCTTCGCCCGGGGCTCAAAGTGGGCGGACTTCGCCGCCAAAGGATCTACCGCACCGACTGCGGGTGCGTCACCCGCTTTGAGCATACGAGATAGAATCCCCGAAAACAATGTGGAGCCCGTGACCAGGGAGCCAAGCGCAGAGCGGCGCGAAATACTGGAGGAAAGCACGCTTGAGTTTTTCATGGCTTAATCAATGTAAAGGAACTCGTTGGACGCTAGAAGTGCCCTGGCAAAGGCACTCCAGGCTTTTTTCTCAGACAGATCCGGCCCCTGAGGCCCAAGGTCAAGGTCCTCCAATGGATTCGAGGTGTTCGCACCTTGGGTTCGCCCGAGTGGCTTCGCCTCCTTGGGAGGCGGCGCAAGAGCAAGCGCCTTACGGTACCCTGTGATGAAGTCGCGCGCACGCGAGACTTCGCCGGGCACGGGGGCGCGACCATAAGCCACCTGATAAGCGGTTTGAATACGGGCGTCGAATTCCCCCGCACCAGTCCATTTGACTGCAAAGGCCTCCGAACAGCGGTGTACCAGGGTGTCATTGAGCGCAAACAGAGCCTGCAGCGGCGTAATGCTCGAAGACCTTTGCCCCGTGCTCGCGCTCGTATCTGCGCCATCAAAAAGTGCAAGATAGGCGTTTTTGCGCAGGCGTGCCTGCATTAAATAGACGCTCCGTTTCGAGGACTCATAACTCTCGGAAAAAGGCTTGTGCTGGGTCCAACTCCAGGTGCTGCGTTTCGGAAAAGGATGCTCCCCGACCCCGTCAAAATCAAGCTCCTCAGCAACGTACAAAAGGGAATCCCGTAGAGCCTCCGCATCCAATCGGCGTCTGCTAAAATGCGAAAGCAATTCGTTGGCTGCATCCTTTTCGAGCGCATCCGCAGAGGGACTCGAGGAGCTTTGCCAGCTACGCGAAAGTAAAATCAGGCGGTGCATCGCCTTAAGAGACCAACCGGACCGCACAAATTCCGCTGCTAGAAAGTCCAGCAATTCCGGATGGCTCGGCTCCTTGCCCTGCCGGCCAAAGTCATTGGAGGTTTGTACAATACCCTTTCCGAAATGATTCAGCCAGATGCGGTTTACCATCACGCGTGCCGCGAGATGATTGTCCGGCGACGACATCCACCCGGCCAGCACCAGTCTTCCACTGCCAGCGGCCATCTCAGGCAACGGCATCCCGCCCAGAATGGCTGGAAAATGCCTGCGCACGGGTGCGCCCAAATTTTTGGGATCCCCGCGCAGTTGCACCTTTGCGTCTCCACTTTCTTTTGCGTCGACCACAGCATAGGCGTCCCGTATCACAGGCGGCGCCGCCTTTAGATCGGCCAGCTCTTTTTTCGCAGCGGTAACTTTGGCCCGCTTCTCTATCAGCTTTTGTTTCCGCTCCGGCGAATCCGCCTCCGTTTTCAAAATCTCTGCCACCTCCGCCTCCAATTGATTCGCATTTTGTTCCGCAGCAGCAATTTTGTTGCGGTGCGGCTTCATTACGGCTTCGAGATCACTTTCGGCAAGCAGGGGCACAAAGTCGCTCTGACGCGAATCCCCCTCCGCACCCGGATAGGGGTAGCGTGTGCTGGAAAAAAAGCCGTATAAACCGTAGTAATCCTCCATCGAGAAGGGATCAAACTTGTGGTTGTGGCAACGGGCGCACGCAAGGCTCACCCCGAGAACCGAACGGCACAGATTGTCGATGGTATCCTCGATGGTGAGATGCGTTTCTCCACCCTTGCCGGCAAACCGGCGCGCGATCGCAAGATAACCAGTCGCAATAATGCGTTGATGACGATCGGATTCCGAACCTTCCAAAATAAGGTCTCCGGCAATCTGCTCGCGCAGAAACTGGTCATAGGGCATGTCCGTGTTGAAAGCGTTGATCACCCAGTTTCGGTAAAGGTGTGCTTGCGGCACCGGGTAGTCGGATGCATTCCCGCAAGTATCGGCGTAACGCACCACGTCCAGCCAGTGTCTTCCCCAGCGCTCGCCATAGCGGGGCGAGGCCAGCAAGCGGTCCACCACCCGAGCGAAAGAACCCGCGCCTGAGTCGGAAAGAAACGCCTCCATTTCAGCGGGAGTAGGAGGGAGCCCCGTGAGATCGTAGGTGACTCTGCGCAAAAGCGTCCGCTTGTCTGCCCGCGGTGCAAATTCAAGTCCAGCCGCTTCGAGCTTTTGGACCACAAATGAATCCACTGAATTTTCCACCCAGTCTAAATGTTTGACCGGTGGGGGGGCTACGTTTGCTAACGCACGGAAGGACCAAAACTGGCGTCCTTCCTCGAGAGTCATCGCCGGCATCTTCTTGACTGGCGCAACACCCGCCCTCGGATCAGCCAGTCCCCGCCGCACCCACTCCGCCAGCGCTTTCTGCTCAGCCGGGGCCAATTTTTTTTTAGGCGGCATTTGTAAGTCCTTGTCATGCCCAAAGACGGCAATTACCAAACGGCTCGCATCAGGGTCACCCGGAATCGCCGCCGGTCCGGATTCGCCCCCCGCCAAAATGGACGCCCTGGAGTCCAGACTCAGGCCACCCTTCACCTTCTTTCCAGCCTGCGAGTGGCACTCCAAGCAGGAGTCCAAAAGAATCGGCCGGATTTCCCGCTCAAAAAAAGCGAGATCTTCGGAGGAGGCTTGGGCTCCAGAAACAACCGCAAGGCATATATTCGAAACAAACAATCCCAGAAAGCAGCACAGCCATGAACGCAATCCCGCGCCCGCGCGTGCAGGAAACGTTGCGTTAAGAAGCAATTGCTGAAACATACGCATTTGAGGGGCAGTGGATGGTCGAACTTAGTTTAGCGCGTCCAAAACGCGCCGAGCACCGAGGGAGCACTCAGGCGCACTCGGTACATTCCCAGCCCAAAAAACGGCGCCGGCATAAAATGCATGCTCGATTCTCACCAAATTGATAATAAATAGGCGTAAATTTTATTAGATTAAATAAATTCTTGCGACTGTATTTTGGGAAGGGATAACCCAAAAGTAGCCGCCTCCAGCCTTGTGCCGGCACAAAAGAGGCGCGACGGACTTGGTTGGCGTCTTGCAAGGCAAGTGAAACTGTTCCTTCGTCCCTGAGCACGGGCTTTTCATTTTCAATTACTTCTGATTGGTTTCACGAATGGTCACGCCTTCCATCCCATGTCCCGTCGCTAACAGTTCCGGGATTAAAATCACTGCCCTCGAGACTGTCATTCCCGGCCACATCATGCCGGGACTGCTCCTGCTGCGCATTCACACGGATGCAGGGTTTGTCGGGCACGGGGAAACCTATTACGCCCCGCATGCTGTTGCCTCGATGATTCATGACTGGATGGGACGCAGGCTTCTCGATGCGGATCCGCTTTCAGTGGAAAACCATTGGCGCTTTCTTTACGAGCGCGCTTCCGCTTTTGGCGCACGCGGCGCTGAAATGCGCGCCATCAGCGCCATCGACCTGGCCTTGTGGGACATTTTGGGACAGGCATGTGGAAAACCCGTTTGGCAACTCCTGGGGGGGAAGGCTCGTGAGAAGGTTCGCATTTACAACAGCTCGGGCGGTCCCAATTACGGTCGGCGCGTTGGCGAAATGGGTGAGCAGGGCTGGCCCGGCCATGGAGACCTAGGCAAGCCCGGTCCGCTGGAGGACAACTGGGCGTCTAATTTCGCCGCGGGTGACCTAGCAGAAGAGCTGATCGCCGAAGGATATACAGCGATGAAATTCTGGACATTCGACCGCGCTTATTACGAATTCGGCGGTGGTTATATACCTTGGTCCGCCGTGAAGCAGTACATCAAGCCGATGGAAGAAGTGCGCAACCGCGTAGGCGATAAAATCGAAATCTTGCTCGATGGCCACGGTTTTTTTCAACTCCCTGCCGCGCTCCGAATCGCAGAGGCCATGCGGGATTTGCGCCCGCTCTGGTTGGAAGACGTCATGCGCATCGACAACGCCGATACGCTCGCAGACTTTCGAGACAAGGCGGGCGTGCCAGTCGCGGTGAGTGAAATGCTTTGCAGTCGTGAAGATTACCGACTCGTTCTGGAACGCCGCGCCGCAGATTATGTGATGATCGATCCCACTTGGGCTGGCGGTATTAGCGAAACCCGTCGCCTTGCGGAGTTTGCGCAGGCTTATAACATCCCCGCTACCATGCACGATTGTACTGGTCCATTGACATTGTTCTCAGGGCTGCACGTCGCCACTGCTGTTCCCAATGTTGTTTTTCAGGAATCCGTTCGGGCCCATATCCGGACGTTTTACAGCTCACTTATCGATACCAACGTGATTGTCGAAAATGGGTTCGCGCTGCCTCCAACCGGCCCCGGCCTGGGAACCAGACTGCTCCCAGAGCTGTTTGATCCCGCTAATCCGCAGTACCGTGTTTCTCGCAAGAGCTGATTGTTCTCCATGAAAACGGCACCCTCAAGCATGTTGTCGATTCGCAGGCGAATTCTGCCTACGCTGTTTTTTTGGGTGCTGTCAGTGCTTGCCTCGGGGACGCATCTGTTAGCTGCTGCATCGCCACAAACAACATCCGCGGCAGGTGAGGTTTTTTTTGAGCAGAAGGTACGTCCACTGCTCGTGGAAAAGTGTTTCTCTTGTCACTCCGTTGAAGCGAAAAAACAAAAGGGCGGGCTGCTGCTGGACTCGCGTGCGTCCATTTTGAACGGAGGCGAGTCCGGTACGGCCGCGATCCCAGGGCGTGCCGACGAAAGTTTGTTGATCAAGGCGGTTCGTTATCAGGACCTTGATATGCAGATGCCGCCCAAGGAGCGGCTGGGCGCGCGCGATGTGGCAGTATTGGAACAATGGATCGCTGAGGGCATGTTTTTCCCCAGTGCTGCGACTGTCGCCGCGAACAAGCGGGAGATCGACTTTGTCGAAGGGCGCAAGTTCTGGTCTTTCAAACCGCTTTCACATCCCGATCTGCCCCAGCTCAGGCGTGCAGACCGCGCGCGTGGCCGGATCGATTTCTTCGTGTTTGGAACCTTGGAGGCGAAGGAAATTGAGCCGGCTCCCGAAGCCTCGCGCGCCGTTCTTCTAAGACGAGCCAAGTTCGATCTCGTAGGTCTGCCTCCGACTCCGGAGGAAATCGCTTCTTTCGAAATGGATGGGTCGCCAGACGCCTATGAAAAGAGAATAGATGCATGGCTGGCCGCGCCTCAATTCGGGGAGCGTTGGGGACGTGTCTGGCTGGACGTGACTCGCTATAGAGATGTCGGCGAATCTTGGTTTGAATCCAAAGGAAAGCCCCACTTGTACCGCGATTGGGTCATCAATGCCATCAACGCTGATCTGCCTTACGACCGGTTTTTGAGCCTGCAATTGGCCGCAGACTTGATGGAGGACGCCTCGCCGGCAGATCTTGCGGCTCTCGGCTTCCTTGGGTTGAGTCCCAATTACTGGAAGGAACTCAAGTTGCCCGCGGAAATCATCAAAACCGTTGTTTCAGACGAATACGAAGAACGCGTGCACACCTTCTCGAGCAGCTTCCTCGGAATCAACCTTGCTTGCGCCCGATGCCACGACCACAAGTACGATCCTTTCACCGCCGAAGATTACTACGGAATTGCAGGCGTGTTCGCCAGTACTCGGGTCATGGAGCAATCTCTGGTGCCGGGCGTCGACGCAGCGCACGTTGCAGGGCTGCTTACCCAAGTCGAAAAACTCGAGGAGGAAATCAAAAAGTTGAGTTCCAAAAAAAGCGCGCCCGAGGGCGAAAAAATCGGCGACTTGCAGGAAAAGCTCCGCCAGTTGCGCGCCGACCCGGATTTAAATACGCCTCTGGTGCCGGGGGTCCGCGAAGGAAGCCTCAGGGTGGAGGTTGCCAAGAATATGCAAGGCACCAACCTTGTCTATGACGACGCCCCTGCGGATATGGCCTTGGAAATCCGCGGAAATCCAAACCGTACAGCGCAGGTCGTGCCCAGACGTTTTCCCGTGCTGTTTACTCCTGAGAAACCAACTCTCTTTTCCAATGGTAGCGGGCGATTGGACTTGGCAAGCGCCCTGGTGCGGGACTCTAGAGCACTGGTAGCGCGCGTCATGGTTAACAGGATATGGGCTGCGCATTTCAGCATGGGCATCGTGAGTACGCCCAGCGATTTCGGAATGCAGGGAGAACGTCCGACACACCCTGAATTACTGGACGATCTTGCCAACGGGTTCATTCGGAACGGGTGGTCGCTGAAATGGCTGCACCGTGAAATCATGCTCTCGGCGACTTATCGCCAGGCGGCGGGTTCGCCACATCCTAAGGATCCGGAGCTGCGCCTTTTGTCCCGCTTTCCCCGCAAGCGATTGGATGTGGAACAGTGGCGGGACGCCTTGTTATCTGTATCCGGAGAGTTGGATGAATCCATGGGTGGACCGGCTTTGGAGCTGTCGGCGCCCGGCAACAAAAAAAGGACGGTTTACGGGTTGGTCAAACGACGGGAACTCTCAGATTTACTGAGACTCTATGACTTCCCGGACCCAGTCACCCATAGCGCTGTGAGAGTGCTCACCACAACGCCGTTGCAGCAGCTTTTTGTACTCAACAGCCCGTTGTTGCAGCAGCAGGCCCAAGCCCTTTACAAGCGCCTGTCCTCTGAAGCCGTGGATCCCAAGTCCCGCTTGGAGCGTGCCTATCGGCTGCTGTTTTCCAGAGAGCCGAATCCCAGCGAATTGAAATTGGGTCTTGAATTCATAGACAGCGGTGTTGAGGCGCGTTGGCGCGAGTACCTCCAGGTGCTGCTCGGTAGCAACGAATTTCTTTTTACAGACTAAGCTTATGTTTCCAGTGGCACCCCTTCCCGTCTCTCGCCGCAGTGCTCTTCAGTCCGTAGCCGCGGGCCTTGGTACACTCGCGCTGGCGGATGTGTTGCAGGCAATGCCAGGGCGGGCGCCACAACAATTGCCCAAGGCCAAGAGGATCATTCATCTGTTCATGAACGGCGGCCCCTTTCAATGTGACATGTTTGATCCCAAGCCCGAGATCAACCGTCTCGCTGGGACGCGTCCTGCCGGGGCGGATCTCAGAACGGAGCGCCCCACTGGCGCGCTGATGGCCGTGCCTTTCGAGTTTGCAAAGCATGGCCAGAGCGGCCTCGAGATCAGCGAACTGCTTCCAAACACCGCCGCCTGCGCGGATGATTTGTGCGTCATCCGGTCCATGCACACGGACAACCCCAATCATGGTCCCGCGCTGTTCATGATGAATAACGGCACGCTCACTCCTAACCGGCCAACGCTGGGTGCGTGGATGTCGTACGGTCTGGGCAGTGAAAATGAAAACCTCCCAAACTTTGTCGCGTGTTGCCCCGGGCGTCCCGTACGTTTTGCAGAATTGTGGTCCAGCGGCTTTCTCCCCGGGGAACACCAGGGAATGTACGTGAACCATTCCAATTTAGAGCCCGGAAAAATGATTCCCTTTCTGCGAAATTCCCTCACTCCGCTGGAGGAGCAGAAACGGCAGTTGGAGTTGTTCCAGCGCTTGAACCAGCAGCATCAAGAGCAACGCTCTGGTGACCTTGTGCTGGAGGCGCGTATCAAGGCCATGGAAACAGCATACCGGATGCAAATGGAAGCTTCTGACGCTTTTGATATTAACAAGGAAACCCTCCAGACCCGTGAATCCTATGGAAAAGGCCACTTCGCCAATGGTTGTTTACTCGCGCGGCGCTTGGCGGAACGCGGAGTGCGTTTCATCCAGGTGTATTACGGAAACGGACAGCCTTGGGACACACATTCCAACCATACCAAATCCACGCGTACTCTCTGCGCTGATATCGACAGGCCTGTCGCTGCACTTCTCGGTGATTTGAAAAGCCGCGGAATGCTCGAAGACACCTTGGTGCTCTGGGGCGGTGAATTTGGCAGGACGCCAACCACTGAGAATGCCGATGGCCGCGATCATAACCCGTGGGGCTTCACAATGTGGATGGCTGGGGGAGGAGTTCGTGGAGGGATGAGTTATGGTGCCACCGACGAATTTGGTTTCCGGGCGGTGTCAGACAAAGTGCATGTTCATGACCTGCATGCTACGTTGCTGCATCTTCTCGGATTTGATCACGAAAAACTCACGTACCGGCACGCGGGTCGAGACTACCGTTTGACCGATGTGTCCGGAGAAGTCGTGAGGGGTATTCTGGCCTGAAAGGTTGTAGAAGCTCTGGAGCTCTCCGTGCCGACACTTGCTTATCTCTGATAGATAGGGAGGTAGTGGTACTTCACGCTCAGACTCAAAAGGGCCATTGCAGTCCGGTAGACACGGCTGCCTTCATTGCCTCCGGCATTCTTCCAAGATCCATCGGTGTCCTGAAGCGCAAGAATAACTTCAGCAACACGTTTTGCAGAGGTCTCGGCGTGTTCGCCGCCCCTCTGGTACATGCCCTGCGCGTAGTAATACGTGCCGTAATAAAACCAGGAGTTTCCTACTTTCGGCGGATTTTGGAGGAGCCAGTCCCCCGTAGAAACAACTTCCTTTGCCTCGTATTCTCCACAAACTTGAAGCGCTAGCAGGCCCTCTGCAGCCGTAGACCAACCTGGAGCCTGGTTGATTTCATAACTAAAACCTACAGGTGTGTTGATGCGGCCAGTGTCTTTGAAGGAGCGTTTGATGTATCCCACGGCTGCATCGATTGCATCCTTGGGCACCAAGAGACCCGCATCTTTTGCAGCGCGTAAAGCCATAAGCTGCCAGATGCTCACAGACAGGTCCGAATCCGTCGCTTGAGGCGTATAGCGCCAACCGCCCTCAGTTCCGGGCCTTTTGGAGACTTTCTGCGCACGCAGGATCAAATCAATCGCCTGCTGGCAGTTTTTTCTGAGGATCACGTCCTGTGCGTTATCCAGACCCATTCCAAGCATTTCTGCGACAAACAGGGTGGTGATGCCGTGGCCGTACATCCGCGAGCCATCTTTGGCGCCGAAGTAGCCTTCGCGATCCTGCCGGTCGGTTGAAAGCAGAAAGCTCAGCGCTTTTTGAACGGCCTCACCTTCGGGCGTCGGATCGCCCGGGAGATTCCCCATTGCCGCGATCGCTAGACCACTTAAGGCGGTGATGGCCGTCTCGTTCGCGTCTGTCTCACGGATGGCTCCACGTTTGTCCTGTTTGCTGATCAAATAGGCAACCCCCCTGGCTGTGGCCTCGTCAATCGCATCCGCGGCTCTGGCTGCCAGCGGCAGACAAACAAGCGCCATAATAAACAGGGACTGGCGAAGGTTACGTTTCATGGGCGGACCTTCGCTCCACGCGCTTTCTCCGCGACGGCTTGGAAGTAGGCGTCGATGGCGCTGCGATATTCGTTCGGAGCTTTTTCGCGTTTACCCTCCATCAGGTCGTTTGCGAGACGTTGGGGCAGGTTGCCCCAGTCTGTAGTTCCCTTGCGCGCGAGCTCCGGCAGACCATTGCTGTCCGAGGGTACAGCCTCGGCGGAGGTTTCCTTGGAGGGATTAGCGGTAGTGCTCTCCGCGCTGCGTGCCAGGCGGTCAGACTCGTTCTGGGAAGTTGCCGCCGTCTGTGCAGCCTGAGCCGCGGCTTGTGCGTCTCCGGCCTTCATCGCCTGCAGAGCCTTGTTAATGGCTTCGGCCGCCTCAGCCGCCGAGAAAGACTGTGCCGAGGGGATGGCCTGCGCTTCGGAGGCAGCCCCTTTTTGCGCGGCCGCCAGGGCTTCAAGTTTTGCTTGTGCGGCCGCGTCCGTGCCGGGCGCCGATGCGAGAGAAGCCAGTTCGGCGGCACGTTTTTCTCTAGATTCTAATTGCTCTTGGACTCCGGTTTGTTGCTCGCTGCCTCGCAGGGCTTGCCTCGATGCCGCGACTTTTTCCGCATCTCCTGACTCCACGTTGCGGAAGTGGTCGGCCATCTGGTTTAATTTTGAAGCGGTTTGTCTCTGCTGATCCGAGGCACGCTGCAGGGCGGAACCAGCCTCGCTGCGAGAGGCGTTGGCTTCTTTGAGCGATTTAAGTGCGCTGCCGGAGTCTTTAAGTTGTGCCGCCGCGGCATCAGAATCTCTCGCCAAGGCACGGCCTTCTTCAGTCATCGAGTTTTGGGCGCTGGCATTGGCTTGCAAATCTTTTTGGAGGTCCTCCAGTTTCTGGGAAAACTTCTGTTCCCCTTGAATGGCGGTCTCTGGAACGGGCGGAGCGGATGGATCGGGGTTTGCTGCCAGTTTCTGGGTAGCCTGCGCCGCTGCGGTCGCCTGCGCCGCCAGCTTTTCGATGCGTTCGCTCAGTGCAGGTGCGAGTTCTTTTAAAGTGGTGCGTGCCTTTTGGGCCGCCTCGGAGGCTGCGCTAACGGCGGTCTGCATGGACTGGGTTGCGGCTTCAAACGAATCCCGATTTTTTTCTCGCGCGCCTCGTTGAGCCTCTTCTGAAGCTTTTGCAGCCGCACTCGCCGCCGCCTCCGAAAGACCTGCGCGACGCATTTCAGGAGCCAGTTTCTGGAGTTGATCAAGGGCTGCTTTTTCTCGTTTTGCAGCCTCTGCAGAGCGCTCTGGTCTGTCGGGAGTAGGTTGCTTGGCGAGGGCCTCCGTATTCTTGCGGACCTCGTCTACACTGGCGGCTACTTCCAGAGTTTGCAGGGCGCGGGCGATAGCGGCCGTTTTAGCGCGGCTCTCTGCGACAGGGTCATCCGCAGAGGATGCTGCGTCAAGGGCTGCAGCCGCGGTGCGTAGATCATTGTCGGTCTGCGCAGAGGCGTTGCGTCTTGATGCCTCTACGGCCGCATCTGCGCGCAGGACCGCTGCCTCAGCTTCCAGACGCTCCTTCGCCATTGTGTTTTTGTCGGGAGGTGAAATCTGGTTCTTGTTCTGGAGCGCTTCCAATTCGCGTGAGCTGTTGGCGAGCCGTTCTGAGGCGCGTGGGTGTTCGGTTTGTAACTTCTGGCGCGCTTTGAGAGCAGCCTCCTGCAGACTGGCTTCGAGTGAGTCGAGGGTTTCCGCCACCTGGTTGAGATTCTTTGCGAGGACGTCGCCAGCTGTTATCGCCTTTTCTGTACTTCCTTTTTCCTGCCCGCGTGCGATGTCCGCTTGAGCCGCCTTTAAGGCGGTGTCTGCTGCTTGCTGGGCAGCCTGCAGGGCTGAACGGGGCGCCCTTAGCTTTGTCGCCGCAGTTGCGGAATGGTCAGACAGCGCTTGAAGGTCACGTTGCAATTCCGCGGATGCGGTTTGGTTGACTTGTTGGCGGCGGAGAGCTTCCACGTTTGGATTCTCGGCTGCATCTTGAGCTTGCGAATTGCCTTGCGAAGGCTTCGCGGCCTTTGGGTTTGCAGACGTCGGATTCACTGGCTTTGGGCTCGCGGCGGTTGGATTGGGCGGCGTTGGATTTGCGGGTGTAGAGTTCGCGGCGGTTGGATTGGCGGGCGTTGGATTCGCGGGTGTAGCGTTCGCAGCGGTTGGATTGGGCGGCGTTGGATTCGTGGGTGTAGAGTTCGCAGCGGTTGGATTGGGCGGCGTTGGATTCGCGGGTGTAGGGTTCGCAGCGGTTGGATTGGCGGGCGTTGGATTCGCAGGTGTAGCGTTCGCAGCGGTTGGATTGGGCGGCGGTGGATTCGCGGGTGTAGAGTTCGCGGCGGTTGGATTGGCGGGCGTTGGATTCGCGGGTGTAGGGTTCGCAGCGGTTGGATTGGCGGGTGTAGAGTTCGCGGCGGTTGGATTGGCGGGCGTTGGATTCGCGGGTGTAGAGTTCGCAGCAGTTGGATTGGACGGCGTTTGGTTCGCGGGTCTTGGATCTGAGGTTGCCAGCAAAGGGGCTTGGTTTTTAATGGCTGCCTGCGCGGCCGCAAGTGCCCTCGCGGTTTTGGCCAAGGCAGCAGCCTCCATTGTTGCTTGGCGCGTTTGGGCTGCCTCTTTGGTCGAGTTTGTCAGGTTCGCTCCTCTTGCAGCAGCATCGGTGGCTTGGCGAAGCGTCTCCAATTCCGAAGCAGTAGGTTTTACGTCCGCGTTGGCCGGAGCCACGCGCTCCAGCGCCTGGCGGGCGGGAGCTAGCTCACCAAGTTCGACACGGTTGAGTGCCTGCGCTTGGGCTTTGAGATCCGCTAGAGCATCGAGGGATGGTTCACGACGAATTTCGGCCAGCACTTGGTCTCTCGCCACCGCCGCGCTTTCCGTAGCCGCATCGAGGGCTTGTTTTGCCTTTGCAATGGCCTGATTTTGTTTGAGGGGGTTGGTAGTTTTGGAATCAGCTTCTGCTTTGGCTTCTTGCAGCGCTCGGGCTGCTTCGTTGGCCTGCCGCGAGACTTCCTCGACCCGTCTGGTAATGTCACGCTGGGCGGCCAATGCGGGGTTGGCTTGTGGGAAAAAATCGCGCGGTGCAAACAAAATTTGAATCACTCTAGACTCGGCCCGTTGTCCCTTCGTATCTAAAACAACGAATCTAACCCCAATGGTGTCGCCCACCTTGGGGTGGTGTTGTAGGGGATCCCAGATCTGTTTCAGATCGAGATGTTTGCCGGAGCCTGTAAGAGGTTCAAGAGAATGCCAGCCTCCTTGGTTGATGCTGGTTTGCTGCGTGACTGATACCAACCCAAAATCATCGTCAGCAGTGCCTCTGAATTCCAGTTTGTCCCCCAAGGGAAGAACCACGTCCTGTTCGGGAACATGCAGGGAAATCGTTGGTGGAGCGTCAACAATAACGTGAATCTCTTGGGGTGCTTCTTTTGCAGAAGAAAAGGTTGTGGCGGCCGAAACGAGACGGATGAAATAGACACCACTTTTTTGAAGGACGAGATTCGTGTGCAGCAGAGTTTCATCGTTGGGATCCTTGGTGAGAGGGAGAGTCTCGGTAATCTGCCCCAAAGAGAGGTTGATGGATCCACTGGATACGGGTTGATTGGCCCTGAAGCCGATGTCTACGGTGGTGCCTTCGACGGCCTCAATCGTCCCGCCTGGGGTCTCGTCGGAGCTTTCCGGTAATCCAGTGTAAGCCGGAGGGTGGTATTGGCGGACGTATTGCGTTATTTGTGGCCTTGGGCTCGGAGTGAGTTGGAAGAGTTTAGTGGCGCCATCGCCTGCTTTGATTCGATAGGAGAGAGGAGCGGATGCCACGCTCAACGGCGCGCTGAAATGCTTGGAATTAGTTGCCTCCATCTTGGTGGCGCCTCCGCTTTGGTTCGCTTCAAAAAACTGAAGACTCGGAGACAGTGCTTCCTTTCCATTGATTTTCACCTTGATTTCGATGGGTTCTCCCTCGGGGACAGCACCTTCATTAGGAGAAGGACTAAGAACGGTGATCTGTGTTTCCGAGAGCCGGTCTATTTCCGAGGCAGGCAAAAGAAAACGCAGACAACGTCTTCCGAAGCGCTCTCCCTCAATACCTATCACAACAGCCAAAACGAGAGCAGCACTGGTCAGGGCGCCGGCCTCCGGGCGAAGGCGTTTCCATGGTAGTAGCTTCCGGCAGTCGAGTGAGGCCACTGCTTTTGCCGTGCGTTCCTGGTGTAAGGCTCGCAATGCTTGCGAGTCTCCGCTGATACCAACGGGCCCTCCCAGTTCGACAGCAGAAAGGAGCGCACCCCTTAATTCTGGAGCGGTGTATTCGAGGGCGCCCGCCAGCTCACGCGCGGAGTTGGCACGGACAAGGCTCCGCCCCGAGCGAAACCAGATCACGAGGAGCGCCGCGCAATAGAGGCAGACTGCGATATACAACCGGGTTTTATCTTCAAACACCAACGGACCATCGAACGCTGCCGCAACCATGACGCCTATCACAAGCACAGTGGACGCAGAGAAAGCTCCCCTCGCAAAAAGCAGCGTGCGACGTCTCGCTTCGAAGCGAGAGAGGAGACGTTTGAGGTCGGGATGCAGGTTCATGGCGAAGGGGAAAAGCCGAGGTTATATCAATCCAAGCCGTTTGCGAAGAAACCATTCCAGAGTGAGCAGTAAAATTACCAAACCAAACCAACCGTAGCTTTGCCAAAGCAAGACCTCAGATTCTACGGCATGCCCCGTCTTGAGGCCGTCGATGAGGTCGGGTAAATCGGCAACGCGCTCCTCTCTGAGGTATTTACCATGCGAGTCCGCAGCCATCTGCGTCAGCAGTTCCTCGTTTAAAGTCAGTTCGCCGAGTTCGCCGGATTGCGGGGCCTCCACTTCAAAGCGAACCCGTGTCGCAGAGCCTGAGGATCCGGATACTTCGTCGACGCCAAAATCATACATGCCAGGTTCGAGGGGCGCAGAGCGCCCGCTGAAGGTGTTCGGCCGGCCCGGTTCGGGGATAAGGCTGACGGTTGCATGTTTCTTACCATCTTTCCAAAGAATACCATCGACGCTGCTGCGCGTCTTTCCGTCGCGGATGCGTGCGCGTAGTCCTGCGCTCAATCCCGGGGCGTAGCGGAATGCATCGGTATCTAGGGCGAGTTGGTCGTCCATCGTCGAGAACGTGGCTTCTGCAAGGTTGTTGATAAGCTGGTTCCAAAAGCGTTCCTGATATTTTCCAGCCACTTCGTTCCGCCAGCGCCAAGTTTCGTCAAACGCCATGTAAGCGACGTGCCCGGCCCCATACTGACGCAGCACGATTGCCGGGGTGCGTCCGCCTTGTGTGATCCCTTCGAGCAGGGTTTCGGTGCCCGGCAGTGCAGTGCAACGCGTCAACCGGCGGGGCGGTGGTAAATTCTTCCAGATCTCCGAAGAGTCCGACAGGTTGTCCTCCAGCTTGAATGCAGCCGACGACCGTCCGCGTTCGGTGAGTTCCAAACGGGTGGTCGAAATCCCTCCCGAGGCGTTCTCTGAAGATTCAAATGTCACGGGAAGAAGCCGTGAGAGAGGCCTCAAGCCATAAGCGGCAAGATTCTGGCGGGCACCATCCAGAAAAAGGAGGCCCCCGCCTCGTTTGGATACAAAATTATCCAACCATTGGAGCTCTTCCTCAGTGAGAATGGATTGTGGGACCTCCCCGAAGATAATCATGTCGTATTCGGAAAGTGCCGCTTCATCTGCTGGGAATGTTCCCGGAACGAGGCCTCGGGACCACGGTATTTTGTTTTCGGGATCCGCAATCAGGCTATTCACCTGCCACTGTGGATCGCGTTCAAACAAGCTCCGAATATAGCGCGTTTCCCAGCGCGGTCTCCCATCGAGAAGGAGCAACTTTCTTTTGCCAGTTGTGGCTTTCACAATAAAACGCATCGAATTGTTGCGGATCTCTCGCTCCCGCGGCAGTGGTGTGATCACGCCTTCAAACGCCAGAGGAACCACGTTTTTTTGCGCGGGATTTTGGGCAAGTTGAGCGGCTACAAGCTCCTTGACTGGAAAATCAAAGGGGACTTTAAGGACGGAGCGCTGAGAGGTGACCATGTCTTTTTTCCAGACAACTTTTTCTCCGAGCATTATTTTGAATTCAAAGGCGAGTCCGGCGGGCATGTCATCTTTGATGGTGGCTGTCCCGCTCACGCGGTCCTCATGAAAGAGGGTCTGGGGAGTATCCATCGCTAGGAGGGCCATGTCCGCTGGCCGCACTTCGGAGCCCAGGCCGATGCAGTAAATGGGCATGCCCCGGTCTCCAAGCGTCTTTGCCATAGAACTTGGGGAACCTTGGGCATTGTGTTGACCATCACTGAAAAGAACGATGGCGGTGCGCGCGTCCTCAGGCTTTGCAATCTTGCCCCGGCCAGCTTCTGCGCGCTCCAATAACGCCGAGCCGATATTTGTCAGTGTGGAATCGGCCGTGGGCAAGGCGGAGGGAATTTGTTCGGCGCCGTCTGTGACACTCCAAAGCAAGCGGGGGTGCTCGTTCTCAAGACTGAGTAACTCGAGGTTGAAGTTTGGCGAGAGCCGTGCGAGCAGACTTTCGGGTCCGCCATCGAGTAGAAGAGCACGCACGCGCTCTGTACGGGGCGTCTGGTCGAAGCGTGTCAAAGCGGCGGAGATCTTGTGTTCGCCGCCGGATTCGCTCACAGCGAGAGCACGCGCTTTTTGCACAGCGGTCAATTGCCAGCGGGTCGCGACATCAATGAGATCGAGGAATTCTTTGGGCGCGGCCACGGAAGTGAGACTGGCGCGTTGAAAACGAGCAGTGAGTCGTTTGAGGGGGGCAACCAAGAGGCGGTCCGTCTCCTCCATTTCGGATTTTGAAAAGGTGCCCTCCCGCAAAGGTTCAAGGGCGTCGCGGATCTGTTTGGAAAAGCCGGCGAGGGCTGTGTAAAGATCCACCTCACGAAGTTGAGTGTTCGAGAGCGTCTTGCGCACGGAGCGTACGGAAGAGGCTAAACTTTCAGCGGCGGCTTCCGCCCGTGCCGCTGCAGGCACAGGAGGCAGCCAGCCGAGCGCTCGTACAGCCGCGAGTTTTCTCACCACATCCATCTCTTGATCCGAGACTCCCATGCTTTGGGACGAGTCGACGAAGATCAACAGCCGCGTGAGCGTACCAGAAATGGTCCGGACTTTGAGGACGGGTCCTGTGAGCATGAGGAGCAGCACAAAAATGGCGCCTGCCCTTAACCATGGAAGCAACTTGATCCACGGCACTGTTTTGAGAGGGCGTATTTCGCGCTGATAGAGCAGCCATGCGGACAGGGCTCCGAGTGTTGCCACCGCAAGTCCCACGAAAGGTGGCCAGTCGCCGGTAAATTGCAGGCCGCTCATTGCCCTGCTCCTTGTTTAACGGCAAAGTGACGGTTCAGAATGAGTTCCGCAAAGAGCATGAGAAGCGTCAGCCAGAGAACGGGGCGCCAAATCTCTCTGCCATCGCCCTCGGTTCGATCCGTGCTCACGAGGTCTTCTTTCGATGTGCTTACAGAGGCTTCGAGTTGTTTGGCAACGGCCTGTATCTCGGAGGACTCCAGTCTGGAGGGGTCGGATTCCCGCCGTGAAACGTTCAGTGCGTATTGTTTGGTTTCAGCGTCGGCAGTGGTGAGTTGATAGATCCCCGGAAGGTGGGTGTTGCTGAATTCTGCAAGATGAGCTGCGCCTTCTTTCCGGGTCATTCCTTCAACGACTGGACCCTCTGGAGCTTTAAGCCAAACGGGCTGAACTGCTGTTTTTGGGTTCAAGGTGGCCAGAATGGGTTGGCCGGCCAGCAGGTTCCATGAAGGTTGCGCCGCGATGCCTGCGTGCAAGGTGAGTCGTTGGAAAAGCGGGAGATACGCGGGGCGCGTCGGCAGGTTGCTCCAGGTGGCACTGCAGGGTAAGGCGCTTTGAATGACAGTGCCTGCCCCATAGGCACGTTCTATAAAAAGGGGTTCGCCATTGTCGATGGAGAGAATGGTCGTAGAGGGGGATGCTCCAGACGGAATCGCTTCTGGGTCAGGAAACTTCAGGGAATACCAATTTGAAATCCGAATCTCATCAAACGCCGCTTCAGCTTGAATAAACGGCTCCAAAACGGGATGGCGTGAAAATTTAGTGCCAATGGTCGCCGCAGTTTGGGCCTGCCCTGCGGGCGGACTTTGGAGGTCTGTAATCCGCGCTGGCAGCAAGCCCGCGCCATTCGCATGGAGTGTCTTGTTGAACCATTCAACGTCAGTCTGGCGGCCTGGAAAAACAAGAAGCCCTCCTCCTCCTCTTACGAAATCCTCAAGCTCCTGAACTTGTTGCTTCGTGAGGGTGCGAACATCGGCAAGCACCGCGATTTTCCCACGCGCAAGGGCTTTTGTATTTAAGCCGCTTGTCGGGTCTAAAATAGTGGGCCGTAACATTCCTGCTCCTTCACCACCGCCTGCGGTTCGGGGTTGGAGCGCAATTTCCAGAAAATCGCTCTCTCCCTGCATCGGTTCCGGCGAGGGACGACCGTTAAAGACAAGAACACCGAGCGGTTCGTTTACAAGAATACTCGCAGAATAGACATCGTCTGAAGCCTGGGAATCGGCGTCTATGCGCGCTTCCACGGTATGAGGGCCTACTTCCTTGAAGGCATGCTCAAAAACAAGCTGGACGCTCTCGTGGGCACCCACGGACGCTGTTTTTGTGGAAATACTGGCCCCGTCTACCTTCCATTCCAGCGTTTTCTGCGGCTGCGGCTTGCTGCCGTAGTTGCGGAGCGTCGCCGTGAACCGCAGCTTTTGATTCACGCCTACGGGGAGTTTCGAAAACTCAAGGGATTCCAATGCGACGTTTTCTGTGCTTGGTGCGCCCGCATCAAATAAAGCAATGCTCGGTGCCGGTCTCTGAGCATGCAAACGCTCTCCAGCAAGTTGGCGGGCTGCCCCCTCTTCCTTGGACCAGTTTGTCTTCTGAAAATCGCTGAGCAAAATAACCCTCCGTCGGTTTTGGTGCGCTTTGTTTAAAACCTCCGCAGCCGCGTCCAACCCCGCGCTGATTTGCGCCGGGGCGGGTTGATTTTTGTGCTTGGAGAGCGAACGGGCGGCTCCGGCCGAGTCAACCGTGAGCTGAGTGACAGGAATCTCTGGATTGCTGAGTGGAATCACGCTGACTTCAGATCCGCGAGGCAGTGTCTTCAGTAAAAATTCGCAGGTGGCTCTAGCGGCGTGTGAGGGTGATTTGTCGTCGGCAGGAGCCCCCATCGAAGCGCTGTCATCGAGGAGCAAGACAAGGCTCAGCGGGGTTTGATTGAGGCAGGGAGCCAGACTCGAAATCACCGGGCGCGCCATACACAGGGCAAGCAGGATGGGAATTCCAATGCGAAGCAAGAGGAGCAGCCATTGCTCGAGCTTTACCCGGCGCCGCTGGGAAAGATTTTTTAAAAGCAGAAACTGCATCGCACCCCAGCGCACAGTTTTGCGTTTCCTGCGTTGCAGCAGGTGGATGACAAGAGGGATAGAACCTGCGGCGGTGCCCCCTAAAAGTAGCGCATTAAGAAAAGTCATCGCAGGGACACTTATTTTAGCGGCGGGCGAGCCGGTTGGAGAGGTGTCGGGTCAGTGCAACCTCGCAGGGCTCGTCCGTGGTGATGGGATAGAGTTCAATCCGATGACGGCCGCAGCCTGCAGAGAGTTCAGTCCGAAACTGGGCGAGGTTTTCGAGGTAGGTACTGCGGAGCGCGGCGGGATCTGTATCCAACTGGAATGTCTGGTTTTCCAGCGACTCAAACCGTGTTGATCCTTGGAAGGGAAAGTCGAGTTCGTCTTTGTCCAAAATATGAAAAACCAAGACTTCGTGGTGCTGGATTCGTAATTGGGCAAGGGCTTTGATCAAATCGGCGGGTTCTTCCAAACAATCGGAAATCAAAATCAAAAGACTCCGCCGGCCCAGTCTTGGCGCTGCCTCCTTGAGGACGCGGCTCAGGCTTGTTTCACCTCCCGGAAGTTGTTTTTGGAGGGTACGTTCCAAGGTTTGAAGATGGCTTGGACGTGTGCTGGGAGGAACAAACGTGCGGACCTTGGAATCAAAAGTAACCAAGCCCACGGCGTCCTGCTGTCGTACTAGGAGCGATGCGAGTGCAAGAGCGAGAACCTTCGCGTAATCAGCCTTAGAAGAGGAGGAGGAGGCCCCCGCGTATTCCATCGAACCGCTTAGATCGAGAAGAAGCGTCGCGCGGAGGCTGGTTTCCTGCTCGTATTCGCGGATGTAGTAACGGTCCGAACGTGCGAATACACGCCAGTCAATGTGCCTGACTTCGTCCCCCGAAACATAAGGCCTGTGTTGTTTGAAGGTGACACTTGCGCCCCGCTGGGGAGAGCGGTGCAGCCCCGTGGAAAAGCCCTCGACGAGCCGCCTCGCAAGCAGCTGCATTTTCGCAATCGTTCGCCAGAGGCCGCTGGAGGGTGGCGGTTTCATGCTAGGAGTGCGCGCAGGACGACACCATGGTAGGCCGCCTGCGGCGCACTGGAAGCGTGCAACACGGTGGGTTGCATCTGGGAGGGCAGAATGCGTCAACCATGCCCACGTTTACAGTGGTTTAGTCGCCGGCAGGCGCGGAATGTTTTGGAGCAGACGAAGAATAATCTTATCCGAATCAATACCCTCGGATTCCGCTTGGAAGGTGGGCACAATTCTGTGTCGCAAAACGGGGAGTGCCAGCGCTTCAATATCCTCCACGCTCACGTGTAGACGCCCCTGCAGGATGGCCCGAACCTTTGCCCCCGCCACAAGGCATTGACAGGCACGCGGTCCAGCTCCCCACGAAATGAGGTCTCGTACGAACGCTGGCGAATCTGGATCGTCAGGGCGCGTGTTGCGCACAAGCGTGAGCACAAAATCCATCACGTGCGCGGGCACAGGCACTCTCCGAGCCGTTTTCTGGCACTCAATGATTTGCTGGCCATTGATGACGGCACGGACATCGGCCTTGTAATCTCCCGTTGTGCGTTCGATCACAAGACGCTCGGATTCGCGGTCCGGATATCCGACGCGAATGTGAAACAGGAACCGGTCTTTTTGTGCTTCGGGCAGGGGATAGGTTCCTTCCTGCTCGATGGGATTTTGGGTGGCGAGTACGAAGAAGGGTTGTTCAAGACGCACGGTATGCCCACCGGCGGTCACTGAATGTTCCTGCATCGCCTCAAGCAAGGCCGCCTGAGTCTTGGCTGGAGTCCGGTTGATTTCGTCCGCCAAAAGCATCTGGGTAAAAATGGGACCTTTTTGGAAGACAAGGCTGCGCCGGCCCGTGGAAGGGTCTTCCTGAAGAATATCTGTGCCGGTCACATCGGCAGGCATGAGGTCCGGCGTGAACTGGATCCGGCGGAAAGCAAGCTGCATGGTCTGGGAGAGACCTCGAATGACCGCGGTCTTGGCGAGCCCAGGCACACCCTCGAGCAGGCAGTGTCCGCCCGCTAGGATGGCAATGAGTAGCTGCTCGATTACTTCGTGTTGGCCGACGATCAGTTTGCCGATTTCAGTGCGGATGCTGTGGTACATTTCCACCAGAAATTCCACCCGTGCCGCATCATCTTCCGGGAGAGATTGTTCTGGAGCCTTTGCTTTCTCTTCGGGGCGGGCAGCCGCAGGTGCCTGCACTGGCTCGCTGGAGCGCATGCGGTAGAAGGTAGAGCGATGCTTGGTCCAAGAACGTGCCCACTCGTCTCCGGAGCGTCTTTGAAGCTGGGCTTCAAGCTGGGAGGGCTCTTCGATGTTGAAGTAGTGCAATAGGTGTTCGGGGGCGGCGTGGAAAGCGAGTTGCCCCTCGTGGACGACGATGACGGCGTCCGGTGTTGTGAGGTCCCGAAGGGAATTGACAGTATAAAGAACGTTGGAGCCCCTGCCACTAATGGCTTTGAGCACGTGCAACAAGGAGCTCTCGTCGTCGTCGTCTAGACCGTTCGTGAGCCCAGCGCACAGGAGCAGTTCGGGTTGCTGGAGCAGGGCATTCGCTATGGATGCACGCACGCGCTGAAGCGGGGTGAGGTCGCTCCATTTCAGTTCTAAAAGCTCGATCAGTTGTGTTTGTTCCAGAACTTTCGTGAGGCGTTTTAGAAAATCATCTCCAGCTTCCGCGGGTGTCTTAGACGCCTGAAAAACTTCCTTCAACGCACTCTTCGATTCAGCCGCTGCCGCTTGATTGACTAGTTTAAACCGGTGGGGCGCTTGCTTACTGGAAGCGGTGATTTCAGCGCCGTTCCAAAGAATATTGCCCGTGTAAGGCGAACTTTGTCCGGCAATCGCGGCCAAAATGTCCTGAGCGCCGCTTTTGAGCGAGCCAAAGACAGCAACGCAGCGCTCATTGGGGGCAAAGCGCAGGCTGATTCGGTGAAGCGGTTTAAAGTCGTTGCAGTCCGCTTTGGGAAGAAGAGAGATGTCCTGTAACTCCAGCATGGAGGGTGGGCTTAGGGGTTCGCGAAAGGGGGTGGAAGAAGGCGGAAATGAGAACGACTAACTATCAGAAGTCTTGTCCCTCCTTCTTCAAAAAAGCCAGATTTAAAAAAAAGCTGCCGAATGTTCGCATTTGCCCCCCAATACGATGTCTTCAGCCTGAACGCGGGGACCTTCAATGGCGGACACCGGCGGGAACACTGCCGTTTCATCGCTGAGTCGCAGGTTAAAGCGGCGTTGAGTCTTGTTTTTAAGAAGCTCTCCACACCATCGTTTAACTCGGCGCCCCGTTTGAGCTACGCGATGATCGCAGTGATCGGCTTGCCGTGGTCGATTTCAAGTCGCTTGCGCCCCGGAATCTCAAGCTTCCTGGAATCGAGTCCCAGTTGACTGAGAATCGTGGCATGGACGTCCGTCACGTAATGCCGGTTTTCAACGGCATGAAAACCCAGCTCGTCTGTGGCCCCATGCACCACGCCTCCCTTGAGGCCGCCTCCAGCCATCCAAACGCTGAACCCAAAGATGTGATGATCCCGCCCATCCACTCCCTGCGTGCCGGGGGTGCGTCCAAATTCCGTCGCAAACACCACCAATGTTTCCTCCAGCATGCCGCGACGCTCCAAGTCGATGAGCAGGGCACCAATGGGCTGGTCAACTTGCAACGCCAGTTTGCTGTGGTTGGCCTTCAATCCGCCGTGGGCGTCCCACGCGCCAGCTCCTCCACCCCCGTGCTGGATTTGAATGAACCGCACCCCGCGCTCCACCAACCTACGTGCGGCAAGCATTTGTGAACCAAAGTCGCGGCAGTGTGCTTGCTCAAGACCGTAAAGCGCCTTGGTCTCGGCGGTTTCCTTCGAGAAATCCAGCGCCTCGGGCATGGACTGCTGCATCCGGAAGGCCAGTTCGTAGGATGCTACCCGCGCCGCAAGCGCCGGATCCTTGGGATATTCCACACCCCGCAATCCGTTGAGCTCCCGCACCAAATTGAGCCCGATCTCCTGCGAGTGCACCGAAAAAGGCCGCTCGGGTTTGCCGAAGTCGAGAGGGTTCGAAGGATCAATGCGCAGGGGAACCGCGTCGTGGGCCGGCCCCAGATAGTGCCCATCCTTGTTGTTCCAATACTCGCGCGTACCGATGGAGACAAACGACGGCAGATTGTCGTTCAGCGATCCCAATCCGTAGTGCACCCAGGCCCCAAGCGTCGGATAAGATCCCTCCACCATGTGGCGGCCCGAGTGGAACTGCGTTTGAGCGCCGTGGTTGCTGTCGGTGGTGTACATCGAACGAATGATGGACAGTTTGTCCACGTTGCGCGCGATGTGGGGAAACCAGTCGCTCACCTCGATTCCGCTCTGGCCGTGCTGCTTAAATCCAACCTGCAAAGGGTAGATTTTGTTTCGCTGGTTTCCATTTCCATCCGGGACTACCAATCTCTCGAGTGCAAGTTTCTTGGGATCCTGCACATCGGCGAACGGTGTTTCAGCGATCGTTTTACCCTCGTACTTCGAAAGCATGGGCTTGGGATCAAAACTCTCCATGTGGCTCACGCCACCGTTCATAAAGAGCCAGATCACACTCTTCGCCTTGGCCGGCAGGTGTGGCAGGCCGGAGGGCGGCGTCCATAGATTAGAGTTCGCAGCGCTGTCGCGTTGGAGCATCGCTCCGAGGGCCAGCCCAGTGAATCCCATTCCCAGGTCGGTGAGAAAAGCCCTCCTCGAGGGCAGGCAACGTTCGGAGTGTGTAGAGTGTTTCGGATTCACGGGGTAAAAGGGTCAGCGTAACGTGACGAAGTCATTGTGATTCAGAAGCGCCCAAACAAGGTTGTCTCGGGCCAATGCGGAAGCATCTTTTTCCGAAGCCGACGCGGATTGCCGCCATGCCGCCATTCCTCGGGAACAGGCGGCGACCTCCTCAGCGCTGGCTTTGATCCCCAACACGTAGGCGTAGGCGTTGCGAATAAAGGATTCCTCCGTCGGAGTCGCTTCGGGTCCGTGGGATGCGTACAGAAGCCCGGCGATGCGTTGGGCCATGTCGTGTACTATCTTGCTATTGGTGAGCGCCAGCGCTTGCTGTGGCACAATGCTTTCATCGCGCCGATAACATTCCTTCACTGCAGCTACATCGAAGGTTGTCAGAAAAAGATTACGTTCATTGTTGGAGTGATAAAAATAGACGCTCCGGCGTTTGGAGTCCGCCTGGGCAGAGGCGGGGATCGATGCGCCGCCTTGCGTGCAGTCTAATTCACCCGCCAACGCCAGAATCGAATCGCGCACCACCTCCGCCTCGAGCCGCAAGGGTGTGCGTCTCCACCACAGGGAGTTATCGGGGTCCCGCGCGAGGGATGCTTCCCCGCCCGCAAGCGTCGAGGACAAGCGGTAAGCGGCGGAGTTCACAATGAGCCGGTGCAGATGCTTCATGCTCCATCCGCTGTCTACGAGCTCGGACGCGAGCCAGTCGAGCAAGGCTAGCTGGCTAGGGGCTGGGCTCTTGCGTCCAAATTCAAACGTGTTGGCCACAAGCGGCGTCCCCATATGACGAGCCCAAATGTGATTGGCCGCCACACGCGCCGTGAGAGGATGCCTGGCATCCGTAACCCATTCCGCCAAAGCCTTGCGCCGGCCCGTGCTCACCTTTGGAAAGGGGACATCGGGGTCGTCTTTGCCGGAGGACAAAAATCGGGTGGGCGTCCATTTTGCTCCATAGAGCCGAGTGTAAGTATCGGCGGACTCTACCGGATCATTCCGTTTTTTGAGCGCCTTCTCCAGAGCTTCCGCCGCCGTTTTCGCCGCCTTTTCTACGGCGGGCCGCTTTTCTGCCGTGACGCGAAGCAAACGCAGTGCCGCGTCGGCAACCAGTTGCTGCTGTTTGGAAACTGCGGCGGACCTTTCAGCCAAAACCGCGGCCGCCCTCAACTCGCCCACCTCCGCGCCACTTTCCCACAGAGCGCGCATGGCTTGAGCGCGGGCTTCTACACTTTCCAGCTCAGCCTTGGCCAAATCTGCGGCGCATTCGGCTACTCGTAATTCAGCGCGGGCTTCCTCCAGCGCGTTCTCCTCGGACGCTGCCGGTGGTACGGAAGCAGCCTTCTCTGTCGCCGGCTTGATGGAAGCGCTACCGGTCTCCGCAGGTGATTCACTACGAACCCTCTCCTGTTTGAAAATCTCGGAGTCGGCGGCTCTTTTTTCGGCAGCAGCAAGCTTTTCTTGTGCTTTCGACATGGCTGCGACAGCGTTCTCCACAGCCTTCTTGGCACTGCCAACATGAGCCTCGAGAACCCACGCCCGACGTTCTGGCTCAACCGCAGTGGGAGGCAGCACAACGGGAGTCATTTTAAGAGACCCTAATGCAAGAATAGCCGGTACCGCTGGAGAAAGCGGTGAGGACTTGTCCGGTTGACTTTCCTCGCCACGCACAAACCGAAACGTTGGTGCGTCGGGAAGCCCATCGTAGGCGCGCGGAACTCCGTCGATCTCAAGATTACTCTCGCCTGGAAACACATCCAACCGGACGTGATAGGGTTCAAAAAAGGCCCGCATCCGGTAATAGTCCGTGTGCGAAATGGGGTCGTATTTATGGTCGTGGCATTTGGCGCAGTTAAACGTCAGCCCGAGAAACCCCTTGCCCACATGCTCCACCGTTTCTTCCATCCAGGTGTTGCGGTTGAAAAGAAACCAATTGCGCGCGAGAAACCCCGTGGCTCGAAGTTTTTGCAGATCATCGGGTGCTATCTCGTCGGCGGCCAGCATAAGACGAATCATTTCATCGTACGGCGTGTCTGCGTTGAGAGATTCAATGATCCAGTCGCGCCAGTGCCACATGTGTTTCTGGCTGTTGCGCAATTGTGCACCCAGCCCCCACCAATCGCTGTAGCGCCAGATATCCATCCAGTGCCGTCCCCAGCGCTGACCGTAACGCGGATCCCCAAGCAAACGTTCTACGGTCGCCGCGTACCACTGCTCCACTGGGACCGCCTCCGCCGCAGCAATCTCTTCCAACGTTGGCGGCACTCCGACCAGGTCCATATAAAGTCGGCGAAGCAAACTTTCCGGAGGCGCCTCACGTTGCGGCACAACACCCTCTCGGGCAAATTCCCGCGCAAGAAAGGCGTCGACAGGGTTCCTGCCCCACTCTCCTGCCCGTTGTGCAGGCAACGCCGGCCTTTGCCGGGCACGAAACGCCCAATGTTCGCGAGGATCCGCCTCGGGCTTTTCATCCGCGGGTCCGGGCGCTCCCGCCTCAATCCATTCCCTCAAGATCTGCACTTGAGCCAGATTAAAGGTTTCGCCCTCGTGCTTTGGAGGCATGCGCTCCTCGGGATCAGAGGAACTCACCCGCTCCAAAAGCACGAACGTGCCGTCATTACGCTTTGATACCACACCGCCGGATTCGCCTCCCTTTCGCGCCAATGCGGCCGTATCCAAGCGGAGTCCTCCCTTCTGCTTCAGCCCACCGTGGCAGGAATAACACCGCTCCTGCAGGAGGGGTTTTACACTCTTGAGGTAGTCCGAGTTTGCATGAAGCCCAGGCGCAAGGGAAAGCACTCCTGAGAGCAGTGCAACCCTTAAGACACACGCAGGTACCGGTGGTGTTTTCATGCGATATCCCTCTTTTCTTGAATGATCTGCAGAAGCAGGTCGTGATTGTGAAGAATGTGATGGGAAAGCGCCTTCTCTGCCTTGCGCCATCGCCGTTCTAGCAACGCCCCTAAAATTTCTCGGTGTTGAATCACGGTCTGGCGGCACGCTTGGGGATCCCGAGCTTCCCACAAAAACAGGATCCGGAAGTAGGGCGCCTTTTTGCGAAAGAAATCCTGAATGAATGGATTCCCGGCGGCTTCGATCCAATACGCGTGCAGCGAGTCATCGATCCGGGGTGCTTCCTCACCGGATGGAGGAAGAAAATTAGCGTCGAAGATCCGTTGGAGCTCTAGGGGTACCAGTTTGAACCGAGCCAACTCCAACGACTTCAATTCAAGGGTCTCTCGGATTTGGTTAAAAGACTCAAGGTCTTCCTCTCGAAAAGGCCGCAGACGCCAGCCGCACCGGGGAACATGCTGCACAATATCCTCTCCAGAAAGCTTATGCAGAATATTGCGTACAGAGGACCTGCTGATGGCATGTTTGGCAGCCAGAGCCTCTTCTCGCAAATAACAAGCGTCACCCCTCAAACTCAACATCACGCAGTCCTCGGCAATAACGTCATAGGCATCTGGAACTGCTGGCAAAACCGAGGCATCCGGGAGCAACCGGAAAGTATGAGCTTCTTGTGACTCTAGGTGCTTACTGCGTTTGACTGGAACGAGTCTCTTATTGGAAGCCTTTTTTAGCAGGCCGTCCTTGAGCAACTCTTGAATGGCTGTCCGCACCGGGCTGAAGCTCACCTGATAATGGTGGGCTAAAGCCTCAATGGTCAGGGGAACAGGAAAAAACCCACCCGCCTGCAGGCCGTGGGCAAGGTCCTCTTTAATCCGCTGGGAAAGACGCATTTCCCATTTTTATTTGTCTTTGTCACCAATAGCAATCGTGAAACCAATTTTTAGGTGAACCTTGCGATCATCCGCATCGGGCATCTTTTTTTAAGGCACAGTTGTGCTTGAGAAATCCGGCAGTTCGCGGCCCTCGGTAAGAGGAGCGGGAGAAAATGTTGCGAGCTTGCTTTTTAGGGATGGTTGCTGGGGCCCTGAAACTGGAAAGGGCGGGATGTTAGCAATTTGGTGTCTCGAGGTTCAATAGAGCAGGGAGAAGCACTTCGAGAACCACACAAAAGGGATACCTCAGCCTCGCCCAGGAAACGTCAGTTCAGCAATACCGGATTTATCAAGTTCACCGAGGCCTGCAGCTACCATGCGGTCGAATTGCGCTTTGGTGGCAGCCGCCAGAGGAAGGTTCAGACTTTTGCTTTCGGCCAGTTGAAGCGCGATACCGCTGTCCTTGGCGGCATGTGAGGCACTGAAAAAACATGCATGGTCTCGGTTCTGCATGTCTTCTCCGTCAGTCATAAGAACGCGTGAGTGGGCTCCGGTCTGCGCGAAGACTTCCCGAATCATTCCGAGATCCAGACTGAGCGCTGACGCGAGCCCAAGGCCTTCAGCGAGCGCCGCCGTATTAATGTTCATCACCATATTCACCAGCGCCTTCACTTTAGCGGCCTCCCCAGCATTGCCGATGTAGCGCACGTTTGAGGCCAGATTTTCCAGGATGGGTCTGGCCATGGTGAAGACGGCCTCCTTGCCTCCGATCATCAGGTACAACGAGCCCTCGCGCGCCTGCGTGATGCTGCTCGCCATGCAGCCTTCAAGCGCCTGGGCACCGGCTTCTTCCGCGGCCGTTTCTACCTCTAAATGCACCGTTGGAGAAACTGTGGCGCAGTTGATGAAAAGCCGGCCCTCGGAGTCGACGAGCAGGTTGTCTGTCTCTCCAAAGAAAATAGAACGCATGGCGGCATCATCGGTGACAACCGTGATGACGACATCTGCTGCAGCAGTGACCTCCGCCAGCGTCCGACTCGCAGAGGCGCCCAATTCGAGCGCCAGCGCTTGGGCGATGTCATGATTAATGTCATAGACTGCGGACACCGTAAAACCGCAGTCCTTCAAGCGTCGCGCCATGTTGGCGCCCATTCGACCGAGACCGACAAATCCGATTTTGGAGGGCATAATTTTGAGAGCGATTGGAGTTGGTTCTAAAATCAAACTGGGGAGCCTTCAATGGAATGTAGGAAATTCATTCTAGGAGTGCTCAAGCAACTTCAGCGCAGCAGCTTGAATGTCGCCATGGATTCCTTCTGCAACATCCGTTAGGAGCGGAAGCATCGGGCCAGTTTTTGCGATTCCCGCCAGAGCCACCGCGAGATGCAGCACAGCAATAGGGCCGTTTGCGTTCCGTAATTCTTCCAGCGCGCGGAACAGGAGCCGAATCTTCTCCGCAGTGGCGGCATCGCCAGCCTGCATTGCAAGCAGCATCCGCTGGGAAAGAGCAGGTGCCACACACACGCAGCCGCTTGTGTAGGACCTGATTCCGAAATGGTTCCAATGAGCGGGAACCGGCTGCTCGCCAATGCCGCTCACCAAAAGATCCGTTCCCACCTCGTCCACAATCGCCGCCAAAAGAGGATCCTCCGCGGTGTTCTCGCGTACGACGGCGTATTTGATCCACGATATTACCCCCGTATCCACAAGAGCACGCACCACCGCAGGAGTCACATAGCCCTGATCCTTCACATACAAGACCAACGGGATTCCAGCCTTTTCAGCAATGCGGGGGATCGCGTTACGGACCCCCTCGGGATGACTCGCGGCGAGAGTAGGCAGGAGCATCGCAGTGGGAAACTTGTAACCTTTCAAGATGGCGGCTTGATCGATCGCTGTTCCAAATTGTGGGCCGATACTTGGAATCACCCAAGTGTCGGCTGCCGCCGCCGCTTCAAGTTGCCCGAGCACTTCCTCATACTCACTCAAGGCGATGTTGTAGAAATTCGCGTTCCCACCATAGAGCAAGGTTGAGACACCCCCTGCTTCAATGTGCCGGATTAATTTGGAGTTTTCGACCGCGTCGGGACGTAAACTCGAATTGCGACAAAGAGGAGGAACAGAAATGACGGAACGGTGTAGGTCTGCTTTGGAGACAGGGGAGGTTTTCATGGGGGGGGGGAAGGCAATTGTATTGCTTGCGTACGCGCGCTAGAGAAAACACAGCGGAAGAATCCATGCGGAAAAGGTTCCCGGCAGGATCGTACGGATGGCAGTTATTTCAATGGCAGTAACCAAGCGAAGAGAATGGTTAGACCGAGACCGGCGAACCCTTGAATCGCCATCATCGGAGACACAGTGCGCAGAGTGCGGCTCTCGGGTAAGCCAGACGACTTGCTGATGATCCAAAACCCAGCGTCATTCATCCAGGCAAAAGGTTTCGAACCACATCCGATTGCGATTGCAAAATAAACGGGATTGATGCTGGAACCACCTGCGATGAAAGCTTTTGCAATTGGTGCAGCGGTGATCATGGCTACAGTTGCCGATCCCTGGGCGGTGCGTACCAGCATCGTCACAAAAAACACAATCGGCAGCGCCACCGAATGAAAACCGGCGAACCGCTGTGCGATATCAGCTGCGATCCCAGTCTGCTGCAGCACGCCCCCAAATGCGCCACCGGCGGCGATGATGAGTAAGATGGCTGCTCCCGAATTGACCGCAGATTGGACGGCTGCCGCACTCGAACCGCTGCCCCAGCCAAAGAATAGCGGGGCAAGAGCGGACAAGGCTCCAAGGGTCAGGGCCATGTCCTTGTCTCCAAGATTGGCAAGCCAGGGGGCAAGGGGGTTGCCTGCAGCATGCAGTGCGGGAGAGAATGCGGCGTCCAAACCGATGAGCACCAGAGGCAGTAACACGGGAAAAAGCGCCAACCAGAGTGGGGGCATGCGGGTCGCGGGTGCATGGCCAGCCTCCTCAAGCGGAACCTCAAGGACCTCCCGTTGATTGGTCCATTTGGCAAAAACAACCCCCACGAGGGCGGCTCCGAGGCCGATGACACACCCCATACCAATCATGGTCCCCAGAGGCACGCCGAGTTCTCCTGCGACAAAAAGCGGCCCGGGCGTAGGCGGGACCAAGGAGTGGGTGATGGTGCCTCCAGCCACGGTGCACATCACCAGAAGTAAATAATCTTTCTTGGTCTCTCTGCCGACGGCTTTAAAAAGAGGTGCAAGTAAGTACATTACGGTGTCCAACATCACCGGAATGCACAGCAGGAAGGAGGAAAAGAAAAAAGCCCAATGGGCCCGAGCGGCGCCGAGTACGCGCAACATGGCTCCTGCGATGCATTGCGCAGCCCCTGAGAGCATCATCCCTTCTCCCAACACGGTGGCCATTGCGATCAGGATGCCCAGGTTTGCACTGGTGCGTCCGAATTCTTCTGCCACACGCATGGAGCCCGGCTTTTGTTCAAATTTGTCCGCCGCCTTTTGTGTCCATTCACCTCGCGCCACTTTTTGAGTGGCGTAGGAGTGCAGATTTTCAGCCGGCGTAAGCAAAGCCACGCAAAAGGCGCCGATCACGAGTGCCAGCAAGGCATGCATGCGGAGGACCAGAATACCAATGATGACGACGGCCATGCCGGCGGCGAGAATAAGCAGTGGGTTCAATGAAAAAGGGGGTGAAAAGCAAGAGTTTCAACACAAGAGCGGCGTAGGAAAAGAGCAATCGTATTCAAAAAGTATTTACCCCGTTGAAGCCCCTAGGCTCAAAATTCGCCTCATGGAGAATCAGGCGTCAACCCAGAAATCAGACCAACAAACCCTTCAGCGTGTGATACTCATTGAGCACTTTTTTCTACGGGGGCACGTACAGGCTTGCCTCCCACAGACCCCATCAGGGCAACGCCATCACGCACTACAAACCCACCATTCACCAGCACATGTACGATCCCTGCAGAGGGAATGTTCGGCTCATCGTAGGTTGCTTGATCGAGGACGCGTTGCGGATCGAACAGCACCAGGTCGGCATCGGCCCCCGGCTGGATGCGCCCCTTGCGCTTGAGTTCAGGCACACGCGACTCCAGACGCCGGGCTGGTAGCAGGGAAAGTTTTTCCACCGCTTGAAGCATCGTCAGGCACTGCATTTCACGCACGTAGCGGCCAAGTACCCGCGCGCACGTCCCCGCGTTGCGGGGATGACCGGCGATGCCGTCGCTGGCAATCATTGTCAGCGGATGGGACAAAGCCGAGCGAACTGTGTCCTCTGTATTGGAGTGTACGATAACCATTCCACCAGATTTCCGGTAGCGCTCGAACGTTTCCTGAGTCAAACGCTCGCCTGTTGCAACCCACTGGAGGTCGCCGTAAGAAATCTCAGCTCTCTCCTGCCAGCCGGAATTGAATATGGAAGACTTTATGTCCGTCAAACCAGCTGTGTAGGGGTAGCATTCAACGCTGATATCCAGTCCCTTGTGGCGCGCGTTAGAAATCAGCTCCAGAACTCGGGGTGTGTGTCGGTTCGCTGTGCTCTGCACGTGGCACACATGCGCTGAAGCACCCGTAAGAGAAGAGGCCGCAATCAATTCCAAGACGGCGGAAAATACGTTCTGCGGACCGTGCTCTCCTTTAAAGCGCATGTGCACATGGCAGGCCGTCTTAAAGTCCGCCGCGAGCCGGAATACTTCCACCGTCTCCCAAGAGTTGGCGCCCGGTGTGTATTGTAATCCCATTCCGACGGCGGGAGCGCCGCGCCGGAGACCTTCTCGAATACACTTCTTGAGCTCCGCCAACTGCGGAGCGTCCAAGGTGCGTTCTGCACTGGCGGCCCCAGACGCAGGAACAAACGCGGGTGCTTCCCCCAGCACAGCCATCCGGACTGGGATATGGCCGATGCTTACTCCGAAGTTTAGGGGCGTTTTTCCCTCGCGGGCTGCGTACCATGCATCGATGTCCGAGGTGCCTATCTCAAACTCACAAGCTGTTGTAACACCGTCTTTTGCTTTGAGCCAATAATCCTGAAGGCTGTGACCGTGCTGGTGTAAATCGATAAACCCCGGGCTCAAGGCTAGGCCGGTCGCATTGACCGTCTCCCGTCCCCGCAGCTCCTCCTCTGAGACGGCGCGTATCACCCCCTCTCGAATGCCCACATTTCGAACTGCGTCTAATTGCGTCTCTGGATCCAGAACGCGTGCATTCTTAAAGACCAGGTCAAATTCAGGTTCGGTTCCAGCATTCACACGAGAGAGGCCGAAGAAAAAACAACAACTGAACTCATACAAAAGCAGTACCAAACGCCCCTTATCCGTTAAAAAGCTGTGTGCAAAACTCATAGCAGGCAGACAAGTATAAAGAGGGTGGACGTTTAAGCAGACCTTTAAATACTGATCTCATGATTTTATCAACCGACGCAATTTGCGAAACCCATGAACCGGGCCGCGGACATCCTGAACAGAGAAAACGGTATGCAGCTGTGTACGATGCCTTGAAGCAAGAGGGGCTGGTGGCACAGTCGTTGGTGATTGGAGCAACGGCCCTTTCCAAAACAGAGCTGACCCTTGCACACACGCCGGCGTACATCGAACTCGCAGAGCGCGAAATCAAGGCTGGTTATGATCATCTAAGCACAGGTGACACAAACGTGGGTTCAACCTCGTGGAACGCGGCTCTCGCTGCCGCGGGTTGCGCAGTCGCGGCAGTAGAGCGTGTTGTACGGGGTGATGCAAAAACGGCGTTCTGTCTTGTGCGTCCACCGGGGCATCACGCAAATGCGAGTAAGGGAATGGGTTTTTGTGTCCTTAATAACGTGGCCCTCGCCGCCCGTTTTGCGAAGGAACGTCTGGGGATACGTCGTTCGTTAATTGTCGACTGGGACGTTCATCATGGAAACGGCACGCAGGATATTTTTTATGAAGATGGAAGTGTCTTCTTTTTCAGCACTCACCAGTCGCCTTGGTATCCAGGAACAGGCAAGGCGTCTGAGACTGGGGCTGGGGAAGGCACGGGCACGACGCTTAACTGTCCGCTTGCCGCCGGAAGTGGACGCGCGGAGGTCTTTGCGTGTTTCGAAAAGCAGCTTCTGCCGATGATGGAATCATTCCGGCCGGAATTGATTTTTATCAGCGCAGGGTTTGATTCGCGCGCAGGCGATCCTCTTGGCAAGTTCACCCTCGAGGACGCAGATTTCCGAGACCTCACCTTATTGCTTCGAGGAGTTGCCGATAAGTTTGGTCAAGGTCGGATCGTAAGTGTGCTTGAGGGCGGTTATAATCTCCGGGGATTGGCTTCTGCAGCCGTGGTGCATTGTGCTGCCTTAAGTCAATAACATGCAGGTAGCGGACCGTGAACTTAGCCAATGTCGAGCACGCCAGAGCTACTGCCGAACCGGTCTGCTTCAATACCAAGTTGCTGCAGCATCCGTACGTATAAATTGCACAGCGGTTCGTTTTTTTCCTGGTTGAAAGCAATGTGTCCTTGATGTTTGTGGCCACCGCCCGCAAGAAGCACGGGGAGGTTGTTTGAGGAATGCGCCGATGCATCGCCGAGGTTGCTCACCGAAAGCACCTGGGTTTTATCAAGCAGCGATGAACCGCTCTCGTCGCTGGCTTTCAACTTGTCCAAAAAACTGCTCAACAGCTGGAATTCGCTTTCTTCGTATTTGGCGAGTTGCTCAATTTTAGCCGGATCTTTGCCGTGATGTGAGGCGTCGTGGTGTTGAATTTCAGCGACGCCGGCATGCTCGCTGAGGCTCAGTACGATGACACGGCTCGAGTCTGTCTGCAGGGCGAGATGAACCAGGGAGTACCATTTGCGGCGCATATCACTTCTATCCTGAGAAGACTCGAAATCGGTGGGTTTGGCGTTTACCGCCGGGCGAGGTCGGTTAGCCCAAACCTGTTCCTGCTGGAGCTGTTGCTCCGCCTCGCGAATGGAGGTTTCCAATAAGTCGAGGCGCTCTCGATCCCCTGCGCCGAGGGTGCGCGCGAGCGAGTGCATCTGCCCGCGAACCTGATCCAGAATACTCATTCCATCGCGAAGGCGCCCCATTTCCCGACGGATTTCCTCGGTCGTACCGTCGACGAACAGTCGCTGGAACATGGTTTTCACATTAGGTTCGTGCGGAGTTGGCACGCCTTTGGAATTCCACGAGAGAGATTGACTCCAAACCGAGCCGAGAGGGAGGTGGCGAAATCGAGTGGCATCACCGATATTTGCAGCGGCCACTTGATCAAGAGACACGCTGTTGTGCAGGTCTTTTTCGTTAAAAGAACTGACCCCAGTAAAAATCGCTGGCTCAGTACCATGTGAGTTAGGGTAACCGGGATGGCTCATTCCGGAGAAAAGAGTGAAACTGCCGCGGTGGCTTTCCATCTTTTGCAAGAAACGGGTGGCTTCGAAATTAGGGCCGGCGCTGGCGGGGTAAAGAAATGGGTGGTAACTGCCCAAAGGGCGGTGGACCAGTACTATGCGCCGAGGGGATAGGTTCACCGCGGCTGCGCGCGCGCGTGCCGTCCAGCCCACGGGCACCATGGCGTCCAGTAACGGGAGCCCTATGGAGACCGCGCCGGCGCGTAAAAAAGCACGCCGGTCGAGACGCTGAGAGGTTTGTACAAAAGGAGGCTTCATAGGATGGAATTTCTATTTGTTACAAAAGATGGAGCTGCAGATGGCAGCCTCGAGAAGGGAATGCAGCCCCCAGTTGTCCTTGGCTGTAGCATCAAGAAGCGTTTCGATCTCGCGGCGGTCCGCAAATTGAAGTTCGGCGCCGGTGCCGTAGACAAGCAGCTGGCGTAGAATGTTCCGTGCCAACTGCCTCTGGTCTTTGAGGAGGATCTGCTTAAACTCGTCTATGCCCGAGAACGCCTCCCCCGTGTCGCTGGAGCCATAGGACTCCACCTGCCTGGCGAGGTGCACTTTTTTGCCGGGGAAGTGCGCCAACTCTTCGTAACGGCCGCCGGATGGGGGCGCTTTTTTAACCCGGTAGAAATCGCGCCAGGCGCCCACGACGTCAAAGTTCTCGAGGGCAAATCCAGGGGGATCAATGTGCGCGTGGCAAGAGGCGCAAACCGCTACCTCCTTGTGCTTGTCCAACTGTTCCCGGATGGTTACGGCCCCTCGAATATCGGGTTCCACGGCCTTCACATCTGGAGGTGGCGGAGGTGGCGGCTTGCCAATGATACGTTCCAACATCCAGACCCCGCGTTTGACTGGAGAAGTGTAGCTGGCGTTGGTGGTGAGTTTGAGTACGCTGCCCTGGGTGAGAACGCCTCCCCGATGACTTTCCGGGGCGAGTCGGACACGGCGCAGCTCCAATCCCCGCACGTCGGGCACTCCGTAATGTTGTGCCAGCCGTTGATTTAAATAAGTCCAGTCCGAGTGCACGAATTCTGATACGGGAAGGTTCTTGGAAAGAACTTCGTCGAAGAAAAGCCGAGTTTCGCGAGGCATAGACCATGCCAGCTGTCCATCCCACTCCACATAGATCTCGTCTGGCTTCATTTCCATAAACTTACGAAGGTCCAGCCATTGTCCGACAAAGTTTTCCGAGAAGCGTCGCGCCTTAGGGTCTTTGAGCATGCGGGCGACCTCCGCCTTAATTCCGGCAGGGGTGGAGAGTTTTCCTGCGGCTGCGGTCTGCAGCAGTGCGGCGTCTGGGATAGACGACCACAGCATCCTAGCAATGCGTGAGGCAAGGGCGTGGCCATCGAGTGCACCAAGTGGTTCGGGATATTGTAAAAAGTAAGGGGAGCAGAGAATGGCTCTGTAGGTTGTTCGAATCGAGTCGTAAAAGGACTCGCCGGCATCCAGATGGGTCGCTGCCATCTCGAGGTAGGATCGCACGAGAGACTCTTCCGGGGCACGCCGAAATGCCAGGGGAAGAAAGGTGCGTATCAGGCCTTCTACTTGCGCTTTTGGATCGGAGTCGCTCGACGGAATGGGCTCGAGCGGATTTTTCAGAAATTCACCCGGGTTCCAATTCCTCCAGTTGGGAGGAACAGGTTTGGCATTGGCCATTCGGGGGAGTGTAGGAAGTTCACCGAAAAGACGACGGTAGCCCAGATCTCCGTTCAGGGGACCTTCAATCTCCGCCCACTCAACGGCAAGGCCCGGGCCTGCAAAGTCTGCTTCGAGGGGAGCGTTATTCCGTTGTTTTTGGAATTCCTTGAAGAAAGGTAGTCCTAGCGCTTCGAAGTAAACGAACTGGTTGGGATCCTTGAAGCCGAGATCAGTTTCGACTTCCACTACTTTAATAACACCGGGCGGAAGGTCGAAGTAGTCAATAATGTGGAGGAGTTTCTCCGCCTCAAAGCGGTCGGTCCGGCGGGCGACGAGTGCCGTCATTGGCTTGTCTGTATTGACGCTCCGCAGAGCAGCGCGCACGCGGTAGCGCCCGGGCACGGGTGGGCGGGGCGCCTGCATCGAGAGGTCTCCGTAAAGAACCGAATAGAGAACAAGGGAATCGCCCTCCGCCCTCGCGCTGAGATCAATCTCACGCCTGTAAACCGGCAGTTTACTTTCGATAAATTCTCGCCCTGTGTGGCGTTTAACGCCCGGTGTGATTTGTGGCAGGCGCCCGTCAAACGCACCCAGTAGTGCCCGGTCTGCAGCCTGTTGATAGCGGACAAGATGCACCCCGGACGTTTCCAAGGCGGAACTCACCGTATCAAATCCAGCAACGCTGGAGTCTTCAGGCAAAAAATCGCGGAGTGGCGTGGCGATTCCGAGCAAGTCGTGCAAAGCGTTTTCGTATTCGACTCGGTTCATGCGCCGAAGAGGAACACGGCCTGTGGTACGTTGGTTCGCTGAAGAAACCGAATGAAGATTCGATTCAACCGCCGCAAGAAACTTCATTTTATCTTGGGGCGGAAGTGGACCTTTTTTGCGCGGAGGCATTTCACCGGAGACGACGCGGTCGTATACTTTTTCCCAAAGTAACACAGCCTCTTTGTTGGATAGGTGCAGCGGAGCTTGCTCGAGGTTCAATCCACCTTTTTTAGATTCTGAGTCGTGACAGTCTGCACAGTACTTTTCCGTGAAGGCACGGATTTCCTTTGCCGGCAGCTCGGCAGGCTGCACGGTTTTGGCGGCCGCAACCTCGGTGGGGGGGACTGCAAGCAGGGCGCCCAGCAAGAGCAGTAGGGGCAGAGCAGGAGTTTCCATTAGGTCACGAAAGGAGTGGGAAAAGACCGAGGGAGCGTCAGTCCCAACGGCGCAGTGCCTAATTAAAATTTTAGGGCATCTCCCGGCGAGTCTTTTCTGTAGTGATACCTAAGATGCAAATCAGGGCGTATTGTGGCGAGGCGCTCCACATCGCAACGCTAAGGCGAGCCGCATCAGTTTGCGCCGCGCAACCGTACCCACCTCGGGTCCGAGATAACAGCGTGCCTAGGGGGCTGCCTTTGGTCACCCGAATGGATCAAATTGAAATAGTGAACCGTTTGTGCGGCGTCTCATCTTTCGATCGCCATGGCTATTCCCATCCCCCCGCCCACACAAAGGGAGGCAATCCCACGCTGTAAACCGCGATCCTCCATCAAATGTAAAAGAGTCACGAGAACCCTCGTGCCGCTGCATCCTATAGGGTGTCCAAGAGCAATGCCACCGCCCCGCTGATTCAGCTTTTCGGGTTCAATGCGGAGCGATTTTGCGCAACCAAGCACCTGAGCTGCGAAAGCTTCATTGATCTCAATCGCCTCGACATCCTCCAACCTCCAATTAACCTCCAAGCACAATTTCTGAATCGCACCGACAGGACCCAATCCCATGGTTGCCGGATCGCAACCCACCACGCTGGTGGCTATGATACGAGCCCGTGCGTTGAGCGCATGTGCTTCAATCGCGCGTTGGTTTGCCAATAAAACGAAAGCGGCGCCGTCATTAATGCCGGAAGCATTTCCCGCCGTCACCGTTCCATTCTGACGGAAAACAGGTTTGAGCTTTCCGAGCGTTTCCAAAGTGGTGTCTGGGCGCGGATGTTCGTCTTGGAAAATCTCACCGTCACGGGTTTTTGTGGGCACCATTTCCCGTCTAAACTCTTTTTGGGCAGCGTTCGCGCGTTGCTGACTCAATACGGCAAAGGCATCCTGTTCTTGTCGGGAAATGCCCAGAAGGTCAGCCACACGTTCCGCGGTTTCACCCATCCCGATTTGAAGTACTGGATCACTGAGGCCGTCCACTTGAATGGAATCGCTCATCCTGCTGTCCCCCAGTTTTTTGCCCCACCTCAAATCGGTTGCGTAATAGGGGGCACCGCTCATGGATTCCACGCCCCCTGCTAGCACAAGGTCGGAGTCTTCCAATATGATACTTTCTGCTGCGAGAGCCACAGCTTTTAGTCCGGAGGCACAGGCCATATTTACTGTATAAGCTGGAGCTTTTTGTGGAATGCCAAGGCGCAGAGAAACCTGTCGGGCCACGTTCATTCCTGCACCTGCTTGCAGCACTTGCCCCAAAATCACTTGGTCAACCGCTGGGCGCAACCGTGCCTCCACAGTGGTCTCGGCAATCTGCAATGCCAGATCCGTTGGAGACAATGATTTTAAGGCTCCTCCAAAACGGCCGATTGGTGACCGGAGCGCTCCAGCAAGATAAACGGGAGATGGATATTTCATGGATTCATAAAGCAGTCAGTTGGCATGAGCTGCCAGTTAGCGGTGAGAGGGATAAACCCCATGTGAGGAAAAATGTCTTTGTCAGGGTCGATGCCCGGCGCCACCTCGCGCAGTGTGAGGCCTCTCGTTGTGAGTTCAAAAACAGCACGTTCCGTGACGTACAGCACTTGCTGGCCGTTTGCAATCGCCGTTGGACCGTGAAAGCAAACCTGTTCCACGCGGTCGACAAACTTTGGGTATTTCCCTTCTTTGAGGATATGCAGGCGGCCCCTGCGTACTTCCACCTCCAGATCCCCCGCCGTAAAAGTACAGCAAAACACTAATTTACGGGTGTTTTGAGCAATGTTTACAAAACCTCCTACCCCAGCAATACGGCCAAGAAAGGAAGCCACATTTACGCTCCCCTCGGCGTCTATTTCGACGGCTCCGAGGACAGCAATGTCGAGTCCTCCGCCATCGTAAAAATCGAACTGGGAAGGTTGATCCAAGATGGCCTCCGGAAAATGACTGCATCCGAAACTCAGCCCAGCCGCAGGTATTCCACCGATAGGTCCACTCTCCAGCGTCAAAGTAAACTCCCCAAGGACGCCTTTTTCTTGCGCGATGGAAGCCACAGTTTCAGGCAGGCCTATGCCGAGGTTCACCACATTGCCCGGGGAAATCTCCTTCAACGCGCGTCGTCCAATGATCTTCCTCTCTGAAATTGGAAGTATACCCAGAGGAGCTTTCGCTGTTCCTGCCGACACGTAATTTTCGTTGAATTGCTCTCCAAATGTTTGGGAGTGCAAAGTGCCTTCGGCCACGGTGATACTGTCTACTAAAATACCTGGCACGCACACAGACTTCGGATCATGAATGCGCTTCACGAAGCGCTCGACTTGGGCAAGCACGATTCCACCATGATTTTTAGCCGCCTGCGCTATGGGAAGAACATCCCCAATAACGCCTTCCCGTTCCAGGGAAAGATTGCCGTTTTCATCGGCGCTCGTGGCACGGATCAGTGCCACATGGATGGGAAAAGTCCGGTAGCGCAACCAAACTTCGCCGTCCAAAACGACCCTCTCTACCAAAGCTTCCGTCGTACAGGCGTTGAGGCGCCCCCCCGTGTGCAGGGGGTCGATAAAGGAATGCATGCCTGTTTTTGTAAAAACTCCGGCTCTTTTCGCTGCGATCTCTCTATAAAGAACGCAGATCACACCCTGTGGTAAATTGTACGCTTCAATTTTGTTGTCGCGTGCAAGCTGTCCAAGTTTCGGCGCTAGATTCCAATGCCCTCCGATGACCCGTTTGAGCAGGCCTTCATGCGCAAGGTGGTTGAGGCCACGTTCCCCCCTGTCGCCTTGTCCGGCTCCATAAACGAGCGTCAACCCCTTGGGCTCGCCCAACTCTAAAAATCTCTGTTCCAGTGCTATCGAGAGGGCCTCGGGATGGCCTGCGCCGACGAATCCACCAACTGCAATCGTAGCTCCCGAGGGGATCGCAGCAACGGATTCGCGGGCGCTGAGAATACGCGCCGCGCCCCTCATCCCCGCCATCCTCCGTTGACTTCAATGGTCTGCCCAGTGACGTAAGCCGCAAGAGAGGAGCACAAAAATAAAGCGACGTTTGCAACATCGGCGGTTTCGCCAAACCGAGCGAGTGGTACATTTTTAAGCATCTCCGTGCGGACATGCTCAGGAATTGTGGCCGCCATGGATGTTTCAATCACCCCGGGCGCAATTGCGTTGGCGCGGATACCTCGGCGCGCAACCTCGCGGCTGATGACTCGCGTCATTGCAATCACACCTGCCTTTGCCGCTGCGTAATTTGCCTGTCCGTAGAATCCCTGAATGGCGGCGATGCTCCCCAAGCTCACAATCGTGCCGCCATCGTTCATGATTTCCAGCCCGAACTTACAGCAGTGAAACACTCCAGACAAATTGACATCGATTACAGCCTCCCATTCTTCGATCGTCATTTTAGCCAGTGTGCGGTCACGGATGATGGCGGCGTTGTTAATTAAAAAATCGATGCCTTTATATTGATCGGAAACTTCTTTCATCATCGCCCGTACCGCTTCCGGATCCGCCACATTTCCTGCAACGACCAAGGCGCTTTGAGGACGGTGCGCATTTAACTCGGAACACAGTATCTTGGCGTCTTCGGCAGTTCGTCCCTGATCGGGATGATTCAAGACAACCGAGGCTCCAGCTCGATGGAATGTGCGCGCCATCTGGGCTCCAATCCCTTGGGATGAGCCTGTGACTAGTGCGACTTTTCCTTGGAGGTTTATTTCGATGCTCATGGGGGGTAGGTTGAAGTGGGGAAGAAAGCGTCCTAAACAAGGCCGGTTGCGTAGAAAACACCAATTACCACAAAAACCGCAGCAGTTTTGATGGTAGTGATGATAAAAATATCGCGATACGCCTGCTTATGCGTGAGTCCTGTGACAGCGAGCAAAGTGATGACTGCTCCATTGTGTGGGAGCGTATCCATCCCGCCGGAGGCCATTGCAGCGACGCGATGCAGGACCTCCATCGGAATACCGGCATCCTTTGCGGCATCGCAAAACTGCTCTGCCATTGCCGCAAGCGCGATGCTTAGACCACCCGATGCTGAACCGGTGATTCCAGAAAGGGAGGTGACTGTGATTGCCTCATTGAGCAAGACATTGGGCACCTTCTTCAAAGATTCCATGATTGTCAAAAAGCCAGGCAACGCTGCTATCACCGCGCCAAAACCATACTCGGATGCCGTGTTCATTGTGGCAAGCAAAGCACCTTCTATCGCCTTTTTACTGCCTTCCAAAAAGCGGTGGACTAAGGCGCGCCACGAAAAGAAAAAAACGGTGGTGATTCCCATGATGAGAGCTCCTTCGATCGCCCAAATTCCAGACATTGTTTTGGTTTGCTGTACAACGATCTCGGCTTTTCCTGCAGCAGCCGAAGCAAAAGAAACGGTCTCGCCATAGAAAGCGGTGATAGCCCTTAAAAAGACGAGATTCATGACCCCAACAACAACAAGTGGTGCAAGGGCAACAACTGGATGCACCAAATTGTCGCGGTCTAATGCCGCGGGTTCATTAAAATGACCTATGCCGTAGCCCTCGCCGGAAGTGGAGGCGAGGCGGCGCTGCCGTTCCAGATAAAACATTCCGCAGCCAAAAACAAACAATCCGCCTATTGTTCCGAGCCACGGAGCTGCATAGATGTTCGTTTTAAAAAACGTCGTCGGGATGATGTTCTGAATCTGCGGCGTTCCGGGGAAGGCATCCATTGTGAATGTGAATGCGCCAAGAGCAATGGTTGCCGGCAGTAATCGCTTTGGAATACCGCCTTGCCGGAACATCTCTGCGGCAAAGGGATAGACAGCAAATACAACAACAAAAAGAGAGACACCACCGTAGGTCAAAAGCGCTCCTACAAGAACGATCGATAACATCGCTCGGCGGTTCCCCACGATGGCGATGACAGACGCCACGATCGATTTGGAAAATCCAGAAAGCTCGATCACCTTTCCAAAAACGGACCCGAGGACAAAGACTGGCAGAAAATTTTTAACAAAGACCACCATGCGATCCATGAAAAGTCCGGTGAACATGGGTGGCATCTGTGCGGGGGCTGTAAAGAAAACAGCAACCATCGCGGCAATCGGAGCAAACAAAATCACGCTATAACCGCGGTAAGCAGCCAGCATCAGTAGAAGTAGTGCTGAAAGAGCGACAAGAAAGTCCACGGTGTTATTGCATTCGATTTAAAAAAAGATCTATGCCAAAGGCCATTGAATTACCATTGCGACCCACGTTTATTTTGACCAAAGACAGCCAATTTAATTTTTCTTACCCGAGCTTGTGAATAAGGAGGTACACTTGCAGAGCTTAGAAAATCATGGTTTTCGCAATATCCGGTTAATTGGGATTGCGGTGGGTTTACTGCACCTTTTAGGATTCAGAGGTTCGGTGCTGCTCGACGAGCTTTAATGATTTATAGTTATTATTTCAGCCCCCTGTTCTTGCCGCGCACAATCCCCCAGAAAAAAATTAGTCTACCTATGAAAAAGATCCTCATCCTCCCCGTAATCGCCGCTGCACTATTCGTTAGTTGCGAACCCCAGAAGCCTGCGGCTAACGAAACTTCTCCTGCAAAAACGGAAGAAACGAAAGCAGCACCGGCACCGGCACCAGCACCGGCTCCAGCACCGGCTCCAGCACCGGCTCCAGCACCGGCTCCAGCACCGGCTCCAGCACCGGCACCAGCACCAGCTCCAGCTCCCGCCAACAACTAGTTTTGGCCAGCCCTTTCGGGCGCACATGTAACAATAGAAGCCCTCGCACCGCATGGTCCGAGGGCTTCTTATTGCCGCTTTTGCTGGCATTAAATCGCTGGTATCGTTGTCTCACACCTCATCTCCCTCCCCTCATGAAAAAGGCACTCCTTACCAGGCTCAAATTTTCTACATTAGCGACCAGCCTCGCTGTTCTTCCGAACCTGCAAGCAGAGGATTGGCCTGTCTGGAGAGGGCCTCGTGGGGATGGGTCTAGTCAGGAGTCCAATCCGCCCACGCGTTGGAGTGCCTCTGAGGCTGTTGTGTGGAAAACGCCATGCCCGCCTGGACATGCCTCGCCCATTGTCTCGGGCAAACGTCTTTTCACGGCCGCTTATGACAAGGAGACCGAGTCGCGAATGCTCTTGTGTTTCGACCGTCAGTCGGGAGAGGAGCTTTGGCGGAAGACAGTCGTGAAGGCTCCGATGGAACGTATTCACACGGAGAACTCGCATGCGTCCAGCACGCCGGCATGCGATGGCGAACGGGTGTACTGCAGCTTTCTTGACGGGAAGGAACCTGTGGTCAGTGCATTCAGCCTTGAAGGCGTGCTAATCTGGCAGAAACGCCCGGGTGTTTTCAGCAGTGTTCATGGTTTTTGTAGCACGCCCGTTCTTTGGAAGGACAAGGTGATCGTCAACTGCGACCACGATGGACCAGGCTACATAGTTGCCCTTGCTCGAGAGGATGGTCGCGAACTTTGGCGCATTGAGCGACCCAACCGTACCCGCAGTTATGTTGCGCCGCTTCTGCGTAAGGTAGGCGATCACAGTGAGATGGTGCTCTCAGGTTCTAAATGCATTGCAGGCTACAATCCGGACACTGGGGGTGAGTTGTGGCGGATTATCGGGCCTACCGACCAGTTTGTGGCATCCATGGTGCACAGTTCAAAAACCGGTCTCTTTTACATGACAGGCGGTTTCCCCGCGCATCACGTGATGGCAATCCGCCCCGGAGGGACGGGCGACGTCACGGGCTCGCATGTGGCGTGGCACTATAATCCATCCGGGCCGGTGGGGGTGAGTTACGTCCCGTCCCCGATTATCGAAGGGGACTGGCTTCTGCTCAATGATGACCGCGGCTTTGCGCATGCCTTTGACTCTAAGACGGGCGACATTGTATGGAGTACCCGGTTCAGTCGTCAGCATGCGTCGCTTGTGAGCGCGGCGGGGCTGGTTTATTTCCTCACAGACAAGGGTGAGTGCCATGTCGTTAATCCTGCGCGAAACTTTGAAATTGTAGCCACCAATTCGATAGGAGAAAACACCTACGGCACGCCCGCTCTTAGCAACGGGCAAATTTTTCTACGTTCTGAAAAGCACCTTTGGTGCATTGGCCGGCCAAACTAGTTATCAGCATAGAGGTCTCGCGAGGAGATATTGAGTGTTGCGTGAATTCGCTGCATGTCAGACACTTGCTTTGTATGAAAAAGCTCCCCCTAATTCTCCTGCACCTTTTTGCAGCCTCGATGGTCGCTGCCGATGTGCCTCAGTGGCGAGGCGTCAATCGAGATGGTGTTTTTCTTGAAAGCGGCCTTCTGAAACAGTGGCCTCAGGAGGGGCCTGCGCTTTCTTGGAAAACACAAGGACTAGGGAAGGGATTTGCCTCGGTATCCGTTGTGAACGGTAAAATCTATACGCTTGGCGGATCTAAAGAGGGACAGTTCCTGCTTGCGCTGGACGCGGTTACTCAAAAAGAACTGTGGCGTGCGTCGTTGTGTGAGAAAGGAGGCGAACCACGCTGCACTCCGACTGTGGAAGGCGGGTTGGTCTATGGGCTTTCTTCGGAGGGAGATCTGGTGTGTGTGTCTGCTTTGGACGGCAAGGAGGTGTGGCGCAAAAATTTCATCGTCGATTTTGGAAACGCTCCGAAGCCGACATGGAAATTTAGCGAGTCGCCGTATATAGATGGGGAAAAGTTGGTTGTTGTTCCCGGAAGTGCTGAAGCGCTCGTGGTTGCGTTAAACAAGAAGACGGGTGAAGTGCTTTGGAAAACCGGTGCTGAACTTGCAGGAAAAGGGCATCCAGGGGCTGGGTATACTGGTGTTGTGGTGAGTGAAGCCTGCGGGATCAAACAGTACGTGACCCTTGTTGGAAAGGGAGCGATTGGAGTGGATGCAGCATCGGGCAAACTTCTCTGGCATTACAACAAGGTTGCGAATGGTACGGCGGTCATTCCGACGCCATTGGTGTGGAACGATGAGGTGTTTGTCTCGAGCGGCTACGGAACCGGCGCCGCCCTTCTAAAGATTAACCGCGGCGAAGGGTTGGGAGGATCTCCCCTGGTTGTGGAAGAGCGTTACTTTTTGGCCGCTGCCACCTTTCAAAATCATCACGGCGGCATGGTTCGAATTGGGAATTACATCTATGCGGGTAAGGGGCATAACAACGGTTTTCCTATTTGCTTGGAGTGGAGTACGGGCAAGGTTGTGTGGGAGAAGGATCGTGGGCCGGGTAAAGAAAGTGCGGTTGTCATCGCCGCGGACGGGAATCTTTATTTTCGCTATCAAGATGGAACCATGGCACTGATAGAAGCAACCCCTGAGGGTTACAGTGAGAAGGGAGCCTTCAAGTTGGCGAGCGTCAATGGGCCCAGTTGGTCTCATCCCATTGTCCACGACGGCAAGCTATATGTGCGCGACCAAGACGTGCTGCTGTGTTACGCCCTGCGTTGACGGCGGCGGATCGTTTGGAACCGCAGGGCCCTTGGAATAGACTCACGCAGGAGGATTAGGAGAGAATCTGTGAAACGACCTTTTGTTTCTCGACCCCAGTGAGTCGAGCGTCAAGGCCTTGAAATTTGATGCTCAACCGTTCGTGGTCGATACCGCATAAATGCAGAATGGTTGCGTTGATGTCATTCAAATGAACGGGGTCGGCAGCGACATTGTAGCTGAAGTCGTCGGTTTCGCCGAGAGTCACTCCGCCCTTGATGCCGCCACCAGCCATCCACATGCAGAAGTTGCGCGGATGGTGGTCTCTGCCGTAGTTGGTTTTTGTCAGGGTGCCCTGAGAGTAAACGGTGCGTCCAAATTCGCCGCCCCAGACCACCAGAGTGCTCTCCAGAAGGCCTCGTTGCTTTAAATCTGAGAGGAGTGCTGCGATGGGTTGGTCTGTGTCTTGGCATTGAAGCCGAATCTCACTTGGGAGGTTGCCGTGTTGATCCCAACCGCGGTGGAGGATTTGTACGACGCGCACACCACGTTCTACGAGGCGTCGCGCCATGATCGCGCTGGAGGCAAAAGAGCCGTGTCTGGAGACGTCCGTGCCGTAAGATTCGAGGGTTGCGGGGGACTCACCCGAAAGATCCACCAGTTCGGGCACGCTGGTTTGCATGCGGAAAGCCATCTCATACTGACTGATTCGGTTTTGAATCTCGGGGTCACCCATGGTTTGAAAGCGGTGCGTGTTCAGAGCACTGAGAGCATCCAACATCGAGCGCCGGTTAAGTGGGGAAACACCTTCTGGGTTTTGAATGTACAAAACAGGGTCCCCCGCAGACCGCAGCGCGACACCATTAAAGCGGCCCGGCAGGAAGCCGCTGCTCCACATTCTGGTAAACAAAGCCTGCGCCGCACCCGTAGACTTCCAAGAGGGAGTGAGGACGACAAAAGCGGGAAGGTTTTCGCTTTCGCTTCCCAAGCCGTAGCTGAGCCAAGACCCGAGACTTGCATAGCCGGGGACCTCGCGCCCCGTCATTACAAAAGTGCACGCGGGATCATGGTTGATGGCGTTTGTGTGAACGGTTTTGACGAGGGCGATATCGTCGGAATGTAGAGCCGTGTGGCGAACCAGTTCGCTGGCCCAACGTTCACATTGGCCATGCTTGGAAAAAGTAAAAAGACTGGGAGCAACGGGGAAGCGCGTCTGTTTACTGGTCATTCCCGTCAGTCGCTGGCCGCCCTGCACGCTGGGCGGGAGATCTTTGTCAAACCAGTCTGCGAGGTTTGGCTTGTAGTCCCAGGTGTCTAACTGAGACGGGCCACCGTTCATATGAAGGTAAATCACCGCCTTTGCCCTTGGCGCGAAATGGGGCAACCCCGGGAGCGGCGGATTCATGCGGGAGTCGCTGTTGGTAGCTCGGGCGGATTCATTGCCAAGAAGGGAGGCAAGGCCCAACCCGCCCATGCTCAGCCCCGAGCTTTTAAAAAATTGGCGGCGAGATTGAAGTTTGTTCCATTCAGAGAGTGGGTCCATAAGGTCAATTACGGTTGACTGTTTCATCCAAGTTAAGAACAAGATTTCCAAGAAGAGTCCATGCGGCCGTTTCAGCAGCAGGAGCTGTATTTTGGGGGGGCGCTTCCCCGGCGTGTGAGACGGCAGACGCTTCCCGCGGGGTATTGCGATAGAGGGTTCTTTGTTTTTGCAAGGCAGCCAAAAGCAGGTTGCTTTCTTGTGCATCAGGAGTGCGCGCAAGAACCACGCGGAAGAGCCATTGAATCTTCCCGGCATCTGTCGTGCCTCCTTCCGTTAGCACCCGCTCGGCAAGCGCGCGAGCGGCTTCGAAATGTTGGACATCGTTCATGAGCTGCAATGCCTGCATGGGCGTATTGGTGCGTTCGCGCCGCACACAGCTCTGTTCGCGACTGGGGCCGTCAAACGTGGACATAAATGGGGGTGGTGCGGTCCGCTTCAAAAAGCAATAGAGGCTCCGTCTATACAGCGAAGAGTCGTGTTCCTGGAGATAGTAGCGGGTGTTGCTGTTTGCGTAGCCAACGGGTTCCCAGATGTTAGACGGCTGGTATGGGAGGGACCCCCTTCCTCCCTTTTTTGAGTCCAGCAAACCGCTTACAAAAAGTGCGTTGTCCCGTATCTGTTCCGCGTCAAGGCGGATCCGTGGGCCGCGCGCGAGCAGCCGGTTCTCAGGATCCTGCTCACGAAGTTCGGCTGAGACAACAGAGCTCTGCCGGAAGGCATTGGAGTTGAGCATCAGACGAAGGAGCCCTTTTACGTCCCAGGCCGAATCTCGGAATATACAGGCCAGCCAGTCGAGCAATTCTGGATGGCTGGGTGGTTCCCCTTGGGAACCAAAGTCGTGGCTTGTTTTCACCAGACCTATTCCAAAAACCTGCTGCCACAAACGGTTCACGGTAACCCTTGCCGTCAATGGATTGTCACGCGCCACCAGCCAGCGTGCGAGGTCTAGTCGTGTTGCGCGGCCCTCGGGTTTGTCTTTCTTGAGCGCTGGAAAAACGGCGGGGACATCAGGTGTAACGCGTTCGCCGTGTTTGTCGTATTGTCCGCGGACTGCAACAAAGGTTTCCAAGGGAGCATCAAGATCGCGGAAGACCAGCGTGCCGTGGATGGCCTCGCTGCAGGACTCTTTATTTACTTTTGCTGCCAACCAGTCTGTACGCAGAGCGAGGATTGCAGACGGGGAGTTTCGGCAGATCTTACCGAGGTAATAGTCCTGGACTTGTTTTCTGTCGGCTGGATCCGTCGCCTTTTCTGGGCCAGCCAGGAGAATTTTTAAAAGCGACGGAGGAAGGTCTGTATTGTCTGCTTTCGCTTTTTTCGGAAACGCGTTCCACCATTGATTCAAGGATACCAGTGGATCGTCCTTTGAGTGAAGGAGACCGGTGATGGTCCCGGCATCCCAGAAAGCAATCCCTCCATTTTGCTGGAGTGCAATGCTTTCGATCCGAGTGCCGGGTTTTAGCTCCAGTGTCTTTAAGTGAAAGTAAAGACGCGACCAAACTCCCAGAGGCGGAAGTGCCCCGAGATTTACATCTTGCTCTGGGTTCTCAGGCTTGGCTCCATCGCTGTAAGCGCGATCGCCCCAGTAAACCTTACGCCCTTGTATTTGAATGGATAGGCCTCGGGGTGGAGATTGGGGGTCTAAACGGACCCATACGCTACATTCGCCAGCCTCGGGTACGGTCAAGGGGAGCGCCCCCGCTTGGACGACATTTTCAGTGAATTGGCCGGATGCTTGACGGAGCACACGGCGGCCCGAATGCGCACCGAACTCGGGGTCCGTGATCCAAACTGCTGGATTTCTGGAAGTGGTTCGGGTTTCGGAAGCGAGCGGGAAAATGTCATCCAAAAAAACTTGGGTCACAGGCTCGGAGGTGCTCTCAGCTTGGATATAAGGCTCTGTGTATGTGAGTTTTGAAGCGGCATCATCGAGAGTTTTTAAAGCTTCAACTTCGGCGCTCTTAGCCTTGGCGAGAGCCTCTGACTGAGTGGGGGTGGGGCGTTTTTGATAAGGCTCGGTGGAAGAAATATTGCCGTCCATGGGAGGGTCGGCGGCGCTAAAAAAGAAGGCGTAAAGTGAGTAGAATTCGCGTGTGGAAAGCGGGTCGTACTTATGGTCGTGGCATTGGGCGCAGCCTGCCGTGAGTCCCGTCCACGCTTGCATGACGGTGGAGGTGCGCTCGACCGCATATAAATGACGGTATTCCTCGGAAATTGCGCCCCCTTCCCCCGTGGTGACGTTGCACCTAGAAAAGCCGGTGGCGGTGATTTGGTCTTGGGTTGGGTTGGGGAGTTGGTCGCCTGCTATTTGTTGAACCGTAAATTGGTCAAAGGGGAGATTTTGGTTGAACGCGTTCACAACCCAGTCTCGGTAGGCCCACATTTCCCGCTCATTATCAAGGTGTAGCCCATGCGTATCTGCGTAACGCGCCACATCGAGCCAGTGTCTGGCCATTTCTTCGCCGAACTCGGGTGTCGTAATGTATTTCTCTACCAAGGTCTCGTACGCAAGTTCAGAACGGTCTGCGATAAAAGCATCCACGGCACTCACTGTGGGTGGAAGACCAGTCAGGGTGAAAGCAACCCTGCGGATAAGTGTCGCCCGATCGGCTTCGGGCGCCTCTTTCAGTCCTGCCTTTGAGCGCTGCGGCGCAAGAAATTCATCGATAGCATTCTTGTGTTTGGCGCTTTTTGGGGACGGCTTCGGAGTGGGTGGAGTGGTCAAGGGCTCGAATGCCCAGTGACGCTCATAGGCGCCCCCCTGTTGGATCCACCGTTTTATGATCTCCTTTTGCTGCAGTGTCAGCTTTTTGTGGGACTCAGGAGGTGGCATACACTCGTCAGGATCGGTGCTCTGAATACGCATCCAAACGGTACTTTTTTCTGGCGCACCTTTCGCGATGGGAAAGGCCCCGTCTATGGCGGTATGAGCCCCATCAGCGGTATCCAAGCGAAGGTCGGCCTTGCGCTTTTTGGCGTCGAGGCCGTGACAGGCAAAACAGTTGTCCGCAAGAATTGGACGGATGTCCCGATTGAAGCTCAATGCCACTCCGTTTTCGTCTGATTTGGCTCCGAACGAATTTCCTGAAAGGAGGGCGAGTCCTCCCAACAAAGATGCGACAACTCTTAAAGCGGTTGAAATTGCCTGAGTAAACATACGTTCATTAAGGAGGGTATAAGTCGCAAAGGGGATTGGTAGGGAGGACTTTTTGGAAATGCCACGGGCGGGGACAAATAAAAAAACATTGCTCAACTTGAGTAAAAACAAAAATATCTTTTCCCCTGTCGACGTTTCAGGAAGGTGGAAAAGGTTCCTTGCAGATAATAGAGTTTAGTGGCGGTCCGTGCGTCGTGGCCAGAAAAGCCCGCATAGCAACTTGAGGTCGACGTTGAAGGAATGAGTGCGTGAGAGTGACGGCACACTGCAACGAAACGGGGACTGCACGTTGGCACGGTTCTGATCCAAACGAGAGAAGCACCTGAGCGGGGAGCGCTGGTAGCGAGCGGGGGCTAGTGCGGCAAAAGGGATGGAAATTGTTTAGGTCGATGTATTGATGTGTCTTTTTGGTAAAGATATTTTTCGGCCTTGGATGCGCGGGAAGCGGTGAGTCCAGACGGCTATTTTCGATGTAGCCTTATTTGGAGTATTGCGCTTATATGGCAACCCACCCCCATGAGTAAGCCGCTCTTCTCAGCTGCATTAAGTAGGCGCTCCTTTATCACAGCCTCGACAACTGCCTGTTTTGGCCTGCCTTTTGGAAAGGCAGCATTCGGGTCGCTGTCTGACCCAACAAGACGCAAGCCCGCAAAGTCCACCATTCTATTCTTTCTGTGTGGAGGCGCGTCCCACATTGATATGTGGGATATGAAGCCCAATGCACCGGTGGAGTACAGGGGCGAGTTTTCGCCGATCAAGACGACGGCGCCGGACATTCAGGTTTGCGAACACCTGCCGCTTCTTGCAAAACAAGCGCATCTTTTTTCAATGGTGCATGGTGTGACAGACTTTGGCCGTGCCACTGGAGACCATCACGCAGGGTATTATTACAACCTGACTGGGCATGCGCCTGATGACACATTTCGCATTCAGGGAAACGATCGCAGGCCACTCTCCACAGACTGGCCCCATATGGGGTGTGTGGTGGGGTCACGGCGCAAAGGAAAGGGAAAATTGCCGGATGTCATTACGTTGCCGCACAAGCCCAGCAAGTTGCCCTACACGCGTCCCGGCCAGTTTGCTGGAAGAATTGGGATGGAGTATGACCCGTTTTTTCTCAATGGCAGCGTGGAAACCCCCCTTGAGTTCAGCGCCCCTACGCTGACGCTGAGCGCGGGTTCTAGCCCCCAGCGTGTGCAGGATAGAAAGGCACTGCTTGAGACGGTTTCAAATATGCGGCGAGAGTTGGACTACGATGAAAGCGTGCGCAATTATGCGAGCCAGCAACAACGTGCCTTCCAGTTATTGTCTGCGAGCGGAACTGCGGGCGCCTTTGATATTCACGCCGAGTCAGCCGGTACAATTGAGCGATATGGTGGCACTGTAAATGGGACAAGCTTATTAATGGCGAGGCGCCTCGTGGAGGCGGGAGTTCCTTTCATCACGGTTTTTTGGAAGGAAAATGAAGCCATCGCCAGTCGTTGTAAAAGCGCTGGAGGTTGGGACACTCACGGATCCAACTTTGCGTGTTTGAAGGATTATCTGCTCCCGGAATTTGACCGGAGCTTTTCCGCCTTGCTTGAGGACCTAAGTCAGCGCGGCCTTTTGGAAGAAACCCTGGTGCTGGTCACGAGCGAGATGGGGCGCAAACCACAGATCGGCGATCCGCGCTCCGGCGGTCCTTCTGGAGCTGGTCGAGACCATTGGACTTCTTGCATGAGCGTGCTGATGGCTGGGGGAGGGGTGCAAGGGGGCCGCACGCATGGACGAACAGATAAACATGCGGCGTACCCTGCGGAAAAGCCTGTTGGACCTGAGGACATAACTCGCACCGTCTATCATGCCATGGGGATTGATGATTTGGATGCGGTGGACCCGTTGGGTCGTCCCTATAATCTTCTCGAGGAAGGGCGGACGCTCGGTGATTTATTTGTTTAAGGCGTTGCTGCCTCGGACGGTCTCGGAACAAGGAGATGGAAGTCATCATGCGTCCCCGATAAAGCTCCGGAGACAGAAGTAGCTAGAATGCCGGCCAGGCTTTCTTCCATAGCCTAAAGAAAATATTTAATGAGTGAAGAAGCGGCAAATAAAACCTCTGATGAAAACGGATTTGAAAATTCTGGCTCTGTTTATTGCTGGCTTTAGTTTGTGGTCTTTTGCGTGCTTTGGCGCTGACGTGGAGTCCCTTTTAGCGTCGGAACTACCCTCGCTTGTAGCGCTCTATAAAGTACTCCACAGCAATCCGGAGCTCTCTCTCCAAGAGGAGCAAACGGCACTCCGGATAGCAGCTGAACTTCGAGCCGCAGGTTTCGAAGTTACAGAAAAAGTAGGAGGGCATGGGCTGGTGGGTGTTTTAAAAAACGGACCTGGGCCGGTAATTTTGGTGCGAACGGACCTTGATGCGCTTCCTGTGCGCGAACAAACAGGTGAAGTTTATGCGAGTACAAAAACAGCGAAAGACGACCTCGGGCGCGAGGTTCCTGTGATGCACGCTTGCGGGCACGATATACACATGAGCTGCTTTGTGGGTGTTGCCCGAGTGCTCTCGACACTTCGTAGCCAGTGGGGGGGAACCTTGATTTTTATCGGCCAGCCAGCTGAGGAGCGTATTTTGGGGGCTCGCATGATGTTGCGGGCTGGTCTTTTCGCGCGCTTTCCCAAGCCTGATAAAGCGCTTGCGCTGCATTGTGCCTTTGATATTCCGCATGGCAGTGTCGGCCTCTTGGAGGGCTATGCGATGGCCAATGTCGACACCCTCGAAATTGTGGTGCGTGGGGTCGGGGGCCACGGTTCCCAGCCCCAGCTTGGAAAAGATCCCATTCTGCTGGCATCACAGCTTGTCGTAGCTCTTCAATCCATTGTCAGCCGTGAGGTCAAGCCAGGCGATCCCGCGGTGGTGACGGTGGGCAGCATTCACGGAGGAACCAAAGCGAATATTATTCCCGACGAAGTCCGTCTTCAGGTGACAGTGCGTTCTTACAAGTCTGAGACGCGCGAGCAGTTGATTGCGGCGATCCGACGCATCAGCTTAAATCTCGCGCTCGCGGCGGGGATGCCCGCTGAGAAGATGCCTGAGGTTATTGTGACTCCGGAGAGCACCGCATCGCTTTACAATACGCCCGAGTTTACCCGCGTTGTTCGCTATAGCCTGGAGGGCGTTCTTAGCCCAGAGCGGGTATTGACGGTCGAGCCCACCATGGGATCGGAAGACTTTGCTGAGTTTGGGATGACAAAAGAAAAGATTCCCTTGTGCATGTTCCGCCTTGGCACCCAGTCAGCCAGTGCGGTGTCTGAAGCAAAGGCTAAAAAGGTGACACTACCCGGACTTCATTCGCCGTTCTTCAGGCCAGAACCGGAGCCAACGATTAAAACGGGCGTTCAAGCCATGAGCACAGTACTCTTAGATCTGCTCAAGAAGCCCTAGTGTCGACGATGGTTGATAGAACACACTTGTGCCTTAACCTTGCTGCGTGAAAGCGTTTGATGCACTTCCTACAGAGGGCTTGTGAATCGGGCCCTCGCAATGAAAGGTTATAACGCCAGGCCACCTCCATCCCACATGAATGATCAAGTAACCTCTAGTTCCCGGCTGTCATCTCTCGATGCACTCCGCGGTTTTGACATGTGCTGGATTCTTGGTCTGGGGGGAGTGTTGCAGGCTGTTCTAAAAAATGGGTTTCCCCATTCCGATGCGGCGCAGTTTATCGCTGCACAATTGGAGCATGTTCCATGGGCGGGATTTCATTTTTACGATCTGATCTTTCCCCTTTTTGTTTTTCTGTCCGGCGTTTCCCTCTCTCTTGCTTTACCTCGGAGACTGGAGCGCGATGGACTTTTGGCAACGATCCGGCATCTGCTGGCACGCGGGTTGATTCTTTTTCTGCTCGGTGTGTTCTTTTCCGGTGGCATCAAAGAAGGGTGGGATAAAATTCGCTGGCTGGGTGTTCTCCAACGGATTGGCATCGCATCCGCCCTTGCTGGGTTACTCAGTTTGCGTCTCTCGACGCGCGCTCTTGTGGTGGCGACTTTTGGAATCCTTTTAGGCTATGCAGCACTTTTAAAATGGGTGGCGGTCCCGGGACTGGAGAGCCCTAGTTTTGAAGAAGGTCAAAACCTCACGAACTATCTCGACAGCATCTGGCTCCCGGGCCGCAAATATAACGGATCGCACGATCCGGAGGGCATCTTGAGCAGTCTGCCTGCGGTCGCGAGTGCTTTATTCGGGGTGCTCGCAGGCAGATGGCTCACTTGCCAGAGCTCGCGAACGCGGATTGTCCGCGGGCTTGTGATCGGGGGAGTCTTGCTTGTGAGCGCGGGTTGGGCGTGGCACCCTTTTTTCCCCGTTATCAAAAAACTTTGGACATCTTCCTTCGTGCTTGTGACTGCAGGTTGGAGCTGTTTGCTTCTAGATAGTGTCGTCACGAGATTGACAGGCCTTGTAAAAAAGGAATGCCATGCATCAATCTCAGGAAAAGCCAGCCCACAGGCGTCATGATCTTTCAGATGAAAACTGGAAACTTCTGAAATCACATCTGCCCGGCCGCAAGGGAGTT
>CANJPY010000016.1 GCA_947476255.1 Chthoniobacteraceae bacterium | reverse complement strand
CCAAACTGCAATGGTAGGTGGAGGCGAGAGTCGGAGGATGGCTGTGGCGGAAACACGCCAAAATCCGAGGCCGATACGCCCCCGAACATACCCGTGAGCAACTGAGGGAAAGATACGGCCTGTACCGGAGGCCACACTATGCTGCCTACGGGAAATCATGAAGCAAACCGGCGAACAGCCTCCGAGAGCCGGATGTGGGAAATCCGCCTGTCCGGTTCGATGAGGGGGAGATGAGGACACGGAGTGGGTGTGGCCGCAAACCATCCTCGTCTCCCCGCTCTATTCCGCGGTCCCGGGAGAGAAAGACCAGTTTTCTTCAAGATTTGCGATAAGTCCCGTCTGCGAGCCGCAAAGGGCTGTTCCTTGCCCCACTTGACGGACAAACCAGGATTATCGCGCGGGCGATGTCTGGGCGGCACAGATCGCTTTGAGCCGCACGAGAGTCGGATTTTTTGGGAAGGCTTGTGTTCCCAACTCCACGATTGCGCTGGCGCCCTCAAAATCACCCGACTCGAGCAAATGCGCCACCACCAGCCGGTGCCAGAGGCCGTCCCCTCCCGAGGGAAGGGCAGAGAGCGCACGTGCCGCGGAGGAGGCGGCCTGATACCGGTGGCCTTGGTGGCAGTCGAGAAGGACCAGCTTTGTATAGAGGATTTCTTCCTTTGGGTTTTCGCCGATGCCGCGCAGCAGTGCTTCCCGGGCTTCCTGCGGCTTTCCCTCCATCACTTTGATCTCGGCAAGGTTGATGTGCGGAACCACGTAACTGGGCTGGATTGCGATGGCGCGTTCGAGGCAGAAACACGCCTCCTCCAGCCTGCGCTCGGCTGCGAGGCAGCGGGCTTTAAGCGTAAGGGCCTCCGTATGCGAGGCATCGACGGAAAGTGCTTTCTCGAGCCAGGATGCGGCTGCAGGTGTGTCCCCCAAATGGAACTGCGAGGTGGCGGCCGCCATAAATACAAGCGGGGGGACGTTTTCGCGAATACTGACGAATTTTTCTACCGAACGCAGGCACAGAGACCACTTTTGGGCCGTCTTGCTTTGGATGATTAAATTTAAGAGGTTCAGGTGGTTGTTTGGATGCAAACGGGCCTCTTTTTCACAAAGGCCCAGGTAGAAGTCCTTCTTGGAGGACTCCCTCTCAAGGTCCAGTTTCCCAAAGTGATGAAGAATCGCGGGACTGATTCCGATGGGGAGGCCGCGGCTTTCAAAATAAGGATCAACGACTTCATGGATGCGGCCCGAAAACTGCACATCGGGGAGCCTGCGGAAGAGCCGTGTATGGATCACGTAGTCGACGTAGTAGGCGAATTCGCGGCCCGTGGCGTAAGGGGAAGTGTTGCGGACGGGCGTAGCGTCGAGGATGGTTTGGGTGGCGCTGGTGACGTAGTTGCGGCAGCGCATGCGAAAGGCTGCAGGGCCGTGGTCTGCTAGAAGAGAGCGGAGGCCTGTGTGGTCCACGGGATCGATGGCCTCGTCGGCGTCGACAACGAGAATCCAGTCGCCGGTGCAGTGGGCGAGGCTGGCGTTGCGGGCCTTCGCAAAATCGTCAGCCCAGACATGGTGAAACACTTTGGCACCGAACTCCGTGGCAATGGCAACGGTACTATCGGTGGAGCCTGTGTCCACGAGGACAATTTCGTCCGCCAAACCTTGCAGTGAAGCGAGGCACCGGGGGAGGTGCTTTTCCTCGTTCTTCACGATCATTGAGACACTCAGAGACATGCGTTTGTGCCCCATCTTTACCCTCTTTTCCGGGAAAGTCTAAGCGGGAGAGGGATATTCTGGCTGGCTGGCTGGAACACCAAATCTCGGTCTCTGAGCGTGCGTGCACATCCGTCTACGGAGAAACTCCGTTTTGAGACGCAGACGAACTACTTCGCCGGAGGCTTTGGAGGGGTCGTGCTAACCGTTGCGACGGCACCAAAGGGTTTCCCTCCATCGGCGATGAGGAAGGCCTGGACATTTCCGTTCCAATCGCCCGCCATCACCGTCTCTCCGGATAGTACGGCACGCAGGGCGATTTCGCCAAGGGGTTGGGTGGTCAGGAGCGCTTTCCCCGTCTGATCCCAAATTTTGGCCACCTTGTCGCGGCCGCACGAAATGATTTTCCCATCAGGCGTGAAATCCACGAATTCACAGCCTCCCGCGTGGGCTGTCCATTTCTTGCGCTCCTTGCCCTCGGCGACATCCCAAAGGACAACAGTGCCGTCCTGTCCGGCGGAAGCCAGCAAGCCCGGCAGGAACGCGAGCGCGTTGACCGCCGTTTTGTGTCCCGGCAATGTAATTGATTCGGCACCCGTCGCAGCCTCCCAGACGACAACGCCTCCGGCGCGGTCGGCGCTTGCCACGTAGGCGCCATCCGGGGAATACGCCACGGCTGTCACCCAGTCCGTGTGTTTTTTGTTGGACCGGATCATTTTGCCGTCCTTGGTGCTGTAAAATTTCAGCAGACGGTTGGGGCCACCGAGAGCCACGGTGGTTTGATCCGGGCTCAGGTCTGCGGCCAGCACTTGGTCCACTTCGTTCCCTACGGTGGCAATCCGTTCGCCTGTGGCGATTTTCCAGAGGGCCACTTTTCCCGATTTGGCGCCGACGCCACCGCCTGCCATCACGAGTTCCCCATTGCGGGAAAAACGCACGATGGTAGGTAGGCCTTCGGGGAAGGGGAGGATGCCCAATAGCTCCAGCGTATCGGAGTGGTAGAGAAGAACCTGTTTTTGGCCACCCAACGCGGTCACAGGAGCCCAGGGGCTTGCGGCGAGGGCGATGAGAGCATTCGAGCGGTCTGCCTGAAGCACCGGGGACTTTGGCAGGTTGTTTCCCGGCATCGGAGGGGGCCCGGAAGGACGGGTCAGACTGACAGCGGCGGCTGTGACGTTATTGGCTACGGGCGCGCCCTTGCTCGTGAGGGATTCTGGAGCGCGCAGGGCGATCCATTTTTCAATAATTGCGATGTCATTGGCGTTGAGCCTGTCCCCTTTGGGCGGCATGACAGGTTCCTCGGTGCCTTTGATGCACTTCAGCAAGAGGCTGCCCGCGGCATCCCCTGGAAGGACGACCTTGCCTCCATCGGAACCTAGAATGGAGGTTCCGTAACTGGTGAGATCCAAGCCGGCCTTTTTTTTGTCCGGGTTATGACAGTTATTGCAGGCGTTCTGAAGGATCGGCAGGACGTGATCGTCGAAGGTGACTTTTTCAGGGACTGCAGCCACAGAGGGCAGGGCACTCAGGACGGAGCCGAGGAGAACAAGGCGCGAGCGCATATAGTGGCTAAGAGGCTAGTGGTTAAAGAGGAACTCTTTGGAATTAAGGAGGGCCCACTGGATGTCTTCCAAAGTGGCCTTGGTCTGTTCCGGGTCGCTGAAGAGCGCTTCCAAGGAGGAGGTTTCTTCGGGAGTCGGAGGACGTCCAATCACGCGGAGATAGAGTTCGATCATGATCTCAGACGGTTTTTTGCCGCTCGTTGTCAGCTTGGCGACCAGATTCCCTGCCTTCATGTTGCCCTCGACCGTATCGCCGGTGAGAAGGTGCAGCGCCTGCGAGAGCGTGGGGCTGACTTCCTCGCGGGCACACACGTTTTCGCGGGTGGAGCGTCCAAAGGTGCTCAGGAAGTAGTTCGTCTTCTTGGCGTCTGCGATTTCCACGGCGCGCATTCCCTGGGACATTCCAGTGTGTTTGGCGGAATTGCCCGAAGCGTCCGCGATGGCGTCCAGAAGGACTTCGGCGCGCATGCGGCGGATCGTCGCCTTAGCGAAGTTTTTGGTATCCAGTTCATTGGACTCGTTCGAGCGGGTTGAGCGCTGGTAGGTGGCGGAGAGACAGATTTCGCGGGCCAGTTTTCGGATGTCGAACTTATGTTCGACGAGCCGCTTTGCAAGGTGGTCCAGCAGGACCGGGTTCGACGCGGGATTGGAGATGCGGATGTCATCCACGGGGTTGACAATGCCCACGCCCATGAGCTGTGCCCACACAAGGTTGGCCATGTGCCTTGCAAACCATGGGTTCTCGGGATCCGCGAGCCAGGTTGCGAGAACTTCGCGGCGGTCCTTGCCTTTGACGTCGGGTTCTTCGCCTCCTGGGAATCTTGGAGGGACAACCTTGTCGCCAACGGGGTGTTTGGCTTCACCGGCCCCCGCATTAAAGATGATTTTTTCACGGGGATCTTCGCCGGGCTTGCGGCCGATCTGCATGAAGAAGGCCATGAAACCCCGGTAATCGCCCATGGTCCAGCGGTCAAACGGATGGTTGTGGCATTGGGCGCACTGGATGCGGATGCCGAGCATTGCCTGGGCGGCATCTTCGGTGACGCGGATCGGATCGATTTCCAAAGAGTAGAAGGTGGCCGAGGGATTTTCGATGTTGGAACCCGTGGCAGTGAGGAGCTTGGACGCGAGTTCGTTGAGAGGCACGCCGGCAAGTATCTGATCGCGAAGCCAGTTGTGATACAACTGAACGGTCTTGGTGGATGACTGGTTGTTGATTGTACGGATCTGCAGAAGGTCCGCCCACTTGAGTGTCCACAAATCAACGAACCCGGGCTGTTTCAGCAGGTCATCCACGAGTTTCTCGCGCTTGGCGGGATCCTTGTCGTCACGGAACGTTTGGACGCGCTCGAGCGGGGGAAGGCTGCCTGTCAGGTCAATGTAGGCGCGGCGCAGGAAGGTCAGGTCGTCGCAGAGGTCGCTCGGAAGCATGCGGAGATTGCGCAGCTTGACGTTGACGAGCTTGTCGATTTCGTTGCGTTCATCGACTTTGGGCCACTGGAATTTGAGGTCCTTGGGAAGGACGATGACCTGGCTGCCAACCGTGAATGCACCGTAGCGGGCCATCACAAACGCTTCGCCGCGGGCCCCCGTGGTCAGTGTCCCGTCATGGTCCACTTTGGCGGTGCCTTCGTTGTTGGAAAGGAACAGGGCGGTCGAGGTGACGTCGCGGGTCGAACCATCGGAGAAGGTGGCGCGTACGTTCATCCGGAAGTTCTGTCCGGGGCCTTCCATCACGAGCGAACCTGGAAGCAGTTCCACGCTTTTAACTTGTGCAATCTCCTTCGGATCATCCGGCGCGCCCGCTTTCAGCCAGCGAAGCATGGTATTGTAGAGGGGACTGCCTTTTTCGAATTTCTTTCCCCCTGTGTGTGCGGCTTCTCCGTCAGCCTTGGTAATCAGGAGGGAGTCCTCGGGCACAGCCAGATTAACCCGGCGTCCGGGGAACTCCCGGGTGATGCGGAAATAATCGGTGTCTGGATCAAATCCCCAGAGCGAAAGTTTGAACCCGTCTTGACCGCGGGCGGCTCCATGGCAGCGGTTACACTCCGCCTTCATAAAGACCGGCATCACGTCGAGTCGGAAGGAGACAGGAGGCTCCACTTCGGGATTCTCGACGGTGATGGGGATTGATTTGGTGATGCCCTTCCATTCCACCTTGAGGTTTGTGGATCCGGCAGCCTTGGGGGTGAGCACGTTTTTCTGGAGACCGGCTTTGGAAGGATCGCCGAGGCTGATCTTTGCCTCGTTGGTCACATCGACATGAATGCCATTGTCCTGAATCACCCGTACCACGAAGGACTGGGAGTCCAGTTTGTGGCGCAGGTGGGCGTCTCCCGGAAAAATATCCAAAACCGGCGCGGCGGTCAGGAGGCTCGCGGAGGAAAGGAGAAGACCGGCGGACAGACCTGTGAAGAGGAGATGGCTGCGGTTCATTTTGCGGTTTGTGGGGGTGCTGGAGCGGCTGGAGCTGGGGTGGAGGGAGCGGCTGGTGCAGGTGCGCTGGGTGCGCTTGCTGGAGCTGGTGCAGGAGTTGGGGGTTTCGCCGCGGCGGCTGGGGCCACGGGTGCAGGCGCTGGAGTGGTGGCAGCGGCTGCTGGTGCGGCGGGAGCGGTTGGCGCTTGAGCTGGTTTCGCAGCGGTGGCGGGAGCGGCAGTCGCTCCTGCGTTCGCTGGAGGCGTTGCTGGAGCTGGTGCAGCGGAAGCTGCATTCGCTACGGCGATTGGAGCAGGCTTTGCAGAGGGATCCGGACGGTCGACGCGCAGAACACCACCCGCAGCGCAGTTGGCGGTAAGGGGGATGCCGTTTTTATGGATCGAGAATTGTGCGGTGACTTGCTTTTGAATTCCAAGGCTGGCGTCGGGCTTGGCGGTTAGAGAGAAGACGACTTCCGTGGCTTCGGCGGTAATTTCCTGAGGCTCGGCGCTCACGCCGTTTGGGAGGCCGAGAAGCTCAATTTTCGCTTTGCCTTCAAAGGGATTTTTCTGCTCGAGCTTGAGCTTCATCTGGGAGGTGCCGCCCTGCGGTACGGAGCTTCTCGCGAGGCTTCCCGTGAAAGGCGTTTCCACCACTTCAAAATTAAAGATCCCTGAACTAAACCAGGTGGCCCCCTTCCCGAAGTCGGCGCTTGCAGCTACAGCGAGGGACCATTTTTTGAGCGGGGCTTCTGCTCCAACACTCACGTTGATAATCCCTTCGGAGGCGTCGGCTGGGATCTTCACCGCCCCGGACGTGGCAAGACCAGTAGGGGCATGCAGGAGGACCACATCCACTGGACCTTTGAAGTCGTCAGTGCGCTGGATTTTGACCTTCAAAGGGAACTGTCCCGAGCGCATCGCAGGGGTGCTGGGTTCCTCAACGTCGATACGGGCCGGGATGGGCGCTGTCACCGCCAGAGGGAGATACTGCTGTTTTACAGTGTAGTACGGCTTGTTATTTCCGTTCTCGCAGGGGCTGATGATGTGTTCGACGCGGAAGGTCGGCTGCACCCCTTCCACAGGCTCCGCAGGGGAGCCTGTCATGGAGATCAGTTTCTGGGTGAGGGGTGCGTCCTGAGTCGCCTCAAAAACCATCACCAAGGTGTCGATGGTTTTGTCCATGGTCCCCGCCGCCGCGTGCACGTTCGCGGGAAGGTTGAGGGGTTCGAGGTGGAGCGGTCCAGCCCAGTCCTCGCGTTTGACGCGCACAAGGGTGGCGAAGCGGTTTCCTTGCGGAACCACGATGGCGCGACGGTCTTGGGAGGAGTTGATCGTCATTTCCGGCAGCCATGTCTTGACTCGGGGAGATGCGAGGGAAGCCTCTACGCGGTAGGTGTAGAGGGGGCCGCCGCGGCCAAGCTGATCACCGATACCGAGGATAAATTCCCCGTCGGCCGGTGCCGTCCAGCGCACGTAGCTGTCAGGGGTTCCATTGTCATCATTGGTGGCGAGCTGTACCCCTTTGTCGTTATAGATAAAAATAACGCTGTCGATGGGAGAGCGCAGGGCGCGGGCGAAGGCCGTAAATTCAAAAACCTGGCCTTTCTTGGCAGAGAAACGGTGGAAGTCCTTTTCCTTGCTGGTTTTGAGAATTCCGTTGAAGGCTGCAGGCAGCGGGGTCGCGGGACTGGGCGCTTCCAAGGGCGCCGCTGGCTGTGTGGTTCCCTCGATGACGTTCGCCAAATCACTGACACGCGTGGGAACTGGGAGTGGAACTGGGGCACCAGTGGGGTAAAGCCCGCCAATGGTGTCGTTTTGAGTGCCTGGAGACGCCTTGATGGCGATGGGCCCTTTCGGGTCGCCTAACAGAGTGAAAGCGGTTTGTTTGCCCGCGGGTGCGCCCAAGGGCATCGAGGCGAGGGGCCGAGGGTAGTCCCCCACGTGCATGACGTATTGGCACTCGCCCACCCCGTTGCGGGTTGAATCACGGATGGAAAACTTGTAGGTGCCAGCTTCTGGCGCCTCAATGGAGAAGGCGGGGTTGCCCCGGCCAAACGTGGTTCCAGAGACGGTTTTGAGGATGCTTTCATCCGGTTTTCTGAGGATGATTTCCGGATCGTACGGGCTCTGCGCTTGAAGCTGCATGCCCACCACTTCAATGGTCAGGCGCTGTCCTTTTTGGAGCTCCACCGCGTATTCATCCTGATCTTCTCCCTGTGTTTGGCCGAAAATCGTGGTGTTTAGCGTGATGAGTTGCGGACCCGCTGGAACAGGGGCCGCTGCGGGAGCGGCGGGCTTGGGGGCGGCGGGCTTGGGAGCGGGAGCGGCTGCAGCCACCGGAGCTGCGGGTGCCGTTGGCGCTGTTGGTGCTGTTGATGCTGTTGGTGCAGGGGTTGCACCCGGTTTTGGAGCGCCTGCCGCCGCCGCTTCGGCAGCAGCTTTCGCGGCGGCGATCTTTGCTTCGCGCGCCTCACGCGCGAGTTTTACCGCGAGAATCCGCGCCGGGGTCTTAGGCGCGGCTTCCTCGATCACGGGGAAGGGACTGACAAAGAACACCCTGAGATCGGCGACCCCAGATTCGGTCACGACGCGGCAGTGGTGCTCACCGAGGTCGGCGTCGGCTGGGACGCGGATTTTGACGGCAAACCGATTCGCCTCCGCCTTGACGGATGTGACTTCAAAGCCCGGGGCGTCGAACAGGACGGTGCGTGCATCGCCCAGATTCGATCCGGTGAATACAACATCTTGTTCTGTACCACGTTGCGCTACTGCCGGGAAAGCCGAGCTGACGCGTGGCGTTCCCGCAAAAGCGGGAAGGCTCGTGAGACAGAGGGCTCCCAGCAAAGTGGCACCGCGGATGCCGCAGAATGCTTTGGAGAATCCGTTGGGGAGACGAATCGAAGCCATAGGGGTATGAGGCGGTTGAGGCCTAATTAAGAGATGAGATCGGAAACAACCTGACCGTCTTTGACGATCGCGACAGGGCGTCCACCGGGGGCAACGAGCTGCTTTTCCGGCTTGATGCCCAGCTGGTTGTAGACCGTGGCCGACATGTTTTCGACCGTGAGCGGGTTGTTGTCCGGTTCTGCGCCGGTGGCGTCAGAGGCTCCGTAAATGAGGCCGCGCTTGAAGCCGCCGCCTGCAAAGGCGACAGAGAAGACGCGGGGCCAGTGGTCACGGCCGCCGTCCTTGTTGATCTTGGGGGTGCGTCCGAATTCGGAGCTCACCATGACCAAGGTGCGGTCAAGCATCCCGCGCTCTGCCAGATCCGAGATCAGGGCCGCATAGGCCTGATCGAAAGGAACGGCATTGGTTTCCATGGCGCGAGCAATGCCGGTGTGATGATCCCAGCCGCCGAAGGTGACGGAGACCATGCGAACGCCGCTCTCCACGAGCCGGCGGGCCATGAGCATACGCTGGCCTGCGGTATTGCGGCCGTAGTTGTCGCGGACCTTGGCGGGTTCTGCGGCGAGGTTGAAGGCTTCGCGCGCCGTGGGCGAGCTGATCATTGCGTAGGCGGCTTCGTAGAACGAGTCCATGGCCTTGAGGGAATCAGACTGCTCGAGGTAGCGGAAATGGGAGTCAACCGTATCCAGGATAGAGCGGCGGCGGTCAAAGCGCTCGGTGGAAACCGAGGCGGGCAGCGAAAGATCGCGCACTTTGAAGGCTTCGGAGGAGGGTTCACTGCCGAGGGCGAAGGGGCCGAAGGCGGTGGAGAGGTAGCCCGTGCCTGCGAATTCGTTAGGCATGTTGGGGACGCACACGTAGGCGGGCAACTGGTTCCGTGAGCCCAGTTCGTGGGAAACCACAGAGCCGAAGGAAGGATAGGCAAGCGCCGGAGAGGGGCGGTACCCGGTGAACATGTTATGGGTGCCACGCTCATGGGCGGCTTCCCCGTGGGTCATGGAGCGCACGACCGTGAGTTTGTCCGCGATTTTGGCGGTGTTCTTGAGGTACTGCGAAAATTTGATCCCGGGGATGTTGGTGTCCACGGTGGAAAGTGGCCCACGGTACTCGGAAGGAGCGAGGGGTTTGGGGTCCCAGAGTTCCTGCGCAGCGGCGCCGCCCGGCAGATAGATGTGGATCAGGGAATCGGCCTTGGCGATCAAGGGGTTCTCTGAGGCTGCTTCAGCAGCGCGCAGTTTGAGCAAATCTCCCATCGTCAAACCAAGTCCACCAGCAAGACCTGCGTACAGGAACTCGCGGCGGGAGGGTTTTGCGAAAGGCATCGAATGGGGTGACGGGTTCGAGTCCATAGTAGTATTTGATTTGTATTGCTGGGAATTGAAGTGGCTTCTCTTGGAAGGAAAGCGATTACGGCACTAGATTATTAGTAGATTAGTCAGAAATAAGTAAATTTTTTTCACTAGACTCCTTCTGGAGGCACGGACGTGTTGCCTCCCATCTCCCAAAAGGGTTATGCGTAGCGGATGGCAAATCCTTCCCAAGCCTTAGGTTTATTGTGTGATTTTATCCGCTTTCCGAGCGTTTCCACCGACCCGTCCCGAGCGTCCCAAGTGGCTGCCTGCGCCCATTGGCTGGCCGCGCACCTTCAATCCATCGGCTTGAGCAGCGAGGTGCACCCGACGCCCGGCCATCCTGTGGTGGTCGGACGCAACGCCCACGTCGCCGGACGTCCCACGGTATTAATATATGGTCATTATGATGTGCAGCCGGAGGATCCGGTTGGTCTCTGGCAGTCCCCTCCTTTTGAGCCCCAAATCCGGGATGGAATTCTTTTCGCTCGGGGTTCGGCCGACAACAAGGGGCAGATTTTCGCTCATATTCAGGGAGTCGCCCAGACGCTTGCGGCGCAGGGGACGCTTCCGGTAAATCTGATTTTTCTCATTGAAGGCGAGGAGGAGATTGGCAGCCCTAACTTGGAATCGTTCCTGCAGGCCCATCGGGAGGCGCTCAGGTGCGACATTATCGCGGTTTCGGACACCAGCATGGTGGCGCCGGGGGTGCCCACTCTGACGTATGGTTTGCGGGGGATTGCGGCGATGGAGGTGCGGGTCAAGGGGCCGACGATGGACCTGCATTCTGGCATTTACGGGGGGGCTGTGCGTAATCCAGCGGTGGTGTTGGCGCAATTGCTTGGGTCCTTGCATGGGAAGGATGGGCGGGTTTTGGTGGATGGATTTTATGAAAAGGTGCTTCCGCTGGAGGTGTGGGAGCGCGAAGCGTGGGCGCAGGTGCCGTTTGGGGAGAAGGAGATTGAAGCGATCACGGGAGCGGCGGCCGTGGGAGGGGAAGCAGAGTATACGGCGTTGGAGCGCATTTGGGGGCGGCCTACGGCGGAGGTGAACGGCATTGGCGGCGGGTTCCAAGGAGAGGGAACCAAGACGATCATTCCCAAGGAGGCTTTTGCGAAATTGACTTTCCGGTTGGTACCGGACCAGGCGCCGGAGGTGATTTTAGCAGCAGCGGAACGCCATTTGAGGGCGGTCTGCCCTCCTGGGGTCACGCTGGAAGTGGTGCCCGGCCACAGCGGGGAACCCTATGTGAGCGACCCGCATTCGGCGCATGGCAAGGCCGCGCAACAGGCGCTGGCGCGGGTGTTCCCCGGTCGGTCGGTAGCGTTGACGCGCGAGGGGGGGAGTATTCCCATCGTCAATACGTTCCAGCGGGTGCTCGGGGTTGAAACACTGTTGCTCGGGCTCGCGCTGCCAGACTGCCGCGCGCACGCTCCGAACGAAAACTTCCCAGTGGCCAATTTTGAGGCGGGAATCCGGCTGAATCAAACGTTGCTTGAAGAGCTCGCGAAAGTGACGGTGCCTTGAAGGGGGGACGGCGCCGTGAGGCGAGGCGGCGCCTGCTCGAAGCCGCGTGCGTTCCCCTTAAACAAGGGTTGGCACGCAGAGAGGGCCCATGGGTAAAAAGGCGACGGGCAGCGGGTTCCCAGCGTTGCGTACAAGTTCGCGCAGGGTTTTCTCAGGACTTTCCGTATGCCCGGTACGGGTGCGCAACCGGTCCAGAGGGGAGAGCTCGGAATAGAGGATGACGCTGGCTTTTTCGAGGCATTGCAGCAGCGTTTGCACCTGCCATTGATCGTGTCGTGTCACCTTGGTGCACTGGATTTTGACGTGTAAATCGGCGTCGCTCACCGGCGTGCTCAAGATCTTTGCGAATTCGCCCTCTTCGGGCAGGCCGAGATTGCAACGGCTTAGAATCAAGATCACACCGCCGGGTTCCACGATCCGCGTGGCGGAGGAAATGCCTTTGACCGTTTGATAAAAGTTTTGATCCAAAGGGAACCCGGAATTGGTGGTGACAACCACCGGATAGCGGCGAGGGACGGAGATGGTGGTTTCAGCAAACGCCGCCGCGCAGCCCGCGTCATGGGCGGCGGTAACAGCTCCCGCATAGACCCCTGTGATTTCTTTCGCCCGGTTGAGGGTGACGTTTACGATGAAGTGCGGGGGACAGAATGCGGTCATCTCCCGTGTGAGGCGTTGGAGGGGATTGCCGCTTGTTTTTGCCCACGTGGCGGAGGGCTGGGCAATGAGCGTGGCCCGGTGAAAATGACGGACTGTTTCGAGGCCCGCGATGCCCGGGATTACCGCTTTTGAGCCGCCAGAGAAACCTGCGTAAAAGTGAGGCTCGATAAAGCCCGTGGCGATACGCAGGTCCGCCTCCACCCAGTGCCGGTTCATCCAGCATTCACCCCCGCAACTGGATTTGCCCAAGAAGACAAGGTCCTCTTGGGTTTCGCACTGGTGGTTGAGGACGCGAAAACGTGTGGCCGCCGTACCCAGCATGCGCACGAGTTCCTCCGGGGTGGAGCCGCGATGGGTACCCGTTCCAATGAGAACCGTGATGCAGTGGTCCGGGACGCCGATTTCTTGTGCCAGCCACGGGAGCAGCAAATGATCGGGCACGGGCCGCGTGTGGTCGGCTACGACAACGGTGACGAGCGGGAGCCGGCCGCGTGCGCGGGCGGCGGTCAGCGCGTTTTTGACGACGCTCTTGAGGGCCTCGCTCCCATGGGGGTTCCGGACGGCCTCAAGAAAGGCGGCATGCGGGTTTGCAAGCGCTGGAGGATCCTTGGGAAGAAGCAGTTCCGGCTCCATTCCGGGCATATCCAAGGGAACAACAACACCCTCTTTGCCGTATGCGAGGTGAACCGTTTTCATAAACTCTGAGACGCACCAAGATTGAAGCGGGGTGGTAATGCCTCTTTTTTGGGGAATCAATCTGAACGCTGCACCGTGCCGCGCAGAGCGAATCCCCTGGTTGAAAGAACTCGGGCGGAGGGACTCGGGTGCAGGGGATTACCTGCCCATGCGTAGAAACAGGCCCGGTCCCGTCTTGAGGTACCAGGAAGGGCCGCCGGTGGCGCCATTGGAGTTTTCGCGCTCCTGAGGCACGTACAGGCGGAAGGAGGCGTCGTCTGTGTAACCCGCAAGGCGCATGCGTGCTTCGGGCAGGGATTCCTGTGTCTTTTCAGCGGGGACCAAGGGCGAGCCTTCAAACAGGAGTTTTGGAGCGTCCGTTGGCGTAGGCGCGTAGAAACGACTGTCACCTACGGCTGTGTTCTCGGCCGCCCGCTCCAGGGTGTTGAGTTGTGCGCGGTCTGAGGCTGCGGAAAATGTGGCGATGGCAATGCCAACGACAAGCGCAATGGTCCAGCCCACTGCCGCCCTCGAAAGATCGACTTCACCCTCGGGAGGAGGGGAAGCCTGGGACGAGGTGGCTGTGGGATTGGAATCCATGGGCGCGTGTGGTTGGAAGACCTTTAGTCCTCTTTGGCGGAGAGTTTTGCGAGAATCGACAAATCCTCCAGCGTCGTGGTGTCCCCTGTCACCACCGCGCCGGCGGCAACCTGCTTGAGGAGGCGGCGCATGATCTTGCCCGAACGCGTCTTTGGCAGTGCGTCCGCAAAACGGATCTCGTCCGGGGTTGCCACCGGGCCGATGACGTGGCGCACATGCTTTTTGAGGTCGTCGCGGATTTGGTCTGTGGGAGTGACGTCCTGTTTGAGGGTCACAAAACAGACCACGGCCTGTCCCTTGAGTTCGTCGGGGCGGCCCACAACAGCAGCTTCGGCCACAACAGGATGGGACACGAGGGCGCCTTCTAGTTCGCTGGTGCCGATGCGGTGTCCGGCAACGTTGAGCACGTCGTCGATGCGGCCTACAATCCAGAAATAACCGTCTTTGTCCCGGCGCGCTCCGTCGCCGGCAAAGTAAGTGCCTTTGATCTCGCTCCAATACGTCTTTTTGTAGCGAGCCTTGTCGCCGTGAATGTTGCGGAGCATCGAGGGCCAGGGTTTTCTGATGACCAGCTTCCCGCTTTCGTTTGGCCCCACTTCGTTGCCTGCGTCGTCGACCACGGCGGCGTCCACGCCAAAGAAGGGCAGGGTGGCCGAGCCGGGCTTGGTTGGAATCGCGCCCGGAAGGGGCGTGATCATGATCGCCCCTGTCTCCGTCTGCCACCAGGTGTCCACAATCGGGCAGCGGCCGCCACCGATGGTTTCGTGGTACCACATCCAGGCTTCGGGATTGATGGGTTCGCCCACCGAGCCCAGCAGTCGCAAGCTCGAGAGATCATGCTTCTTCACCCACTGGTCGCCCCAGCGGATAAACGCGCGGATGGCCGTCGGAGCGGTGTAGAAAATCGTGACCCGGTAGTCTTCGATGATTTTCCAGAACCGGTCGTTTTCGGGCCAGTTCGGGGCGCCTTCGTACATGAGGGTGGTGGCTCCGTTTGCGAGGGGGCCGTAGACGATGTAGCTGTGGCCTGTGACCCAGCCGATATCAGCGGTGCACCAGTAAACGTCTTCGTCGCGGATGTCGAAGACGTATTTCGAAGTGACGTAAGATCCCAAAAGGTAGCCACCTGTGGTATGAAGAATGCCCTTGGGCTTGCCAGTCGAACCTGAGGTGTACAGGATGAAAAGCGGGTGCTCGCTGTCGAAGGGAACAGCAGGGCAATTGGAGTCCACACGCTCCATTTCCTCGTGCCACCACGTGTCCCTGCCGAGGGTCATCGAGACTTCCTGACCGGTGCGCTTGAAAACGATGACGCCGCGCACGGTTTGAGCGTCGCCTTTGAGGGCGTCGTCCACGTTGCGCTTGAGTCCGACGACGCTTCCGCGCCGGTAGCCGCCATCGGCGGTGATCACGAGGACGGCCTGGGAGTCGGAGATTCTGTCACGGATGGCCTCGGCGCTAAAGCCGCCGAAGATGACAGAGTGCGTGGCGCCGATACGCGCGCAGGCCAGCATCGCGATGGCCGCCTCGGGCACCATCGGCATGTAAATGATCACGCGCTCGCCCTTGCGCACCTTGTGAGCCTTGAGGACGTTGGCGAAACGGCACACTTCGCGGTGCAGTTGCTGGTAGGTGAGGGCACGTTTTTCACCCGGTTCCCCCTCCCACAAAATCGCCGCCTTGTTTTGGCGGGGTGTGCCGAGGTGGCGGTCCAGGCAGTTTTCTGAAACGTTGAGCTTGCCACCGACAAACCATTTCGCGAACGGTTCGTTCCACTCCAGCACTTTGGTCCACTTCTGCTGCCATACGAGTTCGGAGGCCTCGCGCGCCCAGAATTTCTCGGGCTTTTTCACGGACTCTTCCCAAAGGGCCTTGTATTCGGCGAGGCTGCCGATCCGGGCTTTTTTGGAGAATTCTTTGGAAGGTTTGAAGACGCGGTTTTCGACGAGGTGCGAGGAAGTTTTTTTAGAACTCATGGGAGGAATAAAATTTAGGAGCGGTAAGGGGAGCAGGAAACCCATTTTGAGCCGTGAGCGCAAGCGCGCTTGCTCGGAAGCCTCATTGAGAGCCAGCGGGCTGGGTCAGGGGCGGTTGATTTTGGGCGAGTCCGGGGTGAAAGTGAGGTGTGTAAGACGCTTTTGATGAGGCGTGTTTGTGGAATGAATCAGTGAGGGGCGGGTTGGGACAGGGTTTCGAGCAGGCGTTTGTGGATATTGTCGAAGCCGCCATTGGAGAAGATGGCGATGACGTCGCCCTCTTTGGCGAGGTCGCCCAGCCGGGTTAAAATTTCGGGCACGCCGGCTTCATAAAAGGCGGGTTTGCCAAGGGCGGCGATGTCGGCGACGACCTGCTGGGGGTCGAGGCGGTTGTCTTCGGGGAGTTGCTCGAGGCGTGCGACCTGGGAGAGGAGGACGCCATCGGCTTCTGCAAGGGCTTCGGGGAGTGATTTTTGAAAGACGGCCCTGCGGGTGGTGTTGGAGCGTGGTTCGAAGACCGCCCAGAGGCGCCGGCCCGGGTATTGGTGGCGGAGGGCGCGGAGGGTTTGTTGGAGGGCGGTGGGATGGTGGCCGAAGTCGTCGATAATGGTGATGCCGCGCACGGTGCCGCGGACTTCCTGGCGGCGGCGAACGCCTTCGAAGGAGGCGACGGCTTTTTGGATGTCGGCGGGGGCGACGCCGTAGAAGAGGGCGGCGGCGATGGCCATGGCGGCGTTGCGGACGTTGAATTCGCCTGGAATTTGGAGTTCAAACTCCAGATTCATGAAACTGAACTGGGCGCCTTTTCCGTAGCGAGGGTGGAGGATCCGATGCGAGGCATTTTCACCAAAGCCTACGGTGAAGACGGGGGCGCGGGAGAGAGTTGTGACGGCGAGGGCGTTTGGTTCGTCGGCGTTGACAAAGACGGCTCCGTTTTGGGGGACGAGGAGCACGAGGCGGCGGAAGCTGGTCTGGATGTCCTCGAGGTCGCGGAAGATGTCGGCGTGGTCGAATTCGAGGTTGTTGATGATGACGAGTTCGGGGAGGTAGTGGAGAAACTTGGAGCGTTTGTCGAAAAAAGCGGTGTCGTATTCGTCGCCCTCGAGCACAACGTGGGAGGAGGTGTGGAGGGAGCAGCCCTGGCCGAGGTTGTGGGCGATGCCGCCGATGAGGTAGGCGGGGGCGAGGCCTGCGCACTGGAGGATCCAGGTGAGCAGGGAGGAGGTGGTGGTTTTGCCGTGGGTGCCGGACACCACGGCGTTGTGGCGGCCGCTGAGGAAGAACTGGCGGAGCGCTTCGGGGAGGGAGATGTAGCGGAGGCGGCGGTTGAGGACGGCCTCCAGTTCGGGGTTGCCGCGGGAGATGGCGTTGCCGACGACGATGAGGTCGGCCTCGGCGGGGATGTTTTCGGGACGGAAGGGGGAGGCGATCGTGATGCCGCGTTCTTCCAGAAAGGTGCTCATGGGCGGGTATACGCCCGCGTCGGAGCCTGTCACGATGAAGCCCTGTTCGCGGAGGGCTGCGGCCACTGCGCCCATGGCGGTGCCGCAGATGCCGATGAAGTGGAGATGACGGAGGGGTGTCTGCATGGATAGGGAAAGAAGCTTCAATCAAATGCTGGCGAGCGCAAAAAAGGAAGAGTGAAAGGGGGGGCTAACGAGCAAGCAGAGGAGCGGAGACGGGGCAGGGATTCGGAGCGAGGAAAAGGGAGCGGGGAAATATTTTGCAGCTGATTGAATTCCGGAAATCTCGTCTGGGGTGCGGGCGCCTGCGTCTTGGTCGTGTTTTCAATCTTTGGAAACCGGCGGCGAAGGCCCTTTTTTAACGGGGGCGTGCGGAATTGGGAGGTTATTTTGAGGAGGAAGCGGCCTTGGTTTGCGGGGCAAGGTTCTGAGGGATGGTCCGCAGGGCTTTTTGTTTTGCATGCGGATGCCAATGGAATCGGGTAAATGGACTTGGAATGTTTGGCGTGATTAAATTGTTTTTGTTCAATTGCTTGCGGTGTAATTTCAAAAGGCTGTGGGGCGTTCCTTGGGGAGTTTCAAGGAGAGTTCCGGGGTGGGGCCTTTATTTTACGTTGCGCTTGGCCGTGCATGCTTTTTGCTAGGAGGCTACCTATGTCCGCCACCCTCACTCCGATGATGCAGCAGTACCAGGGCATTCGGAGAACCCTGACCCCCGACACGATCCTCCTTTTCAGGCTGGGGGATTTTTACGAAATGTTTTTCGAGGACGCCAAGAGGGCCGCTGCCGTGCTGAACCTTGCGCTGACCAAACGCAACGACGTCCCCATGTGTGGGATTCCGTTTCACGCTGCGGAGGGGTACCTCAGGAAGCTGGTGGGCGCGGGGATGCGCGTGGCCGTCTGCGACCAAGTTTCAGAGCCGCAGCCCGGCAAAATCGTCAAGAGGGAGGTGACGCAGGTGATTTCGCCCGGAACGGTCTCCGACCTGCAGATGCTGGACGCGGCGCGGAACAATTTTCTGGCGGCGGTGCATCCCGATGCAAAGCGGGGTTTTGGGTTTGCGTACATCGACCTGATGACGGGCGAGTTTCGGCTTACGGAACTTGCGGACGCGCGGGAGCTTGACGATGAACTGGCCAGGGTGCGTCCTTCGGAAATTTTGGTGGCGGAGGCGGGGGCGGAAAAACTCGGGGACCTCAAGGGGCTTGTGGTGCGGGATGGGTACTGTTTTTTGCACGATCAGGCATATCATACGTTGAAGGAGCAGTTTCATGTGCAGGCCTTGGATGGGTTCGGGTGCGAGGAACTGCCCGCGGCGGTTTGTGCGGCGGGAGCGATTGTGCATTACCTGAGGCATGAATTGCGGCGTTCCCTTTCGCACGTGACCAAAATGTCAGCCTATCGACGCGCGGAATTCATGGTTTTGGACGCCGCGACGCAGGCGAATCTGGAACTGGTGGAATCCCGGGGGGCGGGCAGGGATACGAGCCTTGTGGGGGCGCTTGACCGGACGCGCACTCCCATGGGTGCGAGGAAGTTGCGGGAGTGGATTTTGCATCCCTTGTGCCAGTTGGAAACACTGCACGCAAGGCAGGCGGCCATTGGGGTGTTGTTGCTGCATCCGGGGCCCTTGGCGGAGATTCGGGAGTCGCTCGGAGCGATCCGGGATATGGAGCGTACGGTGGGGCGGTTGACCCAGACGGGGGGCACGGGGCGGGATTTGCTGGTGCTCCGCGCTGCGCTGGAGCGGATACCCGAGTTGAAGGCATTGGTGGAGGGAGTGGGGGCAAGAGGGGTCGGTGGAGTGGACCCGTTTTTGGCGCAGGCTGGAGCGGGGCTTCATCCGTTGCCCGCAGTGCTGGAGCTTCTCACGCGCGCCCTCGTGGACGAGCAGCCTGCGGTGATTCGGGATGGCGGCGTTTTCCGGGAAGGTTATTCGGAATTGCTGGATACGCTTCGTTCTGCAGGAAACGAGGGCAAACGTTGGATTGCAGATCTCCAGCACCGGCTTGGGGAGGAAACGGGAATCCGTTCGCTTAAAATCCGTTACACGGGGGTGTTTGGTTATTTTATTGAAGTCACCCGCTCGAATTTGAATCTGGTGCCCGCGGACTGGATCCGGAAACAGACGGTGGCGAATGGGGAGCGGTTTGTGACGGCGGAATTAAAGGAGGTGGAGTCCAAGATTCTGGGGGCGGATGAGCGTGCGAAGGCGCTGGAGGTGGAATTGTTCGGGCAGCTTCGGGAGGAGGTTTTGGCAGAGCTCAAGGCGTTGCAGGAGACGGCGGCGTCGGTGGGGAACTTGGATGTGATCGCTTCGCTTGCGGAGACGGCGCGCTTGTACGGGTATTGCAGGCCCGAACTCCACGAAGGCTTGGAACTTGAGTTTGTGGAAGGACGTCACCCAGTTCTGGATCAGGCGCTGGTGGAGGAGAAGTTTGTGCCCAACGATGTCCTCTTGAATGGCGGAGACAATGCACTTTTGGTTCTGACGGGGCCGAATATGGCGGGCAAATCGACCTATATTCGGCAGGTGGCGCTTCTGACGCTGATGGCGCAAACAGGGTCGTGGGTTCCTGCCAAACGCGCTGTTGTGGGGCTCGCCGACCGTATTTTCACCCGGGTCGGTGCAAACGACGATCTTTCGCGGGGGCAATCGACTTTTATGGTCGAAATGCACGAGACGGCAAACATCACCAACAATGCAACGCCGCGGTCACTGGTGATTTTGGACGAGATTGGGCGCGGCACGTCGACATTTGACGGCCTGTCCATTGCGTGGAGCGTGGCCGAGTATCTGCACGACATTCTGAAGGCGCGCACCTTGTTTGCGACTCATTACCATGAACTCACAGAGCTTGCGCGCACGCGTGCGGGCGTGAAGAACTTCAACGTGGCAGTACGCGAGTGGAACGAGCAGATCATTTTCCTGCGCAAAATCGTGCCCGGTGGAGCGGACAAGAGTTACGGCATTCAGGTGGCTCGCCTTGCAGGCTTGCCCAAGGCCGTGCTGGACAGGGCGCGGGAGATTCTGGCGAATCTGGAGCGCTCGGAATTGAGTGCCGACGGTGCTGGCCCAAGCGAAGGAGCTGGGGACGCGGCGCTTGGAGTGGAGGGGACGGCACAAAAGGTGCGGCAGACGCGCCGGCGTTCGGTAATGGCCGCCGAGGCGGACCGGCCCCAGATGACGCTGTTTTAGGAGGTTCGATGAAGAGGTTCGATCTTTTTTGTGCCGGCTAATCGAGAGGCGCTTGCCTCTGGAGTTTGCGTAATGGGGTTCGAGAATACTCTGGAATAGGGCGTTTACCGGTTGTCGAAGGGATTTCGTGTGGTAAAAGCGAGTGCATGACATCCAACAAACGGTTTCGGTCTGGCGTGCTCTTCGGAGACGAGGTCAAAGAGCTTCTTGATTATGCGAAAGCCAGTGAGTTCGCTTTGCCGGCGATCAACTGCATCGGGACAGACTCGGTGAACGCGGCTCTGGCGGCGGCTCGGGAGGTGAATTCCCCCACGATGATCCAGTTTTCCAATGGCGGGGCCCAGTTTTTCATTGGGAAGGGTGTGAGCAAGGAAGGCCAGTTTGGCCCGATTCAGGGCGGGATCGCAGGCGCGCAGTACGTGGATATCGCGGCCAAGGCGTACGGGGTTCCTGTGGTGCTCAATACGGATCACTGCGCCAAGAAACTGCTTCCGTGGGTGGACGGCATGCTTGCGGCGAGCGAAGAGTTGTTCGCCAAGACGGGGAAGCCCCTGTACAGCTCCCACATGCTCGACCTTTCCGAAGAGCCGCTCCATGAAAACCTGGAGATTTGCGCAAAGTATTTCGAGCGGATGGCCAGGATGGGGATGACGCTGGAAATCGAGCTGGGTGTGACCGGGGGAGAGGAAGACGGGGTGGATAACTCCGGGGTGGAAGAGTCCAAGCTTTACACTCAACCCGAAGAAGTTGCGCTCGCGTACAAGACGCTGGGTGCAATCAGCCCGAATTTCACCATCGCGGCGGCTTTTGGAAACGTGCACGGCGTGTACAAGCCGGGAAATGTGAAGCTCAAGCCGTTGATCTTGAAACAGTCTCAAGACTACATCGCCAGGACCCTCGGAACGGAAGCCAAGCCCGTGAACTTTGTGTTTCACGGAGGCTCTGGATCCTCCCGCGAGGAAATTCGGGAAGCCATCAGTTATGGCGCCATCAAGATGAACCTGGATACGGATATTCAGTGGGCTTTCTGGGACGGAGTGCGGGCTTACGAACTCAAGAACCGCGACTATTTGCAGGGCCAGATTGGCAACCCCAAGGGGCCGGATGCTCCCAACAAGAAGTTCTACGATCCCCGCGTCTGGTTGGGCGCCGCAGAAGATGCCGCAGCCAAGCGTCTTGTGCTGGCTTTTGAAGATCTCAACTGCGTGAACCGCAACGCCTAACACAGACGGCAAGGACTTGCTCCAACAGATTTGTCCCGCCTTTTTCCGGAAGGATAAAAGGCGGGATTTTTCTTTCTGGTTGGGTGTGGAGAGCGTGGCGTTGCCCAGAGGTTTGTTTTGGGCCAAAATCACGGGATGCACTTCCCGTCTTTCTGTTTCTGCCGGCTGCTGCTGGTTGCGTTACTTTCTCTTGCTGCGAGTTTTTCCGGGTATGCAGAGTCTCGGTTTGAGGCTTTTACGGTGCCCGGCGTGACGCTTCGGGGAAATCCGCTCGGAGATCCCGCTGAGAGGCGTGTGGCGGTCTTTACTCCAGAAAACGTGCCCGCGGACTCCGCCCTGTTCACCGTCTATTATCTTCCGGGCTATGGCGGCGGGGCGGACTCGTTTTTGGGCGCCGGGGGCGGTTCGTTTGCAAGGGCTTTGGGGGAACTGGCGCAGGTGCGCATTCCCCTCCGGATGGTGGTGGTTGATTGCAGAAATCGCTGGGGCGGTTCGCAGTATTTGAATTCGAGCGCGCAGGGAAACTATGCGGACTACGTGTTGGACGAGGTAATTCCAAGCGTGGAGAAACACTTTGGCGCTCCCGTCTCTGCGCACAAACGCCTGATTGCGGGACATTCCAGTGGCGGCTTTGGAGCGCTTCGTCTGGCGATGCTGCGACCGGAGCTTTTCGGGGGAGTGGTGGCGCTTTCGCCGGATACGGATTTTGAGGTCACCCATCGGGAGTTGTTGGCGCGTTGGGCGAAGCACGTTTCCCAGAGACAATTGGAAGCCTACAAGGCCGCACCGGACAAGTGCATCATGCCCTCCAGTTCCGAGGTCCAGCTTGCGCTCGGACTTTCCGCCGCATACGCGCCCAAGGGGAGCGACGCGCCCGGGGACTTTGAGTGGTTGTACGATGGCGCCGGGGTTTGGCGCGAGGAGGTCTGGAAACGGTGGCTCGAGCAGGATCCTGTGGTGCTGGCGCGGCGCAACCCGAAGGTATTTGGGGCTTCCCAAAACGTGTATTTGGACGGTCCGGACCAGGATTCCTTTGGTGCCCAAAAGGGAGCCCTCGCCCTTTGGGAGGCCATTTCAAAGCATACCCATTCCGTTTTTTTTGAGCCGAGGGGTGGGCACGCTGATTTTATGAGCGAACGGTTTTGTCGCGGCATTGAGTGGGTGTGCGGCAGGGAGCCTCGGCGTGTTCCGTAAAATCGGGGACGAGTGAGGAGCCGGCTGAGAGTACCCATGGGTGGGCTATGGGAGGGGAAGCATCCACGTTTCTTTAAGGATGTAATCTACTTCGCAAATGAAGCGGAGATTTGGCATGCTTTGTTTTTCCATTAGTTTCCATTAGTCGTCCTATTTTCCGCCTGCCTCCCATTCATGCGTGCCCACACTCTTCAACATGTTCCCTTTGAGGGGCTTGGTTTTATCGAGAACTGGCTCGGGCAAGTAGGTTATGTGTTTTCTTTCACACGTTTTTTTGAATCTGAAGAGTTCCCTGAGCCTGACTCCATCCAGTTGCTCATCATTCTGGGGGGGCCGATGAGTGTGAACGACGAACGGGAGTATCCCTGGCTGGTGCGGGAGAAGGCTTTTATCCGCAAGTGCATTGAAGCCGGGGTTCCCACGCTGGGTATTTGTATGGGGGCGCAACTGATTGCGAGCGCTCTTGGGGCCAAGGTGTATCGGAGTGCGGTGCAGGAAATCGGCTGGTTTCCCGTATTGGGCTCTCCAACGGCGTTGATGACATCGTTCGAGTTTCCGAAGTCAACGCCGGTTTTTCACTGGCATGGTGAGACCTTTGACCTGCCCGAAGGCGCGCTTCATCTTGCCAAAAGCGGGGTCTGTCAAAACCAGGCGTTTCAGGTGGGAGACTCGGTGATTGGCATGCAGTTTCATTTGGAAATGACGCCACGAGCGGTGCGCGCACTGGTGGAAGCGTGCGGCGACGAGTTGGTCCCCTCCCAGTACGTACAGTCGGCGGCGCAACTGCTGGCCGCCCCCTCCAAGAATTATCAAGTCGCCAACGAGCTTCTGGTGGAGGTGCTGAAATTTTTGGCGAAAGCCGGGAGAAACAGCTCTCAAAGTCCCTGGAACGCGGTTAGTCCAGCGCCCTTGATTTGAGAATTCACGCGAGGGCTGTTTTTTGTGTGCGCTCTTCGGACTCTAAGTGAAAGGACGCTTCGGGATTCACTCCATTGATTGTGTGGCGGCGAGTGCTGCTCAAATTTCGTCTCTACCCCTCTTATGCGTTTTCTCACTCTTTTGCTTCTTGGCGTCTCCCTCACTCTTCAAGGTGCTCCTTTGGATCCCGTTCCTTTGTGGCCGGGAGGCGCTCCGGGAGCGCTCGGGAGCAATGAGTGGGATGTTCCAACGTTGACGGCGTTTTTACCCGCTCCGGACAAGGCCACAGGCGCCGCGATGGTGATTTGTCCGGGGGGCGGCTATGGCGGTTTGGCAGACCACGAGGGGCGTGGGTATGCGGAGTGGTTGGCGGAGAACGGAGTGGCCGGGATTGTTTTAAAATACCGGCTGGGCTCCAAGGGTTACCGTCATCCTGCGATGCTCAACGACGCCGCGCGGGCGGTCCGCTTGACTCGGGCCAAAGCGGACGAATGGAAGATCGACGTGAAGCGCGTCGGGATCATGGGCTCGAGTGCGGGCGGGCATCTCGCCTCCACCTTGTTGACACACTTTGACCCAGGAACTCCAGACGCACAGGATCCGGTGGAGCGCCTGAGTTCTCGGCCTGATCTCGGAATTCTCTGTTATGCGGTGATAACGATGGGGGAGTTTACCCACGGCGGCTCCAAAAAGAACCTCCTCGGGTCGGAGCCTGAGGCTGCTCTTGTCGAACTGCTTTCCAACGAAAAGCAGGTGACCAAGGACACGCCGCCGACGTTCCTCTGGCATACTTGGGAGGACAAGGGGGTGAAGATTGAAAACTCGACTCAGTTCGCCGCGGCGCTGCGTACGAACGGGGTGCCGTTTGAACTGCATATCTTCGAAAAAGGAGGCCACGGCATGGGGCTCGGAGGCGGGCGCAACGGGGGGCCGCATCATCCTTGGGCGGGCGTGTGTTTGTACTGGCTGCAGCAGCAGAAATTCGCCAATTAAGAATGGATTTTACAACGAGATCGAAAAACGTATTTCAAATTTGACCATGAAAATCCCTGTCCTTATCGCCATAGGTCTCAGCCTTGCCCCCCAACTCTTGGCGCAAGAGGCCAAACCGAAGCCGAAGACCTACCTGACGGAGGAGGAGGCGCTGACGGAGGGGCCTGACTTTCGTTTACAGGGGGAATACGCCGCTGAAAAAATCGGCTTACAGGTGATTGCCTTGGGCAACCAGACGTTTCGCGCTGTGATTCATCAGGGCGGGCTTCCGGGAGCCGGATGGGACAAATCGGAGAAGGTGGAAATGGAGGCCAAACTCGAGGGTGAGAAGGTTGATTTTAAAGGGGACGCCTGGAAGGTCGCGTTGAGCTTGAATGGCGCGAATCTCGAAGGGCCTGGCGGTAAGGTGACCCTGAAGAAGGTGGAGCGCGAAAGTCCCACAGTGGGAGCCAAAGCGCCACAGGGTGCGGTTGTGCTTTTTGACGGTACCAACTGTGACGCTTTTGTGGGCGGGCACTTTGACGACTTGAATCGGCATCTGCTTGCCTCCGGGTCGAAGACGCAGCGCGCAGATTTTCAGGACTACACCCTGCATGTGGAGTTTCTGTTGCCCTTTAAGCCGCTTGGCCGGGGGCAGGACCGCGCAAACAGTGGCGTCTACAATCAGGACCGCTATGAGGTGCAGGTGCTCGACAGTTTTGGCCTCAAGGGGGTGAGCAACGAATGCGGCGGGCTTTATCAAAAAAAGGCGCCTGCGGTGAACATGTGTTTTCCTCCTCTGCGTTGGCAGACGTACGACATCGACTTTACGGCGGCCAAATTTGATGGCTCCGGAATGAAGACCAAAAATGCGGTGATCACGGTCAAACACAACGGAGTTCTGATTCACGAACAGGCGGAGATTGATGGTCCCACGGGAGGCGGCAAGAAGGAGGACGCCACGGGAGGTGCGATCCAATTGCAGGGACACGGCAATCCTGTGTACTACAGGAATGTGTGGCTTGTGATCAAGTAGCGTCCGCGAGGACGCCAGCGCGCGCGTGATCTTAGCGTGCGGAACCGGAGGGTAATCGAGGCAGTCCGGGCCTTTTTTCATACCGGGCAAAAATTGAGGCCGCTTTTAAAAAGGCTGCCTCAATGGCTTCCGTGGCACCCCTTCCACGTGGCTCAAAGTTTCTTGCCTCTGGGTGGTTGTTCCTATGATTGGAAACGACTTCGTGCTTTGATTGCAGTTTTCCTCTTCTCCAACGCATGCACTACTCATTCTTCCGCTCAGTCTTGTGTTTGACCACCTTGGCCGGTTTCACCTCCGTGGGTGAGGGGGCCGCACTCACGCAGGGAGCCTCTTCCGGGAGCTCTGCGGGGCCGGCCATAAGCTTTAACCGCGATATTCGTCCAATTTTGGCGGAGAACTGTTTTTTTTGCCACGGTCCGGATCCGGGGACGCGTAAGGCTGGGTTGCGTCTGGATACGGAGGCGGGGTTGTTTGAGAAACGCAAGGACGACCCCGCGCCCGTGCTGCGCGGGAACGCCGCTGAAAGCGAGCTCTACAAGCGGCTGTTGAGCACGGACAAGGAGGAGGTCATGCCGCCGCCTGACTCGCACAAGAAGCTCAAGCCCGAAGAAATCGCGTTGCTCAAAAGCTGGATTGAAGCAGGGGCGTCTTGGCAGAACCACTGGGCTTTTATTCCTCCCGCGAAGGCGCCGCTTCCCAAAGTGAAGAACAACGCCTGGAGCAAAAACGAACTGGATCAAATGATCCTCGCCAAGCTCGAAGCTGTCGGGCTCGAACCGGCTCCGGAAGCGGATGCCCGGACCCTTTTTCGCCGGCTCCATTTGGATGCGACGGGACTGCCTCCCAAGCCCGAGGAGATGGAAGCTTTTCTCGCAGACTACGGCGCCCATAAGGAACAGGCCTTGTCGGAATGGATCGACCGTCTGATGCACACCACCGCGTGGGGCGAACACAGGGGCCGTTACTGGCTGGATGCCGCGCGTTATGGCGATACGCACGGACTGCACATTGATAACTATCGTGAAATGTGGTTGTACCGCGACTGGGTGATCCGGGCGTTTAACTCCAATAAACTCTTTTCGGAGTTCACGGTGGAGCAGATTGCGGGCGACCTTCTTCCCTCCCCGCGCGAGGACCAACTCATTGCGACGGGATTTCAGCGGTGCAACATCACCACCAGCGAAGGAGGAACGATCCCTGAAGAAAATCTCGCGATTTACGCTTCGGACCGCGTGCAGACCATGGGGTGGGTTTATCTTGGATTGACCATGAACTGCGGGCAGTGCCATGACCACAAGTTCGATCCGATCACGCAGCGCGACTATTATTCGATGGCGGCGTTTTTCCGAAACACCACGCAAGGTGCCATGGATGGGAATGTCAAAGATGGCAGAGGTCCCGTGCTTGTGGTGCCGGTGGAAGCGGACCGTTCCCGTTGGACGGCGCTTCCCGGCTTGCTTGCTGAAACCGGGGAGGCCTTGAAGCAGCGCAAAGTCGCAGCGAAACCGTTGTTCAACAAGTGGGTTGCCTCGGCAACCGCCGAGAGTGTTAATGCGGAGTTGCCTAGCAAGGATCTGGTGGTGAGTGTCCCGTTGAGCGAGGGAGTCGGAAATCCGGAACTGGTCATGGGTGCTGCCAAAACGTTGAAGACGACGGGGGATTTGAATTGGGTGACTGGGGGGAAATTGGGCTCGGCGCCGGTTTTCAAAGCGGGCGTTTCCGTTTCTTTGGGAGATGTGGCGGACTTTGAACTCAAAAAAGGCTTCAGCTACGGCGCGTGGGTGAACGCGGGCAAGGTGGGAGTGGAAGGAGCGATTCTCTCTCGGATGGACGCAAAGCAGGGGCTTCGCGGTTACGACTTGTATCAGTCGGACCGGAGTTTTGCTGTGCACCTCATTGATAAGTGGTCCGAGAACGCCTTGAAATTGACGACTGGAAATGTGGTGAAGCCTGGAACCTGGCAGCATGTGTTCGTGACCTATGACGGCTCGGGCAAGGAGTCCGGCGTGAAGGTGTATGTCGATGGCAAGGAGGAGAAACTCAAGGCCGCCACCAATACCCTCAAACCCAATGCTGTGATTCATGCGGACGCACCGTTGTTGATTGGACAGCGCAGTTCGGGCGCTCCCTTTGAGGGTGGGGCGGTGCAGGATGTGCGGGTGTACGGGCGTCGGCTTGCCGCGAACGAGGTGAAAGCGCTGCTTGGATTTCCAGCGCTGGTGACGGCGCTTGCGGTGGAGCCTGCAAAACGTTCGGCGGCGCAAACCGAAGCGTTGCTGCAGCATTTTCTAACGCAGGACGATGCAGAGTACCAAGCGCTGAGCGCAAAGCTTGCGGGGTTGGAGGCCGAGTCTGAGTCGATCAAAGAGCGCAGCTTGATCACGCATATTCAAAAGGAAGTGGGCGACAAGATGCCCATGGCTAACGTGATGATTCGCGGGCAGTACAACAAATTGGGAGATGAAGTGGAGGCGCTTCCACCGGCAGCGTTGCATGCGCTCCCGGAGGGTGCCCCCAAAAATCGCCTTGGGCTCGCGCAGTGGCTCATGGACAAGCGCAACCCTCTGACGCCGCGGGTCACCGTGAACCGTTTTTGGCAGGAAGTCTTCGGCCAGGGGATTGTACGAACCACGGATGATTTTGGAGTCATGGGAATGAAACCCTCGAACGCGGAACTCCTCGACTGGCTGGCGGCAGACTTCCGCGATAATGGAGGAGACGTGCGCCGGTTGTTTAAACTGATCTTTACCAGTGCCGCCTACCGGCAGTCCGCGGTTGTCACTCCCGCGAAACTGGAAAAGGACCGCGACAATGCCTTGATCTCGCGTGCGCCTCGTTTCCGCATGGACGCTGAGATGGTGCGTGACTACGCGCTTGCTGCCAGCGGTTTGTTGTCTGGAAAAATGTACGGTCCGTCGGTGCGCCCTTACCAACCGGAGGGGATCTGGGAGTTGGTGGGATTACCGGGCGGCAATACGCGCAATTATGTGCAAGACAGGGGCGAGTCGCTTTACCGACGCTCGATGTACACTTTTTGGAAGCGCATGGCGCCTCCCGCGTCGATGGATGTTTTTAACGCACCGAGCCGCGAAGTGAGTTGTGTGCGCAGGGAGCGCACCAATACGCCGCTTCAGGCTCTGGCGACCCTGAATGACCCGCAGTATGTGGAGGCGGCTCGTCGGCTTGCCGAGAGCGCACTGGCGGCGGCGGGCAACGAGGATGCCAAGGCGATGGAATACATCATGGTGCGCGCTCTGGGGCGGCCGCCCACGGCGAAGGAAAAAGAGATCTTGCTCAAGAGCAGTCAAGATTTTGCAGCCCATTACAAGGCCCATCCCGAGGACGCCACCGCGCTTCTTTCCGTGGGGGAAACCAAACCCGCGGCGACGTGCCCGCCGGCTTCGCTGGCGGCCTGGACGATGGTGTGTAACCAGGTGCTCAATTTGGACGAAGTGCTCAATAAATAGATCATCGGACAACATTTCACCGACTTCATTCTGCTTTATGAACTGCAATTCTTATTTGTTCAGAAACCTCTCTCCGGAAGCAAAGACAGCCCTCACTCGGCGGCAATTTGTGGGCAAGGGGGCCAGTGTTCTGGGCACCGCGGCGCTCGGAACGCTGCTGGGCCAGACCGGTGCCATTGGGGCCCTCGGCGACGTGCGTTCCGTGCCGCATTTCGTACCAAAGGCCAAGTACGTCATTTATCTGCACATGGTGGGTGGCCCCTCCCAGCTCGACTTGTACGACTACAAGCCGGGTCTGGCCGAGATGTACGACAAGGATCTCCCAGACAGCATCCGCAATGGGCAGCGTCTGACGGGCATGACCAGCGGGCAGGCGCGCTTCCCTGTGGCGCCGTCCAAGTTTCAATTCGCGCAGCACGGAAAAAGCGGCATGTGGGTGAGCGAACTTCTGCCGCAGACGGCGAAGTGCGTGGATGACATGGCGTTCATCCGCTCCATGCACACGGAGGCAATCAACCACGAGCCAGCGATTACCGAGATGCAAACAGGCTCGCAGATCGGGGGGCGTCCCTGCATGGGCTCGTGGGTGAGTTACGGACTGGGCGCGGTGAACCAGAATTTGCCCACGTTTGTGGTGCTTGTGGCGAATCCGACGAACCGCGAGCAGGAGCAGGCGATTTCGTCCAAATTATGGAGCAGCGGCTATTTGCCCGGGGAACATGCCGGCGTTTCGTTCCGCAGCAAAGGTGATCCCATCCTGTTTATCAACAACCCGCCGGGCGTGCCCCAGGCACTGCGCCGTAGGAGCCTGGACAGTATCAATGCACTGAACACGCTGAATCTCGACGCGCTTGGCGATCCGGAAACACGCACGCGTATTCAGCAGTACGAAATGGCCTATCGCATGCAGAGCAGCGTGCCCGAACTCACGGACCTTTCGAAGGAGCCGCAAAGCACGTTCGAGCTTTACGGGGAAGATGCGCGTACGCCCGGAACGTTTGCAAACGGCGCCTTGATGTCCCGGCGTTTGGTGGAGCGCGGGGTGCGTTTTGTGCAGTTGTACCTCAACAACTGGGATCACCACGGTAATCTGGCAAAACGGATGCCTTCGCAGTGTAAGGACATTGATCAGGCGACGTTTGGTCTGATCAACGACCTCAAGAGTCGCGGCATGTTTGAAGACACTCTCATTATTTGGGGAGGCGAGTTTGGGCGCACGGTGTATTCGCAGGGCGGCCTGACGCGCGAGAATTACGGCCGCGATCATCATCCGCGCTGCTTTACGATGTGGATGGCGGGCGGAGGCGCCAAGGGGGGGACGGTGTACGGTGAGACGGATGATTTCTCCTACAACATCACGCGCGATCCCGTACATGTGCGCGATTTCCACGCTACGATCATGCATCTGCTGGGAATTGATCACGAACGTTTCACGTTCCGTTCGCAGGGCTTGGATTTTCGGCTTACGGGAGTGGAGAAGGCGAATGTGATTCAGGCGCTTCTCGCCTGACCTCGCATTCTGCGTCGCCTTTGGGCGTACATACGACGGCACTTGGTTCAACCAGATGCCGTCGCTTTGTTTTTGGAGCGTGCGCCTTCAGTGCTCTGTGCAATGAGACATCGTGCCGCCGCAATGGTTGCAGTGATGCTTAAGCTTGCCCGTCGTAAAGAACGTTTGCGCTCCGGACTCGCAGTCTGAACAGACCATGCGACTGTCGGATTTCAAGACGTACGGCCCCGCACTCCCTCGGAAGGTGGAGGCTCGTTCCGCACGCTGGATCCAGACGGTTCTGCATTTGTCGCAGGTGATTGCGCTCAGGACGGGCCCGTGAGTCGGGGGGCTTTGGCAGGCGCTTGGCAGCGCCACAACACCAAGACAGACACGGGAGAAAAAACCGGCAATGTTGTTTTTCATAAGCGAAAGTTCGGAAAAAGGGTTCGCTTTCAGAATCGTGTCGGAACGGATGATTTGCGCGAATGGGTGGCGGGTATGAAGAAACTCGGAGTGATGCTGAGTACGGATCGACGGCGGCCGAGTTTGAAGGGAGTTCCGGGAATGTGCGCGTGGCCCCTCACCCGCAGGCGGTCGCCGTGGAGTCGGTGAGGGTTTGTCTTCCAGCGGACGAGAACGTCTCGCCCAAGAACGCGGGTGTGTCGGCCGGCGCCCGTCTAAAGGCAAAGTAGAGACTTGCTAATGTACGCAAACAAAGAGGGGGTCTTGATATTCTTTTGCGTTTTGTGGAAAGTGTCCGTCCCCATTGAGTTTCTCCTTTTATGAACAAACACCTCATTGCCCTCGCGGCGTTCGCCGGTCTCCCTGTTTCCGCCTTCGCAGAAGCGATGAATACCGCGCCCCAAAATGCGCCGCATGCTTCGATGCCGATTCCTGACACCGCCTCTGCGAAGCGCTCGCAAGCGGTTGCTCCGCCCGCAAAGGGAGAGCGGCTGGTGTTTGTCGGCAACGGGCTGGCTGAGCGTGATGTTTATTACGGCCGGCTGGAGACCGAGCTGCAGTTGCGCTTTCCGCAGGCGGAACTGTTTGTACGGAACATGGGGCATGTGGGGGATACCGCAGGCTTCAGGCCGCATCCCTCTAGGGCCACGCAATGGGCCTTCCCCGGGGCGGAGAAGTTTCATCCCGAATTAAACGTGCACCACGGCAAGGGGTTCTTTCCTAATCCCGACGAATGGCTCGCATTTTTGAGGGCGGATACGGTTGTTGGTTTTTTTGGGTACAACGAATCTTTTGACGGGCCATCACGGGTGGGGAATTTTGAGGCGGAGGTGGACGCGTGGGTGCAACACACGCTCAGCAAGGCGTACAATGCGAAGACGGCTCCTCGTGTGGTGCTGGTATCGCCTGTTGCGTTTGAAAACCAGGCTGCCAAACGCGACCTTCCCAACGGAGAAAAGGAGAACGCAAATCTGGCGCTTTATTCTGCAGCGTTGGAGCGTGTGGCGAAGAAGAACGGGGTGACATTTATTGACCTTTTCACGACCACAAAGGCCCTTTACGCGAAGGCCAAGCAGCCTTTGACGACAGCTGGATTTATCCCCAATGAAGAAGGGTACAAACTGGTTGCTGAAATCCTCGCAGACGGGCTGTATGGCCCGCAAAAGCATGTCTCGAAAGCGGATTACAAATTGCTTCGGGAGGCGGTGCTTCAAAAGGAGTGGTTCTGGAGTAATGACTATCATCTCGTCAACGGCGTCCATTCACACGGGCAGAGGTACAACCCCTTCGGGCCGCAGAATTATCCAGACGAAGTGAAAAAGACCCGCGAGCTCGCGGCCATTCGCGACAGGCTCATCCTCGACATTGCCGCCGGAAAGAAAAAGGACCTCGTCGTCGATGACAGCGGCACGCATCCCTTGCCTCCGGTGCCCACGAACTATCAGCCGAGTGTGAAGAACGGGAGTGACAAGTTTCTTTCGGAAGACGATGCCGTAAAGGCTTTGACGGTGCCCGAGGGCTACAAAGTGGAGTTGTTTGCAAGTGAAACAAAGTTCCCGAACCTTGCGAACCCCATGCAGATGTCCTTCGATGACAAGGGCAGGCTTTGGGTCGCTGTCATGCCGATTTATCCGCATTACCGCCCGGGCGATGCCTTGCCCAACGACAAGATTTTGATTTACGAGGACACGGACGGCGATGGAAAGGCCGACAAGGAGACGGTCTTCGCTGACCACCTGCATTTGCCAATTGGCTTCGAACTGGCTCCCGAAGGCGTCTATGTATCGCAGGAACCGAATCTGATGCTTCTGCGGGATACCGATGGTGACGGAAAAGCCGATACGAGCGAGATCGTGCTCGGAGGCTTCGATTCGCACGACACGCACCACGCCATCAGTGCTTACAGTGCTGATCCGAGCGGAGCATTCATGATGTGCGAGGGCGTGTTTCTGCATTCGAACGTGGAGACAGCTTATGGACCCGTGCGTTGCGTGGATGGGGGCTTCTTCCGCTACAGTCCGCAGCGTGGTTATCTGGAGCGCACCGCCCAGCTTGCGATTCCCAATCCTTGGGGTGTGGTTTTTGACAAATGGGGGCAGGATTTCTTTCTGCACACTTCGGGTCCAAGCATGAATTGGATGCTGCCTGTTTCGGTGAAGCCTACTTTCGGAAGCAAGACGCCTTCCACGCGGGATCTGATTCCGGACGGACAAAAAGTACGGCCGACTTCAGGGCTCGAGGTGGTTTCGTCCCGGCATTTTCCAGACGAAGTGCAGGGTGACCTGGTTCTCTGCAACAACATTGGGTTTCTTGGAATTAAACAGCACCAGATTGAAGATGCAGGCACGGGCTGGAAAACCACTTTCAGGCAGGATTTGCTCAAGAGCAGCGACGGCAATTTCAGGCCGGTGGATCTTGAGTTTGCTCCGGATGGTTCCTTGTATGTCATTGATTGGCAGAACCCGCTGATTGGGCATATGCAGCACAATGCGCGTGATCCGTACCGTGACCATACACACGGGCGCATTTATCGGATCACGTATCCGTCGCGGCCTTTGGTGAAGCCCGCGCAAATCGAAGGCGCAAGCCTTGCCACGCTGTTGAACAATTTAAAGGAGCCCGAACTTCGCACACGGTACAGAACGCGCCGGCATCTGCGGAGTTTGCGCGCCTCCGAGGTGCTTCCAGCCTTGAGGCAATGGGTTGCTGGGCTCGATCCAAAGGATGCCAACTATGAGCACTACGCTCTTGAGGCACTGTGGACCACGTGGGGCATCAACCAAGTGGAGGAACCGCTGCTGCGTCAGTTGTTACAGGCCAAGGACTACCACGCCCGTGCGGCCGCAGTACGCGTGTTGCGCTACAATACGCACCGGATTTCTGACTACGCCGAGCTTCTCAAGAAAGCCGCTGCCGACGAGCACGGCCGGGTGCGTTTGGAGGCGATTGTCGCCGCCTCCTGGATTCCCGATAATGCGGCGGCGCAGAAGATTGTCGCCATTGCAGGAGCCCTGCCACTGGATGAATGGAGTACGAATGCCTTTAAAACAGCTTCTACCCGCATCTCCGGAGGCGTTGAGAAGGAGGGACCCGACCCGCGGGAAATCAGTGCGCCAGCGCATCTGAGTGAGGAGCTTAAGAAACAGTATATGGCGGGGCAGAAGGTGTATTTCCGCGACGGACATTGTGTGACGTGCCATCAGGTGAGCGGCACGGGGCTCGATCCCGCGTTCCCTTCGCTGGCGAAAAGCGAGTGGGTTACGGGGGATGTCGATCGGTTGATCAAACTGACGTTATATGGCTTGATGGGTCCGCTCGAACTCAATGGCAAGAAGTACGACGGACAGGTGCCGATGACGCCTTTTGGGGGGATGCTCAATGACAACGAAATGGCTTCCGTCCTCACGTTTGTGCGCAACAGCTTTGGCAACAAAGCCGATCCTGTAACCGCAGAGCAGGTCCAGAAAGTGCGGGCGAAATATCCCGGTCGTGTCAACTTTTGCACGGTGGAAGAGCTCACGAAAGAGTATCCTCTGACCGGAAAGTAAACCTGGTCGTTTGCAACTGAATATGGGGCGCGCGTCTGTTTGAATGGGCGCGCGCCTCATTTATTTTTCGCTCCAAGTTCGTGCGAGCTTTAGCAGGTGAGTCACCTCAGCGTCCGTTGTCTGGGGAAACTCGGCATAAGACTGTGCGACGGCATGGAAAGGGTCTGGAGTGGAGAGAACCACAAACCCGTCGACCAAGGGTTGTATCTCATCAAACGCGGAGGCAGGCGCAGTAGGGACGGCGAGAAGGAGTCGCGCCGGGTGGTGGTTTCTGAGGGCTTGAATGGCCGCCTTTGTAGTGGCTCCGGTGGCGATGCCATCGTCGACGACGAGCAAGGTTTTATCGCGGAAGTTTGGTGTTTCGTTTGTACCTCGGTACAGTGCCTCGCGACGCTCGAGTTCTGCGAGTTCCCGGCTGGCAACGGTATCAAGGACGTCTGCTTGAATGTGCAGTGTTGCAATCGTGTCGTTATGGAGGACGCGGACGCCGCCCGAGGCGATGGCGCCCATCGCGAATTCCGGGTCGGAGGGGACGCCGAGTTTGCGCACGACAAAAACATCAAGCGGAGCGTGCAGGACCGTTGCCACTTCGAAAGCCACAGGAACGCCTCCGCGTGGGATTCCAAGAACCAGAAGGTCCGGAGTGCCAAGGAGAGGGCGCAGCACTTCAGCAAGGGCTAGTCCGGCTTCTTGACGGTTGCGAAAAACTCGGGTGAGGGAGGGCATTTTAGGAGTTCTGGACCGGGTTGATTTCCGGGAAATGATTGTATTTGAGCCACGAGGTGAGTGTTTGAATCATCTGGACGAGGTCGTCCAGGGTGCTGGGTTTGACGAGAAAGGCGCTTGCACCGAGGTCAAAAGCACGGTCAACGTCTTCCTTTCTAAGAGAGGCGCTAAAAATGAACACAGGCAGGCGGCGAAGTGCGCTCTCGGAGCGCAGCCAGGCCAGGACTTCAAAGCCGCTTTTTTTCGGCATTTTCAAGTCCAGCAACATCAAAATAGGGAGCGGATACTGTGCACGGTCATGGAACGGTGGCGTTCCGCTGAGGTACGCAACGGCTTGTTCGCCGTCGTGGACTTCTTGCAGGGGATTGCGCAGCGCCGCTTTTTCGCTGGCGACGCGGAAGAGGAACGTGTCGTTTTCGCTGTCATCGACGAGCAAGATGGTGCCGATGGTGTTCATGATTTGGCGCTGGGTTTAGAGTTCAAGATTTCTTTAATTCAACCGGTACAGCACCTGTGTCGGGCGCCTTTTTCAGTTCGATCCAGAAGCGGCTGCCCTCTCCCAAAACCGATTCAAGCCCCACGCTTCCGCCCATGCGTTCGACGCCTTTTTGGACGATGGCGAGGCCGATGCCCGTTCCCGGATAACGCTCCCCGTTTAAACGAGTAAATGGCTGAAAAAGCTGGGACTGGTGCGATGGCGCGATGCCTATGCCATGGTCTTCCACCCACAACCGTACGACTCCAGGGCGCAACTCCGTTCTGAGGCGCAGCAGCGGTGTTGTGTTGGGTCGCACAAATTTTAGAGCATTGCTCGCGAGATTATAAACAACCTGATGCAAGGTTGTTTCGTGCGCCAATACCTGCGGAGATGGCCCGACTCTTTCCTCGTCTATCGTTTTATCATGGTGCTCCGCCCGGATGCGAGCGAGGACGGACTCGAGCACCGCCTCGAGTTTTATCTCGGACAACTGGAGGCGTTGCTGACTGATCTGGCTGAAGGTCAGCAGGTCGATCAGAAGGGCGTCCATAAATTGGGAAGCCTTGTTGATCCGCAGGGTACAGTCTTTGGCTTTTTCAGACATGGTGGCCTGAGCTTCGAACGCAAGAATGGCGGAGAAGCCCTGCATGGCACGCAGCGGTGCGCGCAGGTCGTGCGCGATCGCGTAAACAAACGACTGCAACTGCTTGTTGGTTTCTGTGAGCTCCGTTGTGCGTTGTTTCACAAGAGACTCCAACTGTCCCGCCTTGTCTTGCAGTTCCGACTGTACCACGTGCAAGCGTGCGGCCGTTTGAGTGCGCTTGAGTATTTCACTTTCCAGCAGTCTGTTGGAATCTTCCGCGGCCTCCGTCAGTTTTTGTTGTCGGATTGCGCCCAGTAATAACGCCTCGCTCATCGCCTGTGTTTTTTCGTCAATTTCGGAGGTGCTGATTTGGATCATTACGCCCGAGGGCACGGCATTGGAGGGCACCGGCCACATCGCGTAGGCGCAGAAAACAGGGGTGTCTTTGTGAAGTCTTTGCTCCCGATAAAGTTTTGGTCGGCCGTTTGCTAATATTTCTTTAAGAACGAGCAATCCTGCCTCCTTATGGGTGAGGACTTCGGAGAACGGTTTACCAAGGAGGTCTCCGGCGGAGCGTTCGAAGACTTCGAGGAAAGCGCTGTTGCCATAGAGAAAAGTATGAGCTGCACTCCCGATAAGGGCCGTGGGAAAAGGCGACGTTTCGAACAAGGCACCGCACAGAGTTGGAATGTCCATGGTGGGAAGAATGTCTTATCGAAGGTGACAGGCTTGGATAGAAGAGGGCTGACGAGGGGAATAAAATCGCGAGTTCTGTTGGGGGTGAGGAGGCGTGATGCTGGTTAAAACCCTGACGAATATTGCATGGAACCCCGTGTGGGTGGGTTTGCTTACAACCTGGATTCTTTGGTCTCCGGCGGTATTTCGCGGTTTTGCCCGATGAGGTGCGGGAGGCCCGTGCTTAGTTCGCTGTAATCGGTCTGCCTTGGCTGGATGAGCACAAGTCCTTTATCGGTGATGATGTATTCGCGGATGTCCTTGCTGTGGTTTCCGCCTCGCATCTTTATCACCACCAATACCTTTCTTAATTGGCCTCCGATTTCAACGTACCGCATGCGGATGATGTCATCGGTCAGGAAGGAAATGGCGTAATTACTGAATGGCAGCCCAGTGAAAGTGTCTTCGACCTCCACAGTGCTTACAATCGTGATTCCCGCGCCTGTGAGTGCGCCGATCATGCGGTAGAGGGATTCTTGGAAGTCCGCGCGGAAGCCGGGAGCGAGTGCCATTTCGAAACCCACCAGGGAGTCGATGACTAGTCGCTTCGCGCCCACGCGTTTGATGGCGTCGAGGATTTCACGCATTGTTTCGTCGACCGAAAGGTCCAGCGGGCGGAGGTAGAGCGTTTCAAGTTTTCCTGTGTCAATGGCGTCTTCCAGATTGAGGCCGAAGGTGCCGGCGCGTTGCATGTAGCCTTCGGGGCGTTCTTCAAAGATGGCCATGATGCCGGGTTCGCCGATCCGCAGGCCCTCGGCGATAAATTGGGTGGCTAGGGCAGACTTTCCTGTTCCAGAGGGGCCGGCAATCAGAACGCTGTCGCCCTCGCGGATGCCACCGCCGAGCATTTTGTCGAGTTCGGGGATGCCCATCGAGAGTTTGGAATACTCTTTTTTGTGCGTTTTTTGCCGCGCCAAACCAAGCGTGCGTGAGAATGCCTGAATGCCGTCGTCATTGATGCGCATCGTGTGCAGACCGGGGACGGAGCCCTGGCCCCGCAGTTTGATGACTTGGAGTTTTCGCACGACGGAGTTTCTCTCTGGTACCTGCCACAACCAGATGATCCCGTCGGCTATAGTGAAGATTGGGCTGTTATTAATATCTTCTACGCAGTACTCGCCAATCATAAAGGTAGTAGCTTCCCAAGTCGTGAGGAAGTGGCCGAGACGCTGGACGAAAAAATGCATGCCCAGCGAATCAGCGGAATTCTCGCCCCCGCGGATGAGGGTGCGGAAAGAATCCACGATGATTATTTTTGGAGCGATTTTGGCGACCTGGGCCGTGATTTCAGCGTACAAGGCGTCCAGATCCTGCTTGATCACCAGATCGGACAGATTGATGAACCGGATGGCCTTCCCGACTTTGAGCGGGTCGTAAAAGGAATATTGCTGCTGGTGGCGCAGCATTTTTAACGGCGGTTCTCCTAAGACGGTGAAGTAAAGGGCAGGGTTGTCGTCGGTGGCGTTTGCGAACGCGATCTGGTGAGCAAGGGTGGTTTTGCCGCAGCCCGGAAGGCCCGCGATGAGGTTAAAGGAAAACTCAGGAATCCCGCCTCCGAGGATTTCGTCCAAGCCCTCGACGCCGCTGGGAATGGTCCGAATGGGAACTTTGACGGGTTTGGAGGTGTGCTGGTTTGGAGCGGTGGTGTCCATGGCGGAGGGTTCTTTTTTCATTTCGCCTGTCTTGTTGGGCTCGGCTCGTCCGTGGGTGGAAGCGGCCAAATTTCGAGGGCTAGGTTTACAGCGAGGGCTTCCCCAATAAACGTGGCGAGGAGGGTGAGTATTTGAGCGGGGATCGGAACGGCATCCTTTAAAAGAAGATTGTTCCGCGCCGGTGTTTCTACGCGTGGCGTCAGCGTGATTGCTCCATCGGGTTGTATGCGGACATGCTCGTTCCACGGTTCGTCCTTTGTGAGAAGTGCGAGTGAGCGCGTAATCAGAGCGTGGTACCCGGCGGTGCCGATCAGCGGGGTGAGTTGGAGGCGCAGTTTTTCGCAGATGCGCATGGCAGAATCGGCGGGGGTAAGAGGTGCAGGCAATTGCCGTGACTCGTAATCCACAATCCGGGTGACCAACTGATGAATGGTAGAGCTCACACTTGACACTGGTGTGGACTCGCAAAAAGGAGGTGTTCCCCCGCTTCTGCCCCCGGCCTTTATGCGTTACACCGAAGCTGAATCGTTCCCAGTTCGCAAGAAGTCGTGATTTATCCCGCAGCGGATCACCGTGCTGCGGAAGCCTGCCCTTTCAAAAGAGCTTTGAAGGCGACCTAGGGCGTATCAAAGCGCCACTGGGTCTTGAAGTCTGGGGAGAGGGGTTGCTGGAGGAGGCTGGCGCGGACGAGTTCGATGGGGATGGGGCCGAGTTTGAGGAGCGCGTCGTGAAATTGTTGTTCGGTGAATTTGCCGGACGCCACGAGTTCGCGGTGGAGGGCGAGGATCTGGAGGCCCCCGAGCATGTACCCGCACTGGTAGAGGGGGCTGTAGTTGCCGCGGATATACCTGCGCACTTCGCTGGTGGCGCCGAAGCGTTCGTGGACGACACGCTCAATGAGGAAATCCACCATCTGCGCGGGTTCCATTTGGCCGAGATGATACTTGAGAGTGACGATGATGCGCGCGCAGCGGTGCATGCGCCAGAAAAGGGCGCCGATGCGGTCTTCAGGAGTGGCCTGGTACTGGAGGGAATAGAGGCGCATTTCCCAATACAGAGACCAGCCCTCGACGAAGAAGGGGGTGCTGAAGAGGCTGCGGTAGGGCCTTTCGCGCGCCGCCATGTAGCACTGAAGATGGTGCCCGGGGATGATTTCGTGGGGGACCACGTTGCGGGTGAAGGCACGGTTGTTGCCGCGCATGGACATGAGTTTGTCCTCGTGTTTCATGGCTTCGCTGGCGAAGGCCACGAGCATGTCGTGGCCTGTATACGCCGCGTAAGGGATGCTGCGTTGTTCGGCAAGCAGGAGCATCCGGGTGCCCCACCATTGTTCACACTGAGGGGGAACGGTGACGAGTTGGCGCTCTTTGACAAAGTCGGTGGCACGGCGGGCTTCGGCGCGCACGAAAGTCTCTTGTTCGCCGGGTTTGACGTGCTCGAGTTTGACCTGTTTGAGGGCCTTTTTCCAGTCGTCGCCCTGCTTGAGTTCGCGGGAGGCGGCACGCATTTGGTCCTCACACCAGGCGAACTCGCGTTCCGCGATCGTGATGAGCTCTGCGGGTGAGTAGGGAATAAACTCAAGGGCCAATTGGCGCTGGAGGCTTTCCTCACCGATGGGTTTGCCCAGGAGTGGCTCCTCCGAGGCCTCTTCATCGGCGGCGGAAGATTTTTGCGCTGCCCCGTCCGCGTCCTTGGCGGCTGGCTTGAACCCGGCGATCTCTTCGCGGAGGTACTTGGAGTATTCAGTGAGGGCTTTTGCGGTTTGTTCCTGGGGTTGTCGGACCCACCACGCGAAGTCGGGGAGAAAGCCCTGATAATTGTCGAACCAAAGTTTGAGGCTGGAAGCAAGCGCGTCGGTGGCCTCGGCGGCGAGGAGGGCCTGATACGGTGTGGGCAGGGCGAGGGGAGGAAGGGCCTCTGTAGTGGTGGGCGTTTCGGCCGACGGTTTGGGAGCGGGTTCTTTCTTTTCGTCCTTTTTTTGTTTGGTCGCTTTGAGGGCTTCGCGCGCGGACTTGATGGCTTTTGGGACTGGAGCCAGCAGGGAAGCGGCTTTTTCCGGGTCGAGGGGTTCCCCGCGCACGCGGGCTTCCGTGAGACTGTTGATGGCGGCTTGGAAGGGCAGCCAGGGGGCGAGTTCCGCGCGGCGTTCGGTGCGGGTGTCGAGTTGGAGGAGGGTGGCCTTGAGTTCGTTTTGGAGGAGGAGGGCGTCGACCTGCTGGTCGTGGGGGAGCCGAGTAAAAGGAACGTCCGCGATGCGGCGACTCCAGTGTTGGAGGAGTTCACGCTGCTGCACGAGTGACGCCTCGGATTCGGCTGCGAGCGCGAGGTGAATTCCGAGCAGACGCTGGTCGGCTTCGAATTGGGCAATGAGCGATGGAAGCGATGGCACCTCTGCGCGTGCCGGCATGGGCGCGAGAGCGACGAGGAGTAGCGAGGCAAGGCAGGCGAAACGAGAGTGTGTCATGGGAAAGTGATTCGGGAGAGACCCTCGCGGCGGCAAACAAGGGTCTGGCGAACCTGGCATGGACGGCGCGGGGAGGTCTGGCTCTGGGAGAGTCGTGATCCTAAGGGCTGTGACAGAGTCAATTCCATCCTATTCAGGCGTAGCGAAGCATTTTATGGGACGGAGCGGAGGTGGGGTGGGGAACGCTTTTGTTCGTACTCGCGACAGGGGCAAGGGCTGGCTGATTCACCTCACGGGAGAAGGGGGATAAACTCAGGATTTTATTGAGTAGACTGAATGACTAGTGTATCCCGAAGTGTATTCCCCTCTGCTGGAAAGCCATTTTCCGGTGAACGCGCCTGGAGGTGTCCTGCTTACATCGTGGACATCCGCGCCTGCGAGCTTTTCGGAGTAGGGAAACGATGTCCTGACCCTACTCCTTTCTGATGCCGCTGCCATGCTGGTTACCTCAATCTTGCGTACTGAGACTGCTCATCGCGTGGAGTCTTCTTTTTTCGTCTTATCCCCACGGTATAGCGGCCGAGACGGTTTCCAAAACGGCCGCATCCCCAACCACTGCGATTGCGCCCGGGATGACCGTGGAACTCACTCGAAACGAACCGTTACGGTTTCTCGATAAAACTCTTCGCACCGGCGAGGAAGGGGAGGCATTCCGGGTCTTGGAGGTGCGCGCCGCCTCAAAACAAGTCTTTGTCGGTGTCGAGCAGGGGGGGCGTCTGATTGCGGTTTGGGTTCCCATGGATGCGGTGGCCATACAGAAGAAGGCGGCCACCCCCAAGGACATTGAAAATGAGGACGCATTGTTTGCGGGACTGATTCCCGTGGTGAAGATCCGGATCACCGACGAGGGGATCGAAAAGCTGCGTAAACAACCCCGCGAGTATGTCAAAGCCACCATTGAAGAGCAGGGCGGTGCAACTGTTTCGAATGTGGGTATCAAACTCAAGGGCTCCGTGGGCAGTTTTAAACCCATCGACGACCGCCCCGGCTTTTCCATCAACACCGCCAAGTTCAAGGGGAAGGAGCGCTTTCACGGTCTTTCCAAATTTCAGCTCAACAACTGCAATCAGGACGGCACGGCTCTGAACGAACTCATCAGCGGACGCATTGCCAGAAAAGCGGGGGTGCCCGCTTCCCGCTGCACCCATGCGATCGTTTCTTTGAATGGAAAGTATCTTGGCACCTACGTGCTCAAGGAAGGTTTTCGAGACGAGCTGATCGGTGCGTTTTTCGTGCGTACCGATGGGAATCTTTATGATGGAGGCTTTTGTGCCGACCTCAGGAAGGAGATGGAGTTGGATCGCGGCGACGAGGAGCACCAGGAACGTCTGGGAGAGCTTCTTAAAGCCATTGCGGAGCCTGATCCGGCACGTCAAATCGCGCTGTTGGCACAAAGTGTGGATGTAGAAGCGTATATTCGCTACGTGGCACTCGAAAACATCCTTTGCCACCGGGACGGTTATTCCTTCAACCGGAACAACTATAGAGTCTATGAGAATCCAGACACTGGCCGGTTCCATTTTTTCCTTCACGGCATGGATCAGATGTTTGGAGAAACGAATTGGAACCTTTGGAAGGCGCCCCAAGCTTCCGTGGGAGCCATTCTCTGGCGTAAGCCCGAGGTGCGCGCGCGCTATGACGTTGTTCTCCGTGAGGTGTGCGAGAATGTGCTCTTTAAAGGGGAATGGCCCGAGAAGGCCGAGCAAACCGGGCAGCGCCTGAAGAAGGCGCTGGCCGTTGTAAATCCCCAAGCGGCGACCTCCTACGAACCTCTCATTCCCCAGTCGAGGGACCGTATCCGTGCACGCATTGAAGCGATACGCACCCAGCTTAAAGCGGAGAATCCGGCCAAAAAGTTTGAGAAATCTCCTGTCGTGGACCTAGCGCCTCTGGAATGGGTTTCCCAGAACGAGAACTCTGAAGGTGACCAACCCACCTTTGAAAACCGCCAGTGCCTGCACGTGAAAGCCAAAGGCGAGGCCAAGGGGTCTTGGCGCCTTCCAATCTTTTTGCCCAAGGGGGTTTTCCGCTTCGAGGCGGAGATCCGCGCAAACGCCGTTGAAAAAATTTCCGATCCCTCGGGCGAGGGGGTCGGGCTGCGGATTTCTGGAGGGAGCCGGCAGGGAAAGAATGCGTTCGAGGGAAACCTGCCTTGGACCAAGGTTGCCTACGAATTTGAATCGGCAGGGAGCGAACACATTTTGGTCGCCGAGATTCGGGCCAAGGCTGGCGAGCTGTGGATCGACCGCAAAACCCTGCGTCTTACCCGGATTCAATAGGATATGGAAATCTCTGAACGCTTTGAATTTAAGTTTGTCCTCGGCCAGGACCAGAGCGAGGCTTTTCTCAGGGCGTTCGGTTCCTGTTTGCGCCCCGACACGCAGGGCGGGCCCTCCGGCGTCTATCCCGTGGTCAGTCTGTACTACGACACCCCGGACATGGACTGTTATTGGGAGGCATGGCGGCGGTTGCCCAGCAGGCGTAAACTGAGGGTGCGGGTGTATGGTTCCAAAGACGGCACGATTTCGCCCTCCGCGTTCCTTGAGATCAAATGCAAGATCGACGGAAAAGGCGTCAAGCACCGGTTTCAGACCGATCTTTCAAACGCCCTTGGACTGGCTTCCGGACAAGCTTCTGCGACGCCAGTGCCCCGCGAGGCCGTGCAGGTCGTCGAACAAGTGCGGCGCATGGTGCACATTGAACGTTTTGAGCCGCGTTGTGTCGTGCGCTACAGGCGTACGGCTTTCGCGATGGCTTCTCTCCCCGACGAGCGCGCACCCTTGGAGGAACCGCTGCGCATCACTTTCGATGACGCCGTCCAGCACCGCTTTGAGCTGCTGGTGCCAGAGCCCGATGACTCCCGCTTTTCGACTTCTCTGCTTGCTGAAGGGCAGCGGATTCTCGAGATCAAGGGGCATGGAGCCATGCCGTACTCGCTCTCTACTTTTCTTGGCAGGCAGCAAATTCAGCCCACGAGTTTCAGTAAATACTGCCACGCCTTGGGCTCTCTTCCTGAAATTGCAGCCACCCTCTCCTGAGTTTACCTTTCTCCTCCCCTTTCATGGACAACCAAGCCCCAACCGATTTCTTTCAAAACCTGTTCCATTCAATCAACCCGTCTGGCACGGAGCACGCCTCCGCTTCCGAAGTGCTGTTCGCGCTGGCACTGAGCTTTGTCCTCAACTGCCTCATCGCTTACGTCTATAAGCGCACCTATCGCGGCACCAAATACTCTCAGGACTATGTCCACACCCTCCTTCTCTTGGGCACGGTTGTGACCGTTGTCATCATGGTTGTCCGGGGAAGTCAGTCCACGGCCTTCGGAATGTTCGCCGCTTTTTCCATCATCCGCTTCCGAAGTTCCGTGGGACAGGCGCGTGACATCGGCTTTATCTTCATGGCCATGGCCACCGGTCTTGCCGTGGGGGCGGGCGCTTATGCTCTGGCGTCTCTCACCACCCCGATCCTTTGCGCTCTCGTTGGCCTGCTTTCGAAGATGGATGCTTTTGCTCCAAGGCGCGTCTCGCACGTGTTGCGTGTGCGCGTGAACAATCACATCGATTACGCCAGCGTCTTTAACGAGGCGTTTAAAGAGTTCCTGACCTTCCACCAGCTTGATTCCGTTGAAACGGTTCAAGCCGGCCTGATGACCGAACTGCGGTTCGCGATCATCCTTCGCGACTCTCAACAGATCAGTGGTTTCCTGCAAAAGCTCCAGACGCTCAACGCCAACAACCGCATTCTTTTGACGCCAGCTGGAAACAATCTCCTCTCGGACTAGGAGGTCATGAAGCAGGCATTAAAAACGGTGGTGGTCCGAGGGTGGAGCCGCGGAGATGTGTTCAAGACCGGCGTGAGAATTCGTGGGATGGCTCGTGTCCTTGTTGGGGCACCTCTGAATGCGTATCTATGATCAAACAATTGATGTTTTTGGAACCGCTTCGGCGCGGTGGAAGCGCCAGTTTGAGCAAACCTGGGAAGCGTGTTTCTTCAATCTTGGTTAAAGCGTGGGTGATGACAGGACGGCGTGCCCTTGAATCCCACCAGCGCAAACAGAAGGGGCAAAGACGTGGCGTTTGGCTCATGGCTTTTTGGGCCGCCGTTTGGTCCGTGGGAAATTGTGCGGCGCAGGACAAAGTGACAGGAGCTCCCTCGCAAAATCAGGGAGCCGAGGCAAAAGCGGCAGGGCTCGGGGAAAAAACTTATGCGGATCGTACGGATTCGGTGGCGCAAAAAGGCAGACATTTGGAGAGAGCGTACGCGCAGAAAAACTTCCGTCTGGCGCAGTCGATTTTGGCGTCGATGAAGCAAACGCTGCAGTTCGAGGAGCAACAGGGGGCCTCTATCGGTGAACCCTTGTTGCCGGCCTCCGCATCGGTGCCCGTGACAACGCTGCCTGCGGTGTGGCGGGAGTGGGCGGCAGGCTGGTCGTATGTAACACCTCTCACGCTTGAGGAGACTGCGGGGGAGGATCGCCTTCAGGAACCGGTGGAGTTTGTGGCGGCGTTTCAGGCCGAGCATACCGTGGATCTGGGGCGCGAGCTCCGCGTGGCGCGGATTGAAAATGGAAGTTTGCGCGAGGTGCGCAGCCAGGTGAGCGAGGAGATTTTGCGAGGGGGGGAGCGGTTGTGCCGGATTACGTTGCTGGCAGATCAGAAAAAGCAGCAGAAGACACACTGGCTGGTTTTTCATGGGAATCCCGAAGCCGAACGGCCCGCATACAGCACCGACTTGAAGGTGCAGGGTGAAGGACTGGGGTTGGAAATTGAAAATGAGTTTTTCCGCGCCTCGCTCTCAAAGAGCATCGGGCAGTTGACCCGTCTGGGTTACAAAAGGGAGCATGGACTGGAGCTGTTTGCAGGGGGAGTGGGCCACGGAGAGGCTCCCGGGATCGACTGGGCCTATGACTATGTGACGGCTGGCGGCTTTCAAAAGATGCGCATCAACAACTGGCCCGAGACGCCCAGTTATGAAGTCATTCGCGGGCCCTTATCCTTGAAAATTCGGCGCTGGGGGTTTCCAAGTTCCCCCCTGCATCCCGTGTTCACCCCGAGCCGGATACACGTGAGTACGGAATACACCTTTTATTCCGGCACACCGTGGTTTCTGAAGACGGGGACGATGGACGTGCTGCAAGACCTTGAGATCAGCTATTTGAGGGATGACGAGTGGGTGTTTTCGGGAATGTCTTTCACGGACACAATGTGGATTCCAAACGATGGCCGCTTGCGGACGGGCCCTGTGGAGGCGGCCTTGAACGAGGAGTTGCAGGCTGTTGGTTTTTTCCACAAGTCCACACGAGACGCGTTTCTCGGGCTTTTCCTGGAGCACACCGCCACGAATGCGCCCCCGCTCAAAAATCCCGGTTCGCCGAGTCTTTTTTATAAAGGACATGGACAGCTTTGGAGCAGGGCGCTTTACAGAAACACAACGTTGAAGGCAGGTGCATCCCTGCATCAAAAAAATGCGTATCTGACCCTCCCTTTTCCCGAGAAGGAGGGCGGTCGGGAGTTTGAGTCGATCCGGCGCAAGCTCCTGAGCCCGCTCAAAGTGAGCTGCGCGCCGCTGCCGGAAACGGCCTTGCAGGGGTTCACGGAACGCAGGGGCAGGCTCGCGAGGGCGGGGGAGGCCGGCGACAGCCAGGTTGCGAAGGCGCTGCTATGGAAGGCTCTGGAGGAGTGTCGGGACGAGCAGCTTTACACGACAAGACCCAGTGTGGTGGAGTTGGGGCTGATTTATGACATACGCATCCGCGCGGATGTGGTGCATGTGCTGATGGCAATGCCGCACCATGGGCGTCCCCGGCTTGATTATCTTTCCGACGGTGGCGGCGGAAACAAAGCTCCAGTGCGTGAGGTGTTGCTTAGGGTGCCGGGAGTCCGAGACGTGGTGGTGGAACAAGTCTGGGATCCCGCGTGGACGGCCAATCGCATCACCGTGGAAGGACGCAGAAAGCTAGGGTATTGAGGCGTTGAGAAAGCAAGCCGAGTTTACCCCTCAGACTCCGCGCAGGGTGGAAGTCTGAAGCTGGCAGTCGATTTGGTTTTTGGTGCTGGTCATCGTTGTTGCCTCTTTTATGGCATGAAGCATTATTGCTGAATGTCCGCCCCCCTTGATAAAACCATCCGCCTTTTTGTTTGCGTGGCTGTCTGGCTGCTCGGCAGTGAGCCCGTTCGTTCCCAAGCGCCCGCGAGTTCGAACGCCGTCCCGAATGCGGTTCCCAGTGTGGCGGTCGCTGCAGCGCCGGGGGCGGGGGTCAAAATGGTTTCGGTGGGGCATAGCTTTCATGTGTTCATGCCAAATATCCTGCGGGAAATGGCGGCGGCGGCTGGGATTCAAGGGCATGTGCAGGCGGGACTGTCTTCCATTGGCGCGTCGCGCGTGATCCAGCACTGGAATGTGGCCGAGGGTAAATCGAAGGCAAAGGAGGTCTTAACCGCGGGACAGGTGGACGTTTTGACACTGGCGCCCATTTTCCTGCCGGATGAGGGGATCGAAAACTTTGCGAAACTCGCCCATGAAAAAAATCCGGCGATTCGCGTGACTGTGCAGGAGTTCTGGCTTCCTCATGACTGGTATGAACCCCCAAACATGCAGGCCAACCCGAAAGGCGGGGACCACAATTCCGTGACAGTCGCGGAATTGCGTGAACGGCACAACGCCTACTTCCGGGCGATGGACGAGCACGTCAAAGAGTTGAACGCAAAGCTGGGAGCGAACGTGTGTTTTGTGGTTCCTGTGGGCCAGGCTGTTTTAGCGCTGAGGGAAAAAGTGATCAGGGGAGAGGCGCCGGGGGTGCGCGACCAAAACGATCTTTTTACGGATGCGATCGGGCATCCGAAACCCGTGATCCAAGTGCTGGCGTCGTATTGCCATTACGCCGTGACGTATCGGACCAGTCCGGTTGGGTTGAAGGCACCCAGCCAGCTTGGGGGCGAGAAAGCGGACGTGGCGCTGGTGAAAATGCTTCAGCAGCTTGCGTGGCAGGCTGTGACCGAGCACCCGCTGAGCGGGATCAGTGCACAATAGGGCAGCGTTGTTTTGCGGGGGCACGGACTCCGTCGAGAAGGCTCCTTGTGTTTCTGCCGTTTTTCTGTAGGCCGCCGTGCTTTGGTTCTGTGCACTCAAAAGCCCGCTAACAAGCTGGGGATGAAAGAGTCAGAGTTTTTTTGCAAATGCCTCCAAATCCGTGCAACACACTGCCAGCTTGAGGAGGTTGGCTAACCGATTCCTGTCCGCCAGTCCCTCGAGATGCTCGCGGAGGCCTGCTGGAACGGCGTCAAAACGCATTTCCAAAACGTCCAAGAGCATTCGGCGTTGCGCCTGGGTCTCGCCACGCTCGAGTCCTTGTTCGAGTCCTTGTTCGAGTCCTTGTTCGAGTCCTTGTTCGAGTCCTTCTTGCCGGTATTGGTCGGCGAGAGAGCGGCTTCGTTCCAAGCCCTGTTCGAGGCCCTCTTGCCGGTATTGGTCGGCGAGAGAGCGGCTTCGTTCCAAGCCTTGTTCGAGGCCCTCTTGCCGGTATTGGTCGGCGAGAGAGCGGCTTCGTTCCAAGCCCTGTTCGAGTCCTTCTTGCCGGTATTGGTCGGCGAGAGAGCGGCTTCGTTCCAAGCCCTGTTCGAGGCCTTCTTGTCGGTATTGGTCGGCGAGTGTCATGGCGTGTCGGATGAGTGCACCGCTGTTGATCTGTTGCACTCTCCTCTCAAACGTGCGCTTGTCAATGCCCGCGTTGAGCATGTACCGGAAAAACCGCTCCGCCCTCTCCAAAGGCAACGTTCGCAGCAAACCCGCCTCCCAAACCACCTCGTGGAGCAACTCGTCCACCGCCTCCGCCTTGAGCGCGCGCAATGTCAGGATGCCCTCGGCCGTGCCTGCGATCGCTTCATACGGCATGTCCACCAACTGCAGCAACCGGAACGCAAAGTCCGGCGTAAACGCCCCCACCTCAGCCCAACGCTCCGGCGTCAACCCGAACATATCCTTGAACCGCTCCGACACCTTCCAGCGCCGTTTGTCCTGCGCCAGCACCACCGGCAAAATCGGCGCCAGCCTCACCGTCCCGCTCTGTTCCTGTGCCTGCTGCGTCCAGATCCGCACCATGTAGGACAGAAGACGCAGCGCCATCAGCGGCGAGGGACTGCTGCGGTGTTCCCAAAGCAGGTAGAGGAACACCTCGGCATCCTGTGCTTTGACCCGAAACAGGAGGTCCGCCTCCGAGCCGCGCAGCTGTTCGTCGATGAAACTGCCGGGGTGATACTCGAGCGCCGTCCACTGGATTGAGTTGGCCACGGAAGGCGGCAGGTGGTGGCGCAAAAACGCCGCCGCATTTTCCGGGTTGCTGAAGGTCGCCTTGAAAAGTTTGTCGTGCGGCTGGTGTATTGACTCGGGGTCCATGGCTTCGCAGAGGCCGTTCTCCAAACGGCGCTTCATTCCTCCCTCCTTACCCTCGTCTGTGCCGAGGTGCATGGATGCCTTAATCAACCCTGCCTGACGGATCTCAAGCGCTTTCGTGGTCCTGAAACCGCATGGCTGAACTTAGCTTGCCGCTGACATATTGTTTGTAATTGCAACGGGACGGCGGATTTACTATGTAGTACTTTGCGAGCATAGAAAGCATGATGACTCTCTGCCAAATAATCCCGGATCGAATGGCTCCCGAGCCTGTCCCTGCGGCTCTGGAGACGCTTGTCCGCGCGCTTTCTCGAGCCGGTGCCAGGTCTTGGTTCGGGTGCCTTGTGGGTTTCCTGCTTCTGTGGGCCGGTGTGCTGTCTGCCTTTGCCGCGCCGACCGTGTCCAACGTCGCCTTCAGCCAGCAGAATGGCACGCGTTTGGTGGACATCTCCTACGATCTGTCCGGGAAACTAGGGGGCAGTGTTCATTTTCTTTCAGCCATACGGAACAGATGTCATGTGCGTCTGCTGAAGTTCCGACATGGCGAGGAGTGGTCCTTGGTTCCTTGCTGAGATAATGAAAGACCATGAACACTGACCCCCAGCTGCGCTCCCTCTTCTGTATTCTCGTTTGCACGGGGGCTTGTGGATGTTTCGTGCGCTTCACCGGCGGGCTTTTTTTGCGAATTTGGGAGGGAAGGAAATCTAGCGCAAAGCCAGTGGGAACATTTGGTAGGTGAAAATAAGTAGCATTCGACATCAATTTAATATTGCGGCACATGTATCTCACTTTAATTTTGAAAAGGGCATGGTTTTTCACCAAAAAGTATCAATTCTCAACCAGATCGCCCCGTCGCAGTCGAAGGCGGCAGGAAAGCGCGGCGTTTTAGGTGCTCGCGCCCTTAGCAACGCTGGTGCCTGGGTGATGCTGTTTTTGATGTTAGTGTGCTGCTTGCAGACACTCCGCGCGCAGACTTATTCATGGGCTACTTTGGCGGGAACTCCCGGGGCGATAGGAAGTGCAGATGGAACAGGGAGTGGCGGAAGGTTTAATTTCCCCCATGGAATTTCTATGGATGGCTTTGGCAATATCTTTGTCACGGACTCTTCTAATCATGTCATCCGAAAGATCACTGCCGAGGGCGGCGTCTCAACCTTTGCTGGCTCTCCAGGTCTTAGCGGCAGCGCCAATGGGACAGGAAGTGCCGCTCGGTTTCTTAACCCTTACGGCGTTGCCTTTGATGCGTCTGGGAATGCTTTCGTGGCGGACTATGGTAACCAACTCGTCCGAAAGATCACGAGCGCGGGAGTTGTTTCAGTCTTTGCCGGGGCGGCGGGTATCAGCGGCACCACCGACGGAATGGGAAGTGCCGCGCGATTTTCAGGACCGTTGCGGGTTGCCGTAGACGGGTCTGGCAATGTCTTTGTTGCAGATTATTCGAACCACATTATTCGCAAGATCACGAGCGCTGGTATCGTGTCTACCTTTGCTGGTTCGGCTGGTCTGAGTGGTATTGCTGATGGGGTGGGAAGTGCCGCTCGGTTTAAAAATCCGACTGGGGTCGCCGTGGATGGTTCGGGCAATGTTTTTGTGGCTGATTACAACAACCATCTTATCCGAGCAATCACAAGCGGTGGCTCCGTATCAACCTTGGCAGGAGCTGCAGGTCTGACTGGGAGCAACAATGGAACGGGGAGTGCAGCGCGGTTTAACCTTCCCAATGATGTTGCCGTGGATGCGTCGGGGGACGTCATCGTGGCGGACTCTTCGAACCATTTAATCCGGAGAATCACCAGAGCAGGCGTTGTCTCAGTAATTGCCGGCACTGCGGGTATCAGCGGCAACACCAACGGAACAGGGAGCGCCGCTCGTTTTAATTCGCCTCGTGGTGTTGTTGTCAACGGATCGGGAGACATTTTCGTCGCAGATTTTTCAAACCATTTAATACGCCGTATCACCAGCGCGGGCATTGTGTCCACTTTTGCGGGCGCGCCACCTAGCAGCGGCAGCACTAATGGAGTGGGGAGTGCGGCGAGGTTCAGTATACCGCGCGGCATTGCGATTGATGGATCGGGAAACGTCTTTGTGGCGGATTCTTCCAACCATGTAATCCGCAAAATATCCAGCGCAGGCGTTGTATCTACATTTGCGGGCACCGCACTCAGCAGTGGGAGTAGCGACGGAGTGGGTAGTGCCGCGCGGTTCAATTCCCCTTACGGCCTTGCAATCGACGGTTCGGGCAATCTCTTTGTTGCGGACTCTTCCAATCATGTGGTTCGCAAGATCACCAGTGCGGGGGTGGTATCAACCTTTGCCGGTGCGGCCCTAATCAGCGGCAACACCAATGGAATGGGAAGCGCAGCTCGATTTAACGGCCCTCGCGGTATTGCCATCGATAGTTTGGGAAACCTTTTCGTGGCGGACTCTTCCAATCACGTGATTCGGAAAATAACCAGCGCAGGCTCTGTTTCGACGTTTGCCGGCGCCGCACTTAGCCCTGGCAGTATCGACGGGGATGTTAGTGCCGCGAGGTTCAACGCCCCTGTTGGGATTGGCACAGATGGCAGTGGAAATGTTTTCGTGGCAGACTCTTCTAATCACGTGATTCGCAAGATCACCAGTGCAGGTGTCGTGTCGACCTTGGCTGGCACCGCACTCACTACCGGGAGCGTCGACGGAACGAGGAGTGCGGCACGCTTCAACACTCCTGTGGGAGTGGCAGTGGATAGCTCAGGAAATATTCTGGTCGCGGACTCTGGCAACAGTGTGATCCGAAGAATCGATCCCGCAGGCGCAGTTACGACCATTGCAGGTACGCCCGGCTTGAAGTCCAACGTTGACGGCGTTGGAAGCGCTGCGGTTTTCTGCCTCCCATATGGAGTTGCCGTTAATAGTGCCGGATCTGTTTACGTCGCTGACGCGACCGAAAATGTCATTCGAATTGGAATTCCTCTAGTGGCGCCGACCATTTCTGCTCAGCCTTTATCTTTATCGGTCACTAGCGGAAATAGCGCCACGCTTTCGGTAACGGCTTCCGGCACCGCGCCCATCACCTACCAGTGGCGCAAGAATGGCATGAACATCTCCGGCGCCACCTCCGCCTCGTACGCGCTGGCAAGCGTGAGCGCGGGCGACGAAGCCTCCTACGACGTGCTCATCACCAATCCCGCGGGGACTGTCACCAGCGCGGCCGCCTCACTCACTGTCAATCTCCCAGCCCCCAGCGCCGTCACCTTCGCGCAGCGTACCGACGGCTCCAAGCTTGTGGACATCTATTATACGCTGACGGGTGGCACTACGAGTATGGCACTGGGCGTTTCCATGGATGGGGGAACGACGTTCACTTCGATGGCGACCCTTACGGGCGACGTCGGCGCTGCCATCACGGCGGGCACCGGCAAACACATCGTCTGGGACGCGGGAACGGACTACCCGAATTCCGGAACGTCGCGGGCGAAGATGCGCATTACCCCGCTCCTGGATGGCGCCGGCGGGAGTTTCGCGCCGATCCCGGGAGGTGCTTACTCCATGGGGAATCTGGTCGGGGACGGGGACATCACCAACGCAGGGACGGTGTCTGTAACGCTGAGTCCGTACTACCTTTCCGTGAACGACACCACCAAGGCGCAGTGGGATGTGGTGCGGACGTGGGGGGCGAGCAACGGGTACACAGACCTGCCCGCAGGAGGGGGGAAGGCGGCGAACCATCCGGTGCAGACGTTGACGTGGTACGACGCCGTGAAATGGGCGAACGCGGCGAGTGAGAAAGACGGGTTGACGCCTTGTTACAAGGTGGGCGGAGCGGTGTATCGAACGACGCAGAATGATGCCGTCACCTGCGATTGGAGCGCCAACGGCTATCGGTTGCCCACGGAGGCGGAGTGGGAGGTGGCCGCGCGCGGGGGCTTGAGCGGGAAACGGTTTCCGTGGGGGAATACGCTTTCGCAGAGTCAGGCGAACTACAAGGCGAGCGCCACTTATACCTATGACGCGAGCGGTTCGGTGAACAATTACCATCCGGTCTATGCCACGGGCGGAAACCCGTATACGAGTCCGGTGGAGAGTTTTGCGGCAAATGGGTACGGTTTGTACGACATGGCGGGGAACGTGGCGCAGTGGTGCTGGGACTGGTATGGGGCGTCGTATAGCGGGGGGAGTAATCCGCGGGGAGCGTCCACCGGGAACTGCCGGATTCAGCGGGGGACTGCGTGGGGAGCCTTTGCGGACGATGCCCGGAGTGCGGCGAGGGCTTACAATTTTCCGACCGACACGACTTACTTTTATGGCTTCCGGTTGGCGCGCGGACGCCCGACGGGTTTGGGTGGAGGAACGCTCTCTGCGAGCGGCGTGGTGGACACGTTGCCGCCGGTACTGAGCCTGGCAGGGACGAGTACTTTTGCGTCCTCCGGGAGTGGCATGGTGGTGGCGCTGAGTACGGTGAGTGCGGTGGACAATACGGGGTCTTCGACGCTTGTCTATTCCCCGGCGAGCGGGAGTCTATTTGCGGTAGGGACGACGACGGTGACGGCCACGGCGACGGACACCTTTGGCAATGTATCGAGCGGGACATTTGCTGTGACGGTGGGCGCGCCGGTGAGCATCGCGGCACAGCCCACGGGAGTAACGGTCACGGCTGGTTCGAGTGCGACTTTTTCCGTGGTGGCAGCGGGAGCGGCTCCGTTTTCCTACCAGTGGCGCAAGGGAGGCGTGGCGATTTCAGGTGCGACCTCTGCCGCGTATACACTTGCCAATGCGCAAACGGTGAACGCGGGTTCCTACAGCGTGCTGGTGTCCAATCCTAGCAGCAGTGTGACGAGTGATGCGGCGCTGCTCACGGTGAATTCTTCGGCGGTCATTACGCAACAACCCGTAAGTGCGGTGTTGAATCCCGGAGCCAATGCGACCTTCTCCGTGACGGCGACGGGGACGGCGCCCTTGAGCTATCAGTGGCGTAAAAACGGGGTGGCCATTGCGGGCGCAACCTCCAGTTCCTACACCCTTGCGGGAGCGGGCGCAGGGGACGCGGGCGGGTACGACGTGGTGGTGACAAATCCCGCCGGTTCCGTAAGTAGCAATCTTGTGTCGTTGGGGCTGAATACGCCCGTTGTCATCACGACGCAGCCTGCCGGCGGTGCGCTTAATCCGGGCGGCAGCACGACATTCAGTGTGGAGGCGACGGGGACGGGGCCTTTGACGTATCAATGGCGCAAGAACGGCGCAAACATCGCCGGAGCGACGAATGCGACGTATGCGCTTACGAACGCGAAAAGTGCGAGCGCAGGCGTCTATGATGTGGTGGTGGGCAACATGGTGGGCAGTGTGACGAGCCTTGGGGCGACGGTGAGTGTGAACACTGCGATCAGTATCACCACGCAGCCTGTTTCGGCAGCGGTGGTGCTCAGTCAGACCGCGAACTTTAGCGTGACGGCCACTGGCACGGCGCCCATGACTTATCAGTGGCGCAGGGCGGGTGTCGCGATTTCGGGAGGCACGGCTGCGAGTTATACGGTTGCCAGTGTGCAGGTTGGAGATGCCGGAGCGTACGATGTGGTGGTCACCAATCCAGTGGGGAGCGTGACGTCTTCTGCGGCGACGCTTTCGGTGATTTTGCCGGCGTCTGTGGTGACTGCGCCCGCACCGGTGACGGTGACTTTGGGGGCTCCTGCGACCTTGAGCATCAAGGTGAGTGGCTCGGGGCCGTTTACGTATCAGTGGCGCAAGGACGGAGTGGCGATTGCCGGGGCGACGGGCGCGAGTTACGCGATCGCGAACGCGAAGGCGGCGAATGCGGGGAGTTATGACGTGGTGATTACGAATGCTGCGGGGAGTGTGACGAGCGGAGCGGCGGCGTTGTCGGTGAACCTGCCAGTGAGCATTGTGACCCAACCGGCGTCTGCGGAGGTGGCGGAAGGCTCGCCGGTGACGTTGAGTGTGAGTGCGACGGGGTCCGGGAGTTTGAGCTACCAGTGGTACAGGGACGGGGTGCTCTTGAGCGGGGCGACGAGTGCGACGTATCAGATCAAGGCGTTGTCTTCGAAATCTTGGGGGAGTTACACGGTGGAGGTGAGCAACTTCCTGGGGACGGTGACGAGTGCGAAGGCACAGATTGTGATCGCGGGACCGCCCGTGATTTACGCGCACCCGGCCTCGCAGACGGTCGCTGCCGGAGTCAATGCGACGTTGTCTGCGAAGGCGCTGTGTATTTCCTCGTTCTGGTATCAATGGAAGAAGAACGGGGTATTGATAGGAGCGCCGGTTCGTTTGGTGGGGGGAGGGACGCCGATTACGTTGACGTACACGATCTATGATCCGACGACGGAAGCGGAGGGGTTGTATACGGTGGTGGCGTACAACGCTCTTGGGAGCGTGGAAAGCACGCCTGCGATCGTGCAGTTGGACGTGGCGTTTTATGATGCGCGTCTGCTTCGTGCGGGGCGGTCGTTTGATTTGCGCAAGGTGCCTAACAACGGGTATGTGGATCTGCAGGGGAAGGTGCCTGCCAATGACGTGTTGCAGATGGCGATGCGGGCGGGTTCGGGTGCGAGTTATTGGTGGTCGTGGGGGCCGCTTGGTTTGGGGACCTACACTCCGATTGCCGGCCAGACCGGGACGAGTATTGATTTTTCGACGCCCGGGTTAAGCAAGAAACCCGGCCAGTTTATGTTCACGGTTAAAACTTCGAAATCGACGCGGTCGATCAGGTTTTTGGTGACGTCATGGGGTGCGGCGACGGGAGTGACGGCAGGGGTGGTGAATCCGTTGACGGTCTTGGTCCCGCCCTCGTCGATCACGGTGAGTGCGGGGGGTGTGGCGAATTTCGGGGTGAAGCTTTCTGGCAGTGCCTCGGCGTATTCGTGGTACAAGGTGGGAGCGTCGGGGCAGCGGTTGCTGTTGAGTTCGGGTTCGTCGCCGTTTTTGAGTGTGTCGAACGTGTCGAAGACCAACGCGGGGCGTTATTTTGTAGTGGCCTCAGATGATTTCGGCAACACGGTGGAGAGCGCCCAGGCGGTGCTCACGGTCGTGCCCGCGGGGGAATAACGCTTGGCGACATGGCGGCGCGCCGTCCGTCCGCTTGTGCTTGGGAGGGAGCTGTGTTGGAGTGCCGCTGAGAGAGTTGGGAGCGCTGTGAGCGCTTTTAGGAAAGCAGGAACTAGTAGGGAACTAGGGAACTGGGGGTCAGTGTTCATTTTCATTCCTTTCTTCAGAGACAAACCGCCTCAAATTCCCTGAAACCTTCTAATGAATCTGCGATAAATCGATGCGTTGGCTGGCCCAGTTCCCATTGGCTGTATTTTTCATGCCCAGATGCTCCTCGCTCCATGCTCAGGAGACCGATGCCTTTTTCCATAGCAACCCTCCAAGCCGCACCTTTCTCGGCTCAGTCCAGCCGTACCCAAGCAACTCTTGCCTAGCGAGGTTTGCCACCCGCACCCCGCCTCCAGCAGGGGCAGCCCTTTTTGCTCACCATGAGCCTTCAATTCAGGGCTTGCATCGTAGCTCCGTGCCTCGCGCCATGTCGGAACTTCAGCAAACGCAAAAGACCTCGTCAACTGATAGATGAAAGTCTCTCCGAGGAGGCTGTGTTTCCTCTCTCTGTCTAGAAAAATGGCGGAAGGGGGGGGATTCGAACCCCCGGTCAGATTTCTCCAACGTTCGATTTCGAGTCGAGTGCTTTAAACCGGGCTCAGCCACCCTTCCGTTGACTAACGTGCCAAAACTAATGCCTAAGCTGGGGGGTGCCAATCTAAAATCTGATTTTCTCAAGCTTTTGTGCCGCCGTCGCTGAGCGCTCCCCCTCTCAGCTCTGTCTGAGGACGCTCAGAGGAGAATGGCTGCAGATGCCACGGGTGAGGGCAGAACCCGCAGCCACGGCGCCTGCAAGAGCCAGAAGCAGGGTGCCCAACAGGGGAAGCCATTCCAAGGATACTCCCGTTTTAAAAATCCAGCGGGATTCGGCCCATTGGGCGCCCACAGCCAGAATACAACCCGCCAAGCCAGCGAGCAACCCAAGGGTCGAGTACTCGATAATGATGATGATACGAACCTGCCGTTCCGAGGCGCCCAAAGTGCGCAGTAAAACGGTTTCCTTGATGCGCTGCTCGCGCCCATGGAGCAGTGCGCCTGCGAGAATGGGCACGCCAGTGAGGAGGGTGAAAAGCGCGATGAGTTCGATGATCCGGGACACTTTCTGCAGTTGTTCCCCGACGGTTGCGAGCACGGAGGTAAGATCAACGGCACTGACATTGGGGGCGTCTTTGAGAAGCGCACGTTGAAGGGCGCCAGAGCGTTCTGCATTGGGAACACGCGTGGTGAGCAGGTGAAACTGGGGCGCGCCCTCGAGGACTCCGGGGGGGAAGATCATGAAGAAGTTCAGGTTGAACTTGCTCCAGTCCACTTTTCGCAGACAGGCCACCCGCGTTTTCATGGGGACGCCTTGCACATCCATGACGATTTCATCTCCCAATCCCACCTGAAGGTCTCTCGCAAGCTGTTGCTCAAGAGAGATCGGAACCGGGTCCTGCGCTTGGAAAGCTGGGGGAGGCCACGTTCCGGCCACAACCGTTTCTGTCGCGTTCAGTGTGGAGCGATAGCTGGAACGGTATTCGCGTTCCATGACCCAGCGGGGGACGCGTTGAGTCGGCGTCTTGGTAGGGGCCTCGGCCTTGGGTTTGGCGCGGTCTTCAAGCGCAGAAAGGGCCAGTCCTCTCACGGATTCGATGCGCATGGTGACCATCGGGGAGTCTTCGAGAAGGGGCAGGTTCTGGTTCGACAAGATTCCAGCCAGAAGGGAAGTCTGATCTGGTTGAACGTCAATAATGTAGAGATTGGGGCTGCCGCCGTTGGGGTCGATTTGGAGTTGTCCCAGCACGAGACCCTTCGTGAGCCACGTGGACAGCAGAAGGAAGACTCCCAGACCAAGCGACAGGAGAAAAAGAAGGGTTTGGTTTTGGGGCCGGAACAGGTTGGAAACTCCCTGCCTCAAAACGTAGGGCCAGCTTGGCCGGAGTATTTTTCGGGCAAAAAACATAAGCCCCCACGAAATCCCGGCGAGCAAGCTAAACGCCCCCAACAGTGCGCCACTCAAACCCAAAGCGCGGCTCGTGCTTGAGCCGTTGAGGCGCGCAACGCTCCAGACGAGCAGGAGGATCAAGGCGTAGACGATGAGTTTGCGCAGGTGGGATCCTTGCCGGCTTTCAGAGCGTCCAGAAAGGGTGGCGGACGGCGGCACATCCTGGATTCCGAGCAGTGGGAGAAGGGCGAAGCCGCAGCAAAGCACAAAGCCCGCGGCCCCGCTTTGCACAAGAGTGAGCGGGTCGGGGATGGCGTTGACACTCACGGGCAGGCTGGCTGCGGCGAGATGCACCGCGCCCGCATGCGCGAGGGCGCCCGCGAGCACACCGAGGCAGGCGCCGAAGAGCCCGAGAACTGCGGCTTGGATCAGGTAAATGGCGCTCGCGAGCGGAGTGGGGCACCCGAGGCACAGGAGGAGCGCGACGGTGGGGAGTCGTTTGCGGATGTGTGCATGGATGGCTCCCGCGACGCCGATGCCTCCGAGCACAAGGGCCGTCAACGCCGTGATTCCCAGAAACTCTTTCGCTTTTTCGAGGCTCTCTCCGACAAGTTCGCGGCGTTCCTGAGGCGTTTGTACTTGGACGCCATTTTCGGAGAAAACCTTGCGGATTTCAGACACGGCAGCCTGGCGGTTGCTTTCCGTGGAGGCGGAGAGTTCGAGGGCCGAGTGGTGGTAGACGAGACTCTGCAACCCGACCAGGCCTGTGGCTGCGAGGTCGGCGTGGCGCACAAAGACCTCGGGAGCGAAGCCGCTAAAGCGGTTGCTGCGAGGGACGCCTTTGAGGACGGAGCCGAGGACCGGGAGTTCGAGGGCGCCGAGCTTGATTTTGTCACCCTCGTGCACGCCGAGTTCCATCAGAAGAGAGGGTTCGAGGAGAATTCCCGGCTGGCTCTGGAGGTGGGCCCAAGCGTCGGGAGGGACGGTTTGGACGCTGTTGCCAAAGGGATATCCACCTTCAAGGGCCCGGACTTGGACCATGCGCGTGCGATCGCTTGCGGGAGCGCGCAGCATGGAGGAAAAAGCGGTTTCACGGGCGGTTTCTTTGAGAAGGTGGGACACGCTCTCGAGGCGCTCTTTGGAAATCGGGCGTCTCGAGGAGACTAAAACGTCGGTCCCAAGAAGGTTTTTCGTCTGGCTATTGATACCTTCCTGGACGCTGCGCTTTAAAGCGTGAATGGCGCTCAGGGAGCAGATGCCTGCTGCAATGGAAAGCGCGTACAGGGCAAGCCGGCCGCGTTGACTACGGCTGTCGCGCCAAGCCATGCGCCACGCCCAAGGGCGGCACAAAGCGGTGAAAACGGCGTACGCAAATGAAAACATACCTGTAAAAAAAGAGGCTGTTTTTGTGCCCTCTACGCGGAGTGCGTGGAATTGCTGCCGTGCGAGTTGGGCAGCGGGGCCGTGTGCCGGGGCTCGGCTGGGTTCGGTTGCGGGTTCGGTTGCGGGTTCGTGTCAGGTTGCGGGGCGGACCGGGTGTCTTCGACAATGCGGCCCGCGCGCATGCGCACGACACGGGAGGCGCGCGCGGCGAGGCCGAGGTCGTGCGTGACAAGGACAAGCGTGGTACCGCTTTCTCGGTTGAGGGAAAAGAGCATGTTCACGAGTAGTTCGCTGGTATGGGTGTCGAGGTTCCCTGTGGGCTCGTCGGCAAAGAGGATGCGCGGTGGACGCACGAAGGCGCGGGCGAGAGCGACGCGCTGTTGTTCGCCACCGGAGAGTTGGTTTGGATAATGGCTCAAACGGCCGCCCAGGCCGACTTTGTGGAGTAACAGCTCGGCGGCCTGTCGGGCGCCAGGTTCCCCGCGTAATTCCATCGGCACCTGCACATTTTCCAGAGCAGTGAGGGAGGGAATGAGTTGGAAGTTTTGGAAGACGAACCCGACGTGCTCGCTGCGAACGGCAGCCCGCTGGTTTTGGGAGAGATGGTCCAATGGGTTTCCCGCGAGTAAAACCGAACCGGAGGTGACGTCGTCGAGGCCCGCACATAAGCCGAGAAGGGTGGTTTTTCCACTGCCTGAGGGACCGACGATGGCACAGGTTTCACCGGGGGCCAGCGCGAGGGAGACATTGTCGAGCACGGTGAGGGAGCGGTCTCCATCTGTGTAGACCTTGGTGAGGTTGCGGACGTCTAAAACGGGGGAGATGAAGAGCAGGGAGGCGTGATCAGCCATGGCCATACGTTGCTCTACGTTGTAGGTTCACGCAAAATACTAATGATCACGCGCCGAAAAATGCTTGGGCTCCTGTTTGTGCACGCAGGGGCGTGTTATGCGCAATCCGCGGTGAAACGGGTGGTTGTTTTGGGGGATTCCATCACTGCAGGGTACGGGTTGGAGCGCTCTCAAGCCTATCCCGCCTTGTTGCAACAGAGGGTGCGTGAGAGTGGTTTGCCGTTTGAGGTGGTGAATGCCGGTGTCAGCGGCGACACCACGGCTGGCGGTTTGCGCCGGATCCAGTGGGTTTTGGGCACGGGGGCCGCGGTGTGTGTGATTGCCTTGGGCGGCAACGATGGGTTGCGCGGAGTCCCGGTGGCGCAAACGGAGGCCAATTTGGAGGCGATCATACGCGCCGTGCGGATGAAGAATCCGGACACCATCGTCATCCTCGCAGGGATGCAAATGCCCCTGAATCTGGGGGCTGAATTCCGGGAGGCCTTTGCCGCTGTTTTCCCGAGGGTTGCGGAACGCTGCGCTGCGTTTTTCGTGCCCTTCCTGCTGGAAGGCGTCGGCGGTATCTTGGAGATGAATCAGGAAGATCAAATTCATCCGAACGCGGAGGGGCAGAAGCGCATTGCCGAGAACGTCTGGAAGGTTCTGGAGAAGGGATTAAAGCAGGTGCGTTAACCCGGGGGTACTATCGGGAGAGCGGGCGCGGGCCCTCAGATTACATCTCGCTCGCAAGTCTGTATGTAAGGCGTGTTGCTCCGCGACTTATGAGACGGCTTGGGCGTGGGGGGGATTGAATTTCGGTACAACTCAGCTTTTTAGGCTCCTATGATTTCATGAAGCCCTTCGATTATTTGATTCAGTTCTTCTGGCGATACTCGGCCAATCTTGGTGCTTAAACGTAATACTGAAAGAGTGCGGATCTGACTCATCTTTGCCCATGAGCGTTTCGGTAGGGAAGTTGAGTTAAGCTCTAAAGTAAGCGGGAAGCCTGCTTTCGGTTCCTGGCTTGTGAGTACGACGGCGATGATGGTTCCGGATCTTTCATTAAAAACTTCATGACTGAGAATCAGTACCGGGCGTCTTCCTGATTGTTCGCGGCCTTGCGTCGGATCCAGTTCCGCCCAGAAGATATCTCCTCTTAATATTCTGGCCATTCGGAGAGTTCGTTTAGGAGGCCTTCGTCAGCCAATTGTTGCTCTTGAACGGGGTCAAGTTTGGCACATTCTTGAGCGAGACGAGAGTGCTCAAGGCGTATAATCTTCTCTTTTACCGCAGTTTGAATGGCTTCGCTTCTGGATCGAAAGATGCGGTTGGCGACCAGAGAATCGAGTTTCTGGAGTAGGCGCTGATCGAGCGAGATGGCTACTTTAGCGACGTTCATTCTGCGGTATTACCAGAAGTATGACCTTTTGTCGAGGAGCGTTTTTTCAGCAGAAGCCTGGACATGATCTGAGGGACGCTCGGAATACATTCTTCTTCTTGGGAGCGCCTTCGTCCTTTCGCCGGTGTAAAGTTTGTTCTGTAATTGGGTTCTTTGCGAACTGGCTGCCCCTTCCGGGGGCGGCGGAGCGATAGCGAGCACAGCGAGCTGAGCGCAGCCGGCCCCGGAAGGGGCTTGCGCGAAGTTCGTCGGGGGCTGGTCAGTGTG